>JAQTXD010000041.1 GCA_028688955.1 Desulfuromonadaceae bacterium
CATTCCCCTATTTTTTTCTGGACTTATTGATCCGTACTCACTAGAATTGCGGTTTATTTGATAGATTTGGAGTCGGCTATGGAACAGGACAAGCTTGATTTTTTCAGAAACATACTAAATGAGGAAATGAAAGCATTACAGGGTGAAGCGGGCAAAACCGTCACGGAAATGACGACTGATGCCTTAAGTTTTCCCGATCCGACAGATCGTGCCACTCAGGAATCAGATCGTAACTTCGAGTTACGTATCAGGGACCGGGAACGAAAACTGATCAATAAAATCAAAGATGCACTTGATCGTATAGAAGCCAATGAATTTGGTATCTGTGATGATTGCGGAGAAGAAATCGGAGAAGCGCGCCTTAAGGCACGGCCTGTGACGACACAATGTATCGACTGCAAAATTGCTGCTGAAGAAAGAGAACGCCGGGTTTAGCACTTACCTATCTCGCTTGAATATGTAATTATGCAGGATCAGATATGAATGCTCATGACCAACTACATTCTCCTGAGACCGATAATCGCCTGTCAGAACTTACGCTTCTGTATCAGTTCAGTAACACAATGCTTTCAACCATACGCATCAACAAGTTGACACACCTCATTCTTACCGCGATTACTACACCATCCTCAAACCTGTTTGAACGTTCTGTCCTGTTCCTGCGCAATGAAAAATCCGATGTTCTTCAGGGTATGCTGGGGATCACACGCAATCAGTCCGAGGGACTGCAGATCGTCGGAGGAGAAGATCCGCTCGAGAGCCGTTGGGACATAAGCGACGATCTTTTCTCGCAACAGCGTTCTGATCAATTTTGTTCTCAGGTGCGCGCAACACGTATCGAGATTAACGACGCCTGCCCACTCATGCACCAAATTGTTACCGCACGAAATCTCTGCCGCTCCGATGATACCCACTGCCACAAGTGTGATTCCTGCGGATTCATCAGGTCGCTGTGTAAAGGACAATTCGCCGCCGTTCCGCTTGTTGCCCGGGAGACAACCATCGGCATGATCGTCGTTGAGAATCCAGATTCCAATCGCCCTATTTCAAACGACAATCTTCATTTTCTACAGCTTTTCGCCAATCAGGCCGGTATGGCGATCGAAAATTCGATGCTGTACAACCGCATTGAAGACGCCAACATAAACCTCCGGGATGCACGGGAACGTTTGCTGCATGGAGAACGTATGGCGTCAATCGGCGAAATGGCGGTCAACCTGTCCCACGAACTGAAGAACCCGCTTATCACTATTGGAGGGTTTGCGGGCCGACTTCTCAAATATTTACCGGTGGACTCGCGTGAACATCTGTATGCCGAGACTATTTATTCTGAAGTGAATCGATTGGAGAAAATGCTTGCTGAAATCCTTGCTTTTTCACGCAAGCCGACGATCTGCTTCCGATCCTGCAATCTGGAAGAGGTTATTCAGGATTGCCTCGCAAACTGCACAACTACTTTTGAAGATCAGAACATATCCGTATCATTTACCTGTGATGAGCAGCCATGGGATCTGCTTGGCGACGCCCACCAACTGAAACAGGTTTTTCTCAACCTCATACTAAACGCCTGTGATGCAATGCCGACCGGTGGGCACATGACTTTGGCACTTAGAAAACCAACGCTTGACAGAAAGGTCGCAATTGCAACGGTTGAGGACACTGGGGGGGGGATACCAAAAGACATGCTTCCACAGATTTTCAAGCCGTTTTATACAACGAAACATCAGGGGACCGGCCTTGGTCTTGCAATTGCGAACCGAATCGTCCTCAACCATTTTGGCACAATCGAGGCTCATAACAGCGAATACGGTGCGGTGTTTACAGTAACGTTGCCACTGATAGCAATTATTGAAAATACCACGGGGAGATAGCCTGGGTGTTGAGATCGTGCCGATCTCAACACCCAGGCCCGATCACATATGTCCCACCGTATTTCAAAGCGTGGGTCATCATGATTGTTTTAAAGATTTTCTCCGCAGTAACACAAAAGCCGAACCATAACTGGTTCGGCTTTTGTGTTACTGCGGTATGGCATGATTGGCAATGTGGAATCTGTCTACCACTTTGAACACCTGGTTTTACGATGGTCTTGTCACGTTGTGTAAAATCTACACGTCCAAAATTTCCCGTACCTTGACAGCCAAACCTGACAATGAGAACGGCTTCTGAATAAAATGAACTCCCTCATCGAGTACACCATGGTGGGCAATGACATCCGCAGTATATCCGGACATAAAAAGACACCTGATATTCGGATGTTGTAACAAAAGAGTTTTGGCCAGATCGCGACCGTTCATCTCCGGCATGATAACGTCGGTCACAAGCAGCTGAAATCCACCGGAATACTCTTTGGCTAAACGGACAGCCTCACCCGGAGTGTTTGCTGTCGCCACCGTATATCCCTGCTTTTCAAGTATCCTCTTGGTCATATTCAGGATAGCTGGCTCGTCTTCAACAACCAGGATGGTTTCATTACCGCGAGGGATCTGAATCTCGACACTTTCTGAGGTCGTATGTTCGTCACGGCCCAGATATCTGGGGATATAAATCTTGAACGCTGCGCCCATACCCGGTTCACTGTAGACGTTGATGAAACCTTTGTTCTGCTTGACAATGCCGAAAACTGTTGCCAGGCCGAGGCCGGTCCCCTCACCAGGTGCTTTTGTCGTAAAAAATGGCTCAAAAATATGGGCCTGTGTCTCATTGTCGATGCCACACCCATTATCATTCACAGAAATCCATACATAGTCACCGGCCAAGATTTCCGGATGATCTGCGTGGTTATTTTCATCAAATGTACAGTTCCCGGTTTCAATGGTAATCATGCCGACATCGGCGATAGCATCCCGAGCATTCACACTGAGATTTGCCAGAATCTGGTCAATCTGGGAGGGATCTACCTTGACCTGCCAAAGCTCAGTGCCTGGCTGCCAGGTGAGACGAATATCTTCGCCAATCAGTCGTTGTAACATCTTCAGCATGCCGGACACGGCATCATTAAGATCCAGCACTTTCGGGACAATGGTCTGTTTGCGGGCAAATGCCAGCAGCTGCCTCGTCAAAGCGGTTGATCTGTTGGCTGCATTCTGGATTAACGTTAGATGTTCATAGAGCGGCACGGATGGATCCGTACCCAAAAGCGCAAGTTCCGCATGACCGAGAATGACGCTCAACATGTTATTGAAATCATGAGCGACACCACCAGCCAACCGCCCCACAGCCTCCATTTTCTGGGCCTGCTGAAGTTGGGCTTCGGTCCTGACCTGCTCTTCTTCGGCATCCAGCCGCTCCAGCTCATTGGCTGCGCGCAGAGTCACCAGATTCAAAACTGATTCCGTCAGAGACCTGTCATGCAGGGGCTTTCGTCCAATAACCGCAATCAATCCAATCGGTTTATTCGTGCGGCCCCAGAGGGTCACACCCAGAAAGCTCTCAGCTTCCAGGTTTTGAAGCGTCTGATCAGTGGGAAACAATCGACATACCTCGGAGGGATAACAGCAGGTTTGCTTATCGACCACATCGCCATAGGGAGTGTCTTTCAGGGTGTAGGTCCGGTTCTCCTTAAAGTTACCGTCACACCAGATTGCAAGGTTCCGAGCGGTCAGGTTATCTCCCTCCAGACGATCGATGCAGACGTAATCCATATCAAGACTTTGCCCCAGATAGCGGGCCAGCATGGTAAAGAAGTGCTCTCCCTCAGCCGCTCCGCTACATGCCTCGGCGAGAAAAAGTTGGACACGTTCAATCTGTTTGCGCTCCGTAACATCCTGCTTTGTTCCATACAATCGAACAATCTGTCCTGACTCATTCCTGACGGGGCTTCCCTTCACGCTCACTTGGCGCTTCTGTCCATCCGGTCGAACCACATCCAGGTCAAGCTCATATGGTATGCCACTGCTCTTGATATTTTCCATCGCCTGATTCAGGAGATCCCAACTCTCATTTGTGAAAAATAATTTATGTTCAGAAAATTCAGGGGGTGCCAGTTGAGAGTCATATCCGAAAATTTCATACATTTGATTGGACCAGGACATTTCATTGGATGCGACATCCAATGACCAACTGCCAATTCTGGCGAGACGTTGGGCATCGTTAAGTAATTGAATGCTCTCTTTCAACTCCTCTTCGGCTTTTTTACGCTTCTCCTGGCTTAGTTCATATTCTGCGATCTGCTCGCGTAACATTTCATCGGTCGCCATAAGCTCTTCAGTCAGTTCCTGGAGAGACTCTTGGGCGATTTGCCGCTCCGAGATTTCCTCTTCAAGCTGAGCAGTCTGCTCCTGTAACTGTTCCTGTGCAAGCCTGCGGTCTTCTATTTCGTTTTCCAGGTTAGCAGTTCGTTCGCGAACCATTTCTTCAAGATGCTCGGTCATTTCACTAAGGCGAATGTGGAGGCCAACTCTCGCCAGGACCTCAGCGGCAGCAAAAGGTTTGGTGATATAATCAAGACCGCCGGCCTCGAAGCCCTTGACCTTTTCAGAGGAATCGGCCAACGCACTGATAAAAAGCACCGGAATAGTGCGAGTCTGTGCGTCCGCTTTGAGACGTCGGCAAACCTCGTAGCCGTCAACCTGTGGCATCCTGACATCCAAAAGTATCAAATCCGGCGCTTTTGCCGCCGCGGATTGCAATGCAAGCAGACCATCTGAAGCAGGGCGCACCCGATAGCCATGATCAGTGAGGATAGTGGCCAGCAATTGCAGGTTGGCCGGTGTATCGTCGACAATTAGAATCTCATGCTGGACGGATTTTTTAATTTCCTCACTATTCATGAATTAGTCCCTTCAGGTATCGTAACCGCCCCGTCATGGACGGCATTATCCAGCATCAGCAGTAGATGACGGTATTCAAGATTTCGTGCTTTCGTTTCCAGGGCAGCTCCTAATGCAGCATCATAGGTGGTAATATCTCCGATCAGCTTCAGGGTGAGGGCAGTATCCAGTTCAACCACTGCCTGGTGTAACTGATGTATTATATCGGCAGGCAGAGCATTAAAATGTTCCGCACAGGTGTCATTTCCTCCTTGGGTCGTCGGTTTCAGCTCATATTCGTATTCATATTCAAGTCCAAGATGCCGGGCCATTGCCTCAAATAAATCACTTTCCCGAAACGGTTTGCGAACCAAATCGTCACAACCGGCAGCCAAGATCTCGCGACTTTCTTCTTCCAGTGCATGGGCCGTCAGTGCGATAATGGCAACCTCGGCACCGGCATCTGTGCCTCTAATCCGCCGGGTCGCCTCTATGCCGTCCATTACCGGCATCCGTATATCCATCCAGATCAGATGGGGATTCCACTCGGCAGAGATTGCTACAGCCTCTTGACCATTTACCGCATCGCGCAGTTCAAAGCCCAGCGGGGCAAGCACTTTGTGCAATAGCAGGCGATTCTCCGGTTGATCTTCGGCAATGAGAATTCGATAGCGGGGCTGTCCTTTGGCAAGTGCTATAATCCGGCCGTGCTGCACGGCAGAGGTGGCTTCAACCGCAGGGATTGTCACCGGCAGCTCGAAATAAAAGCGTGACCCTTTACCCGGCTCACTTTCAACATCGATTTTTCCCCCCATCAACTCGACATACTGCCTGCTGATGGCCAGGCCGAGCCCTGTGCCGGCTTCCATGGAAGAACGGGTGCCCACCTGAACAAAGGGGGTGAAAAGCCTTGATTTATCTTCCCTGGATATTCCCGGGCCGCTGTCATCAATTTCAAAACGCACGCGCATTTGCGAAGAGGATTCGAACCCCGGCACGACACCGGCACGCAGAATAACCCCGCCGGCATTAGTAAATTTGACGGCATTCCCTGTCAGGTTAATCAGAATCTGGCGTAACTTACCCTGATCGACGGTTATGTAGCGGGGGAGGTCCGGAGAGCGCTCAACGACAAAGCTGATACCTTTTGGCCCGGACTTGGCGTACATGAGTGAACTCATCTCATGCAGAATTTGATGGAGGTCGGCATCCATATTTTCCAGATCAACCCGACCTGCCTCTATTTTTGAAATAGCCAGCACGTTATTGATCAGGTTTAACAGGTGCTCACCGCTGTTCTCAATAATGGTTAAATATCCTCTTTGACCCTCGGTGGCAACGGGGTCGTTATTGAGTAGTCGTGAGAACCCGAGAATGGCATTCAGGGGGGTTCGCAGTTCATGGCTCATGTTGGCCAGGAAAGCACTTTTAGCACGATTGGCTGCTTCTGCCTGTTCTTTTGATTGAATAGCCTGCGCCCGCGCCCGCCTCGCTGCTTCGGCAACAAATGAGATCATGACGCAGTTGAAGATAAAGGCAAACAATCCCAACCGGTCGCCGTAATCCTTGATAAACGGGTGATTTATGAATAACGGCCACGCATACATGGCAACGAGACATGAGGCAGTGGTAGAGAGCAGACCTGCCCGCCACCCACCGTAGAGGGACGCAATCATAACTGCCGGATAAAACGTCACCCAGACGATACGTGCCTCCAGCGCCCCCAGAAAATACTTTCTGATCAGCGCGGCAACGCAGATCGCAAGCAGAGCTATGCCTAATTCAAGCAATAGCTTACGTAGTGTGGATTGCCAAGACAAACTCATAACACCGTTATCCCCGTTGTAGATACTTTGACCATCATAGATTTAGCCTTGGATGAAATGTGCTGCTGAGACAGGAATATGCATAAGTGTATCGTAATACTTACGTGAAGCAACCATTGTCGCAAAATTATACGAGCTTCTCAGAAAACAAAGTCCGCTGTACTTCAACTAACAAGTTGTCCACCGATAAGTATTCGGTTACACTACGTTGCGACAATCAGCAGGGAGGACACAGATGAATTTCGCATTGGAACTATATCGTGGACTAACAATTCGGGTTAGAATATCACTTCTCTGCGTATGCTACAGTTTTTGCGTTATTGTTGCTGTCGGAGCGGGGAGGAGTTTACCGGTATATTATGCAATTGCCTCAACTGCACTCTTTGTCCTTTTGGGGATGATTTTCAGCGCCCTCCTGTTCTGGTCCGTAAATGAGCCTTTACAGCGCATTTTGACATATCTTGCAAAAATGACGGAGGGAGACCTCACACAACAAATCTCCGCCCTGCGTAATACAGAGATAAGTACCATAATCCGCTCTATTGGAAGCCTGCAGGACACCATGCGAAAGATTATATCTCATATTGCCAATACTTCAGAAAATGTTGCCGCAGAGTCTCAGCAGCTCCAAAATATAGCAGGGCAGATTGCATCCGGTGCCGAAGAAATTGCAGCTCAAACGTCCACTATCGCTGCTGCAGGTGAGGATATGTCAGCTACATCCGGGGACATTGCTCAAAACTGTCAGATGGCGGCTGAAGGAGCGCAGCGAGCGTCTCTATCAGCTCAAAACGGTGCGGTCGTGGTACATAATACCGTGGCAGTAATGAGCCAGATAGCTGAAAGGGTTCAAAATTCTGCTCGAACTGTTTCAAGCCTCGGGGAGCGTTCCGATCAGATTGGAGCGATAATTGGCACAATTGAGGATATTGCTGATCAGACCAATCTATTGGCACTTAATGCGGCGATTGAAGCCGCACGAGCCGGTGAGCAAGGCAGAGGTTTTGCCGTCGTTGCTGATGAAGTTCGTGCGCTTGCTGAAAGAACAACACGGGCTACGAGAGAGATTGGCGAGATGATCAAGGCCATTCAGAGTGAAACAAAAGATGCTGTCGCCGCAATGGAACAGGGCGTTCATCAGGTAGAGGCCGGTACAATCGAAGCGGAAAAATCCGGCAGAGCGCTGGAAGACATACTCCAGCAGGTTAATGATGTTGCGATGCAGGTTAACCAGATTGCTACAGCGGCAGAGGAGCAGACAGCCACAACCAGTGAAATATCCGGCAACATGCAGCAAATAACCGGAGTAGTACAACAGACCTCGCAGGGTGCACAGGAATCTGCAACAGCAGCAACGCAACTTCACTGTAACGCGGAAGAGCTTCAGAGACTTGTTCGCCAATTTAAATTATAAGAGCGGCTATGTGATGTTGAACTACGAGGAGAAATTGTCATCACCTGCACTGGAACAGGCTTGCAATATGAGTTCGTACCGAAGCTTTGTGATTTTGTCTTGCCGACCGAACAAATAGCTGACAAGATGCTCCTGCGTGAATAAACCTCGTGTTGATTTACTCCACTTTTATCCTGAATTATGCGCTTCAAAGAATTTTTTCACGATATGACTTTCCATTCTGCCAAGAGACCCGCTGATGCGCCCTTGCCGTACCGCTTTGATATATTCCCCGCTTTTTGGCAATTTCAATTACGGCGATGATCACCCGTTCAAACTGCAGCGCAACCATCTGGCGTATGACCTGATGGACGCCTATGGGCTGCTGACACTCCCCAATATGCACATCCGTGACTGTCAACCGATACCCGACGAACTTCTGCTGTCATTCCATGACCCTGCCTATATCGCCCGGCTTAAGGAGTTCAGCGCCTCAGAGGAGCCGCGGGCCGATTTCAGGTTTGGCCTCGGAGATGCTGATTGTCCCGTATTCAAGGGATTATACGAGTGTGCCGCACTTGGAGCCGGAGCAACATTTGAGGCTGTACGCCTGGTGGAAGAGGAACATTTTGACATTGCCTTTAACCTGACGGGCGGATGGCACCATGCCCACCGCGCCAAAGCATCCGGTTTTTCATATTTGAATGACGCGGTTATTGCCATAGACTGGCTTATTGCACGAGGGCGGCGCGTTCTGTATCTGGATATCGATGCTCACCACGGAGATGGCGTTCAGGAAGCGTATTACGACACCGATCAGGTGTTGACAATATCTCTCCATGAAAGTGGTATTTATTTTTTCCCCGGTACCGGCTTTGAGAACGAAATCGGAGAGGGGCGGGGAACGGGGTATTCTGTTAATGTACCGCTGCTGGCTCACACCGATGATGCCATCTATATGAAAGCATTTGATGAAATCGCCTACCCGCTTATTGCCGCCTTTAACCCTGATATTATCGTCACCCAGATCGGCGCTGACACCTTTCGCACCGATCCACTTACAAATCTGGAGATTACGACCCATAGCTACAGCGAGATGCTCTCAAAAATAAAGCGACTTAAAATCCCGTGGGTGGCCCTTGGGGGTGGCGGTTACGACCTGATGAATACTGCTCGTGCCTGGACGCTGGCCTGGGCGATTATGAACAGCGTCACACTGGATCCGCGTCTGCCTGCCGCGTTCGTTGACAAGATTGAAGCGCTCGGCTATCAAAATCGGGTTCTGCTTGATGCCATGCATTGGTCACAGGAAGAAGACCGCTCACATGCACTGACCTCCGTAGAGAAAAGTATCGCCCGAATTAAACAAACCATTTTCCCTCGCATTTTGAGTTGATATGGCACGGCTTCCCCACAATAGTCAGCTGACTGACGCCTCCGGACACGCTCTTTCATCAATTCAGGCTATTAACCGCCTGGGTGAAGCAGAGAAGGAGCAGATCTATTCCTGCCTTCTGCCACAGCGCCTGCGTGATTTTCTCGGATTGGCAGAGAATTCCTTCAGCAATGCGACCGGTGAGAGATTGGTATCGATCATTGCTCCGCATGGCTTGTCGCTGGTGAGGATTGAGGCCCGCTCACAACCGGATGATGGGGTGGTGGTTTTCTTTCTTGAATTGTCGGATACCCAGTTTCACCAGATGGAACTCAGCTTCTGCATCATTCGAGACCCGAACGCTCCTCGCTACGCTGTTGATGTTGATGACCGGGGAGTTAACAATTGGTTCGCATCCCACGGGCGTAATATTCCGGAAGAACTCCGGGCCATGCAGGCCGGCCTGTTTCCAAACCAGACCCATCACGGCCTGCAGCTGTTTACAGCCTTTTTCCCGCTGCTTGAGCGTTTCACCGATGCGCTTGGAATCGAAATGATTGTAGCCGAGCCGCTCTCATATGATAATGCCATCCGTTACGAAAAATACGGTTTCGATTATCTGCGCGGCAGACGATTGATGTTGGAGATTGACCGTGAATTTCAGCCGGGGGGGAGATATTATCTACGGCTCGACGGTTCAACCCCCTTTAGAATGCCCGGAATGGAGCGCACGGTACATGGGAGAAGCTGGGCGATCCACGACGGAATAATGGATGAACCGTGGGACGAAGTGGAGATTTACCGAATTATCGGCGCTCATGCCGGTATCAACACCTTCCCGGGAAGAGAGGAAATGCAACGATGAATCACATTCTGCAACTGGAGCCGACTCCTTTGGACGGAATACAGTATATCACACCACCTGGCGGCTACCTGCTGAGCGGCAGGGACGGCATGGTGGCGATTCTCTGGGATGGCAAGCCGCCCATCCCGTTACTGGAGGAAGATTTTTTTTCGTTGGACACAGGTGTACCGGACTATGACATGGTAGGACGCGGTATATATCAGGCTTTACGGCTCAATCCGGACTGTGCCGGTGCCGGCATTTATGCCGCTGTACTGAACGACGCCTATCCGCATATTATTTCCGAATTGGGTGCCCAGATCATCATGCTTGATGAGAAGGAAGTTGACACCCCATACCTGGATCGCAAGATCAATTTACTCAAAATAATGGCGTTACTGGACCCCGAGAATGGCAGGCTTCCACTGGAAATTGCCAGGACATATGTTGACAAGGGATCAAACCTGTCCAGTATGCAGCACGCTGTAAGCTGTTGGTACGCGGCAGAAAAACTGTTGCAAACAGCTCTGCGCCTTAATCCTGAGGACCACCATATCGCATACGAATATGGTGAGGCATTGTATGTACTGGGACGCTATGACCGCGCTGTTGAAGTATGGAGTGAGATTCTCCACCTTCTGGAGCCAGCGGAGCGATCGCGTGTGGAATCCCGTATTGCCGGAATTCAGGCGGGCAAAATACCGATGGTGCCGCCGCTTGACTATCTCACGGCGATCTCGATCGCTGTTGAACAGCATTACAGCGGCAACAGCGCTGATGCCGTTTCCATCATACAAGATGTGCTGGCCGACACCATTTTTTCCGAACAGTTTCCAATGAATCAGGTTTACTATCTTCTTGGAACCTGCTATCAGGAGATTGGCCTGATGGCAGAGGCGGCAGAAGCTTTCAGGAGGAGTTGATCATGTTCGGTTTCAGCACGGCAGATTGGATTTTTTGCGGATTTATCCTTCTGGTTATATTTGTGTGCGTGGCTATCAGCGACATGCGTAAATCAAACCATCCATAACGGTTATGGCCGTAAAGCGGGAACGGTGTGAAATACGGTGGCAGTCATAACGAGCAGGAACCGGGGCGACCACTGGGCATGACTCTGCTTGGTGGGCTGTATCTGTTCTTTTTCATGCTGACAGTTTCCAGCTACGGTCAGCCTATTCCATTTTTTGGAGTGATTTATCACGGGACAGTTGCTGGTCAGCTGGTGTTTTTTGACAGCCTTATATGCCTGTATCTTTTTTTGGGACTCATGAAGAGGCAACACCTGACCTGGTATTTACTGCTTGGGTATAACGCTTTTGAAGTCGTGAATACGCTGACAAATCTACTCTTGATAACCACCGCAGAACTGGAGAATCTTGTCGGCAAAAAAATTGATGCTCATGGACTGCTCACCAGTAATGTCAGTGCCATAGCCGCTATCCTGCTGCTTTCCATCTTTATTTTTCGCCAGCGCACCTACTTCACCAACCGGTCAAAATACCTGTTCTGAATTACTCTGTCACTACCACCGGAAAAGCGGTTTATTTCCTGTATCCTGCAGCTCCCATATAAAGATAATTTCATTGGGATCATTTTTATTCCCCACACACCTCGAATGCGTTATAATGGTGAATTATGGGAAGAATACTGCTAATTGATGACGAACCAGCTTTTACCCGTTTTCTGGCGGGGTATATTGCCGACAATTTCCCGTTGCTGCAGGTAGATATCTGCAACAATCCGATGTCGGCGCTCCATTCCATTAAAGTGGGCAGCTATGATCTCATGCTTATCGATCTCGAAATGCCGGCCATGGACGGGCTCAAGCTTCTCAGATTTGCCGTGGGTGCCGGAATGGACAAAAACAGAATAGTTATACTTTCAGGGAGAGACGCAGACTTTCTTCATGATATCTGTCCGATGGGCACCTGTCTCGCCGTGCTGAACAAGTTTGAAGCTCGACAGAAAAGTGTGCTTGACATGGTGTTCAACTCCCTTAATCAGAAGGCCGAGGCAAACTGACCGGCTGCACGCATTAAAAATGCAGCATAATGCGATCTGAAGTCAAGAGAGTGCTTCCCTGATCTTTTTAGACAGTGAATCCATATTGAACGGCTTCTGCAAAAAGCACATTTTTTCGTTCAAGTTGCCTCTTCCCGTCATGACATCAGCAGTGTACCCGGACATAAACAGGCATTTCATATCGGGATTGGACAAAAGCAGCTGCACTGACAGATCATGCCCGTTCATTCCGGGCATTATAATGTCGGTAAGCAAAAGGTTGATTTGGTCGTGATGTTCTTCAGCAAGACGCAGTGCTTCTCCGGGAGAATTGGCGGAAAGTACGGTGTATCCAAGCTTTGTCAACATTTTTGTGCCTAAATGCATAATCGCCGCTTCATCTTCTACCAATAGTATCGTCTCATTCCCGCCAACAACCGTCTGCTTTTCTTTTGCGGCAGCTGCATTGTTGTCCACTAATCCGGGAAGATATATCCGAAATGTTGTTCCCTGCCCGATTTCACTGTAAACCCTGATAGTTCCTCCGTTCTGAGTGACAATGCCGTAGACCATTGCCAATCCCAGACCGGTTCCCTTGCCAACTTCTTTGGTCGTATAAAAAGGTTCGAAAATATGATCTATGACGTCTTTCGGAATGCCGCAGCCATTGTCACAGACTGAAATCATTACAAACTGATCTGATAACACGTCTGCCTGTTCTTCCCATCCGGTTTCTTCACGCGTAAAGTTTTCCGTCCGGATGGATATTTTTCCGGTACCGGAAATGGCATCCCGTGCGTTGACGCAGAGGTTTGCCATGATCTGATCAAGTTGGGTAGGGTCAATTTTTACCTTCAGAAGTTCATAACCCGGGTCCCATTCCAGGTCTATATCCTCACCAATCAGTCTCCGCAGCATTTTAAGCATACCTGAAACAGTGTCATTGAGATCAAGTATCCTCGGAACAACCGCCTGCTGACGGGCAAAAGCCAGCAACTGTCTGGTGACGTCGGCAGAACGGTTGGCAGCGTTCAGAACCTCTTCCATATAATGATATGAAGTAATGGACGGATCTGTTTCCATGAGGGCGAGTTGTGCGTATCCATTTATAATAGTCAACATGTTATTAAAATCGTGAGCCACACCTCCGGCAAGCCTGCCCACCGACTCCATCTTCTGCGCTTGCTGCAGCTGCTGCTCTACTCTGCGATGCTCAGTGATATTAAGCCCGAGGGAAAGGAGATGTTCCTGTCCGGCAACGGTTATAATTTCACCCCAGTACTTACAGAGTATTGTTTTATTGGACTTTGAATGCAGGCACAACTCAGCATCGTGAATTCTGCCATATGTATGTAACTGTTCATTTAATTCATTCCAATTCGCCGGCGACATCCACCCCAGCTCAAGAGAAGTCCTCCCGATAACCTCCTCCCTGCTAAACCCGCTAACCGTGAGGAAATGCTGATTCACATCCAGATAAACACCATCTGAAAGTCTGGTGATACTGAACATTATCGGTGCATAGTTAAAAGCAACCGAGAATTTTTCGTTGCTCTCGCGCAGAGCTTCCTCGGTGCGTTTATATGCGGTAATATTTTCGTAGATGCCAAGAACTCCAAAAATTTCATTCATTTCATTACGAAGCGGCACCTTGGATGTTCGTAGCCACATTTCAACACCGTCCGGAGAGGTCTGCATTTCATCGTAAAAGAGTTTGGGGATACCTGACTCAATAACGCTCAGGTCATCGGCGCGATACTCGTCGGCGTGCCCTCGTGTAACAAACTGATAGTCATCTTTGCCGATCACGTCACCCGGACAAGTAACGCCTGCATCTTCGGCAAACGCGCGGTTACAGCCGAGATAGCGGAGTTCCAGATCTTTCCAGAATACCCGTACGGGAACCGTATTTATGACGATCTGGAACAGGGCGTTGGCAGAGGAAAGTGACGCTGCTGCCCGCTTGCGTCCGGTAATGTCGCGCAAAAAGGCAAAGATATGCCCGTCACCCGAACCGAGATAACTTGCACTTACCTCCACATCCCACAGCGTACCATCCTTACGGCGGTGCCGTGTTTCAAAGAGAATACTTCCGGTCTTGAGCAGATGATTTATTCGATCCAGAATTTCAGCCTGAGACTGAATTGCTTCAAAGTCGGCAGTTTTTCTGCCGAGCAGCTCTTCCGTGGAATATCCGGATAGCTTGGAGTAGCTGGAATTGGCATCAAGTATTCTGCCGCTGCTGTCCAGGTGCCAGAATCCATCGGAGGAGGTTTCAACTATGCATCGGTAGGACTCGTGACTTGCTCTCAGTAACGCGTTTGCCCGTTTTAGTTCCGCAGTACGATCCTCAACCCGGATTTCAAGCTGCTCCTGTGAACGGCGCAGTTCCTCTTCGGTCGTGCGGCGTACCGCCACTTCCCGGGCAACTTCGTCATAGGCCAGTTTAAGCCTCGTCTGACCCAATATTTCATTATTGATACTCATTGCCATATAGCTGAACAACGTCAACAGATGCGATGAGATTGTCTGCATGCTTATATGAAGGTTTTCAATTTTAAGGACTCCGATTACATCGGAACCGATCTTCAGCGGGTAGATCCAGGTATATGCCTTACAAAATTCCGACGTCATCAGTTGGGTGTCAGCGAAATCAAGTTCCTCTTCCAGCGGAGTGCCGCTGCTGAAAACAGTGCTGACGCCGGCATCATCGATCCGTTCAAGCTGTTTCTTTTCTCCGCCAAGGTCGGCGTAATAGAGAGTGCTGTCGATCTGATAATAGAGAATCAGATTGGTGCCACCAATGATATTGAGCAACCCCTCCAGGATATTATCGACAAGGTTATCCAACCCGGAAACGGAGATCATCTTATTGATCAGAGCGAGAACCAGCTGAAGAAAAGATTTTTCTTCGGCCAGGCGGAAAAACCGCCTGTTCAGCACATCAAACTCTTCGGCTCTATCGGGAGTAGTTTTCTGTTTCATTGCGCGACTCGATTCATGGAAGTAATGGCATCGCTCAAATATGCTTCGAGATGTTCAAGTGACACATCCAGCCAGCGCAGTGGAAGCCCGATCTGGTGGCTCACCGCTTCTGCCTGAGCAGTGTAATCGCCGGAACAGGGAGTGCGGAGACAGAGGAAGTTGCTTCGGTCTCCCTGAAATATGGCGCTGGTTACCGTGGGGTTCGTACCAAAGGTTTTCAGGATCATGTAGTCCCACCGAAGCGCCCAATCTTCAAGCAGAAAATACGCGCCATTTGATAACTCATGGGTAAATTTTTCATTCCCCAGCAGCATCTCGACACAATTCTGCCCCGTTGTCCGCGCTACCGCTGCCTCCTGCAGCAGTTGATCCATAAGGGGATGGCACGTTCCGTAAAAAACCAGAATTCTTCGCCCGGCGTTTCGGGCAAGTGCCTTGCGCAACGCTGATTCCAATGCCTCAAAATCGACATGCAGCATTGAATCGATGAAAAAGGTATCAAGCGCCCAGTTGTTCTTGGCAATAAGGTGACGAATCTCCTTCCGGAGAATACCGCAGCCAAGCAGAAGTATCCGTTCCTCGGTCATGATCATACCTTCGGCTTACCAGCGGCCAAACTCGGTTGCGGCATCTACCAGTGCCCTGATATTCTGTTCCGGAATATTATAAGGCATGAGCAGGGTGCCGAAGAGAAACTTTCCACCCGGTTTACCCGCCTCAATCAGCCGCTTTACTTCAAGCCGCACTTCTGCAGGTGACCAGTCAATCATCCTGATGTCATTAATCACGCCACAGCAGAGCCCGCGACCGGCAATAGCCTGCTTTCCTTCGGCAACATCATCCAATGGGCTCAGGTAATAGGCCTTGATAGCGGTCTCTGCCAGCACTCGATCAATAACCATGTTGATCCGGGCACTGCCGCAGTAATAGACCATTCCCTGCACCCCGGCCGCCTCGATATCCTTTTTTATCCAGGGAAGCGACAGCTCTTCAAATAACCTGAACGGTACAAAATCGATAGACCCGAACGGGTTGGAATATACCAGAACATCCGCTCCGGCAGCCCGGTATGCCGCCACCTCTTTGACAAAAAACTCGTGGCATTTCGAGAGCAGCTCGTCCCGGAGGTCGACAGGACCTCGCAGCAGCAGCGGCAACCATTTCTCCATCCCCATCAGAATTGCCGGCAGGGTCATGCTCGCAGTTATGTATGCACAGATCGGATATTTCCCGCCTGCCTCCTGTCGCAGTATCTGCAGACACTTCAGCTCCTCGGCAAAAGCCGGGTGATCGGAAATGGAATCGGGGACCGTCAGGCGTGCAATGTCATCGACTGTTTTGATGACCATTTCGCCAACATTTGGCGGGCCGTCCGGAGCATAGATCATCCTCCGGCAGCCAAACAGTCCTGCTTCCCTGCCGACATAAAAGAGGCTCCAGAGGTTGTCGTATCCGTATTTCTCCCGCATCTGCAGTTGGGCAGCGGCAACATGTTCACCACGGGCATAGTACTCCTCCAGTGACATGCCAAGCTCTTTCGCCCCCTGGTCTATCAGGTTGCAGAATATCGGAATGCGATCGGCCGCAGTACCGTTGATTGCCGCTGACAGGCGTTCCATGCCGTTCATAGGGGCGTTACCTCGCGAATTAATCCGGTTATGACAGCCGCGGCAACAATGCCGTTTTCAGCCCAGGCATCCGCACCGACCTGCCGGTATAACTGATCATCAAACCGGTACGGAGCACCTCCGACAATGATTTTAATATGCTCCTCCAGGCCGCGCTCCTGAAGAATCCGGCGCACCTTCCGGCAGCCGTTCTCTCCACGTGCCGTATGAACCATCATGGAGGAGATTCCAATGATCTGGGCGTTATTCTCCAGTGCCGCATCAACAAAGCGCTCTGCAGATACATTGAGTCCCAAGTCAATTACGCCAAGCATCTGCGCCTTCAAACAGCCGCTGACGATCCGCTTGCCCAAGCCATGATAGTCCCCGGGAGACGTCCCGATAACCATCTGGCCGGCACTCACCGGCTTCTGCAAAAATCGCGGCAGCATCTCCTCAACAACTTCGGCAGCAACCTGTGAAGCCAGAAAGTGCTGGGCAAGGCTGTTCTGATTTTCAACTAGGGCGGTCAGAAACTGCTCAATAGAAGGGATAACGACCCGGAAAACAATATCCTCGGCGGAGACGCCGTTTTCAAAGGCACTATGTACAATCTGCAGTGCCCGGTCAGAATCAGTATCAAAGATTGCTTCGCAGTATTCTTGCAGAGTGGAGTTCAGCATATCGGAGCCCCCGTGTAGGATGGTTGCTACGGGAGTATATCGTAGATAGTGGCGCTGTAAATACCCTTCGGAAAATCAATGGCATTACGTATTGAGGGGACAGGAAAGGAGAACGTCAACGGATGGAGAGGAACGGTAACAGCATTGGAGTAGCCGGTATTGTGTTGAAACGGTACGGCAGCGGCCACATCATCGCTGCTTTCTACCTGGTTGAAACCAGTACTTCGCTTGTAATGATCTCTGTGTGATTCGTGTGCGTGCGCATCGCCCAGGAGATGCGTGTTTCTCGAATGATATTCCAGACAGGTGCAATAATACGGTCTTTGCCCTGCAGCAGCGAACGGACATTATCGAGTCCTCTTCCCCGATATGGCCCTGTTGCTGTTCCGCCAAGCCATTTATCTTCCGGAGTTGACACGGCAGACCAGGAAAAAGGGTCCGCAAATAGAAACGAGGCACCAGCTTTGTGTGCAACCCGGTTCATCTCATACAAATGCGCCAGCGGATAACTGACCCGATCCAGCAGGTTTACCGATGCTGTCTGTTGAAAAGTTTCCCGGGCAAATGGAAGCGCCTGGGCATTTGCAACAACGAACTCAACGGTATCGGAACAGAGGTGTTCGGGCAATTCAAAACTGAATGATTCCCTCAGATTGCCTTCGAGCGGCAGTGAAAACGTACATCGCCGTTCAGTGGCCAGTAGTCGCGCCATCCGCACAAAGTTGAGGGAGAGATCACACCCCACTGCCCACCGACCGCGAGAGCCCATTTCAAAAGTGAGCCTCCCCACCGCACATCCCGTATCCAGAGCAGTTGTTGCTGTTTCCGCTAAACACTCCGCCCAGGCAGAATTTGCTTCTCCTGTCGACAAAACTCCAGCCAAATCGGCATAGTGGCTCCAGAGATACCGGTTTACCATTTCCGTGTCATCGTACCGTGATTGGCCGCCACCCCGGTAACTATCGGGGTCGATGAGGAGGAATGCAATACCCTCCCGGATTGGAAAAATCCGGCGGCATTTTTCACATGATAGTTTTCCCGAAACAATATCGCCGCGATCCTCCCGTGAACGGTCTATTTTTAAAGGAATCTCTGCGGGGAGGCATGCCGGGCATATCAGATGGGGCAGTAGGAACGTTTTCATACATAACTCGCCTAATCGGTCGAATTTACAAACAGCAGCGGAGTGATGTTACCTGAGATTGCCTGCAGACATCATTTTTTATCTCGACGGGAGCCATCCGAGGTGCCGGCATGTGCAAAAATAGAAATGCAAATGCATATTTTGCACCACATAACGACTTGTTTTTTTCGTGCGAAAATAAATATCAGTATGATTACAACATGTTATTAACAAAATTGTTTTTGGTACGGGACGTGGAATAACTAACGTCAAATACACCACAAAGGAGAATCACCATGAAAAGACTTGCAATTGCATCAGCCGCCGCCCTCGTAGCACTGTCCCTGTCCGTAGCCGTCTTCGCTGGAAATGGGACCCAAAGCCAGACCGGCACACGCACCCAGATCAAATCTGGTACCTGTGTGAAGTAAGTTCTGTAAAGCCGGTGATCTCATCTCCGGTTCCCAAAAAGGGGGGAGCAGCTTTCGCTGCCCCCCTTTTTCCCGCTCTGCATACCTGTTACCCGCGTCTACCCCCACACCATAAACAAACTGTGTAAAACAACGCCGTCGTCACGGTGTCTTGCCAATCCGGGTAAACAGATAATCGTTATCTGCAACCGGCAGATGACAGCCAAAGCACTCACCGGAAAAAGCAGCGTCTTTACCATAGGGTTTCAGTTCATTTCCCACAAAGCGGGCGAACCCCCACCCTCCTGTATTTTTGTATTTTGCTGCATCTTTCACCATAAACTCAACCTGTACAAATGAACCTGGCTCTGTTGCAACGGGAAATTTCTGATTCTTTTCGGCTTTCCAGGCGATCTTGGCCAGCACGCTGCCATCCGGGAGATGTTTTGCTCCGGAACGTAAGGCAGCAACAGCGGTGTCATTACCGGTGATAATACGGATATGCCCTTTATCTTCCCGGTAGGATGGGGCGACGACCTTCCACGACATATAGTCAGGGTAGAGTGAGATACCGTTGGGAGCTACCGGTCTTTCAGTAGCAGAAGCAGAAACGAAACCACACAGTAAAAACGTCACTCCGATTAACATAACTTTGCACATGATAACCTCCTTGATGTGGGTGTTCTAAAAATTGCCCCGACGGTACGGAGCAGAGTTTATTTGCTACATGGTCAGCGCCCGGCGCGACAACAACGTTACCTATATCATTGACAGAACCATAAAACGACAATATATTCGGTTTCCTGAATATGCAGCAGGAAGGAGTAATAGATGCCGATATTTGAGTATTCGTGTACACAATGTGGTTCACGTTTTGAAAAGCTGCACAAGAGCGCCACAGAACAGCCGGTTGAGTGCCCGTCTTGTGGTTCGATTGAGGTAAAACGGGAACTCTCGACATTTTCAGCATGCGCCGGTACATCGACACCAGCATCATCCTGTTCCGGCGGTGGCTGAAGATACTAAATGGCGCCAGGTTGGCGTCAATGACGAAAGGACCCGCAGCTTTCGATCCAGGCTCCGATTTTCAATGACCTCGTCGATATGCCGTTCACGCTTCACAGTTATATGATACGTTTGCTACAGGCTTCATATGTATCGTGCAATTAATAAAGAAAATCCGCAAGCGATTATTGATTTTGAGGAGATGCCGGACCAGTTCCTTTTTATCGAAATTGACAGGGAAATGGTAACGGATTTAAACCTCAACGTAAGGTCACCGCACCGGCATTCATATCAGGAAATTATATGGGTGCGTCAAGGTGCCGCGGTGCATCTTCTTGACGGTGATGTTGTTGAATATCCATCACAAACCCTGCTCATCGTACCAAAAGGACGCGTCCACCGTTTTGCCCCGACTCCGGATTGTCTCGGATGTGCCATCAGATTCAAGGAAGAGTTTCTGCCACACCGGTCACATCTGCTGTTTTCACAGTTTACCGGACATACGGCCCTGCATCTGGACGCGGAACAATCGGCCTGCATCGAAACCTATTTATCTTTACTCTCTTCCGAAAGCAGGCTTTCTGACCCCTATCAACTGCACGCCCTCCAGTACCTGTTTGGCGCTTTCATCACAAAACTGGAAGAAATACGGTTGCAGTCCTCGGAAATGATACCCCATGATTTTACACGCACTCTCTGCATTTGGGACCGCCTCAATACCCTGATCGAGCAAAAATTCAAAACCGAACATGCCGTCAGCTTCTACGCCGCTGAACTGGGACTTTCTCAACGTAAACTGGGAGATGTCGTCAAGCTTTACACTGGTAAATACGTCTCCGATGTTATTGATGATCGCCTGATCGCCGAAGCGAAAAGACTCCTCATTTTTTCAAGCCTTACTATCAAGGAAATTGCCTTTGAGCTCGGTTTTGAAGAGCACTCCTATTTTACAAAAGTATTCAAAAAGCTCACCGGCAAAACCCCCTCCGACTTTAAGCCAATTTCAACTTCTGCATAAAATTACCAGTCAAAATCATATATTTGTTACCACACACCAATATAATTGGACTATAACAGAGATAAACAAGACTTCATTTATCCTGTTTATATTTATAAATGCCAGTTTTGGTGTACCAAAAGGTCGTGATCTCAAGACCATATTTTAAACAAAAAGAGGAGAAACAAGCTATGAAACGTATGATCAAAATTATTGCACTATGCCTGACTTTGGCACTGCCGTCTCTTTCATTCGCCACTATCTGGACCATTGACCCCGATCATTCAAATGTCGGCTTTAAAGTTCGCCATTTGATGGTGTCCAATGTAAAGGGCAATTTTGAAAAATATGCCGGCACCGTTGATATCAATGACAAGGATATCACCAAGTCAAAAGTGGACGTAAGCATTGACACTAATTCGATCAGCACGAATGTTAAAAAACGCGATGACCATCTGCGTAGTGCCGACTTTTTCGATGTAGCCAAATATCCGACAATGACTTTTATCTCGAAAAAAGTGGCAGTGGCCGGCAAGGACAAGCTGAAAGTTACCGGTGATCTGACGCTTCATGGCGTTACCAGAACAGTTGTGCTTGACGTAGAGGGGCCATCCAGAGAAAGCAAAGACCCGTGGGGTAATCTCCGTAAAGGGGCCACGGCCACGACTAAAATCAATCGTAAGGACTTTGGCCTTGTATGGAATGCGGCACTTGAAACCGGTGGTGTCGCTGTCGGCGAAGAGATAAACATCACCCTGGAAATCGAGATGATCAAATCTCAGCCAAAAGAAGTGAAATAATATCCGTTGAGACGAACCTGACGAGCTTTGATGAACGACAAGTCAGGAGTGGTCAGTTAAGGAGTTATGAGCACAATGAGCACTCTCATGCCGGCGATCTTTATCGGACACGGCAATCCGATGATAACATTATCAAAAAACGCCTACACGGAAGCCTGGGCCAAAATCGGCGGTACTCTCCCGCATCCAAAGGCGGTAGTTGTTGTGTCGGCTCACTGGTACATTACCGGGTCAGCTGTTACGGCAGATGATTCCCCACGGACAATTCATGATTTTGGCGGGTTTCCACAAGTACTGCATGACGTGCAATACCCTGCTCCCGGCTATCCGGAACTTGCCCGTCAGGTTAAAGAGCTGCTTTCCCCGGTTCCGGTGGGACTCGATGAAACCTGGGGGCTCGACCACGGTACATGGACTGTATTGAGGCATATCTTTCCAAAAGCGGATATCCCGGTTGTGCAGCTTAGTATTGATAAAACAAAACCGCCGGTTTTTCATTATGAGTTGGGTAAACGTCTGAAGCCTCTCCGGGAAGAGGGGGTGCTCGTAATCGGCAGCGGCAACCTTGTTCATAACCTTAGAGCATATTCATGGGGAGACAGTGAGGCTCCGCCCTTTGATTGGGCGGCCAATTTTGAACATAACATGCGTAACTTCATGCGTAACGGCAAGGATATGAACGTAGTTGCGTATGAAGAGCTTGGTGAAGATGCCGCACGTTCCGTCCCGTCACCAGACCATTTTCTTCCGTTACTCTATATCCTCGGGCTGCGCAGGGAGGATGAGCAGATCAATTTTCCGATAGAGGGTTTCGATGGCGGTTCAATGTCAATGCTTTCGGTTCGTGTGGGCTGAGAAGAGAACATACCTGCAATAAATATGAGGAGCACTTGCCTGCAATTTTAAAACATAACAGAAACCTTCTGAAAGGAGAGCATCATGAATGTTTTAATCGTACACTACAGTATGTATGGCCATATTTACAAAATGGCGGAAGCAGTAGCCGAGGGAGTGCGTCAAATCCCCGGATGTGAAGCCGTTATCAAGCGTGTTCCCGAAACACTGACTCCCGGCATCCTTGGTATGATGGGCGCGGTTGACGCTCAGAAGAGTATGGAACATATCCCGGTCGCCACGGTTGAAGACCTCGCCGCAGCGGATGCGATCATATTCGGCACACCAACCCGTTTTGGCAATATGTGTGGACAAATGCGCCAGTTCCTCGATGCAACCGGCGGACTCTGGATGAAGGGGGCGCTGGTTGGAAAAGTCGGCAGCGTCTTCACCAGTTCTGCAACCCAGCATGGCGGGCAGGAGTCGACCATCCTCAACTTCCATACAACACTCCTGCATCACGGGATGATTATTATCGGTCTGCCATACGCATTTGCCGGACAGATGGGTATCTCGGAGATAACCGGGGGTTCACCCTACGGCGCCTCTACCATTACCGGCGGTCAGGGTGAACGGATGCCGAGCGAAAACGAACTTGCCGCCGCTCGCTTCCAGGGGGCGCATGTCGCTGGAATCGCCAAGAAACTGGCATAGCAGATAATTGATGCTGAATAGATGAGCTGGACTGTTGAGATAATCGTAAATCGGGGTAACAGTGGAACGCGGGCCAACCATCCCATCAGTTTTCCTGTGGAATTACGCCGTCTTCCGGTCAAGACTCCGGTACTGAATCGCCTCGGCGATATGATGCTCGTGAATTGTTGAACTACCGTCAAGATCGGCAATAGTGCGGGCTACTTTGAGGATGCGGGTGTATGTACGGGCGGAGAACCCGAGACGATCGGTGACCAGTTCCAGCATGCGGTTGCCGGCCGGATCCAGTTCGCAGTATTTCTTGATGAAGCGCGGGGTCATCTGGGCGTTGCAGTGGATTTTGGTACCCTTGCGCTCCAGTTGCAGCTCGCGAGAACGCTCCACCCGCCGGGCAATGGCAGTCGAACTTTCGGCTTCACTGCGGTCAGCGAGGTCGCGGTATTTAACAGCCGGGACTTCAATATGAATGTCGATGCGGTCAAGGAGCGGCCCGGAGATTCGTGAACGATAGCGGTGGATAGCAACCGGCGTGCAGGTACAGGGATGGGTCGGGTCAGAGAGATACCCGCAGGGGCATACATGCGGTACTCTTTTCATACTTTTTGACGTTCCTGACAGGCATTTTTTCTCAATCATAATCCCTCTTCCAAAGCTACCAAATCCCGGTTATCCAGTGCATACAATCACAGTCGGTGACCACATCCGCAAGAAACGAATGGATCTCGGGCTCCTCCAAAGAGAGGTTGCAGAGATCATCGGCGTCACCGTGTCATCAATATACAACTGGGAGCATGGTGTCGAACCAGAACTGCTATATAATCCAAGTATTATCAATTTTCTAGGTTATATTCCGTTCGACTGTCCGGATGACACCGTGGGGCGGCTTGGGTGGTACAAGAGGGTAAATGGGATGAATCTGGAATGTCTTGGGGAAGCAATGGGCCGTGATCCAGAACAACTTGCTGATTGGCTGAGTGGACGACATACTCCGTTCAAGAAGAACCGGGAGAAGATTGAGATGTTTTTGGGCAAAAGTGGAATTTAAATAACCATTACTGCTTTACTGGCTCTGTTGTTGCAGACATAGACCCACCAATTGCCTGATATAGTGTCATACTATTTTTGAGCCGGCTCAGTCGTATTACGGCAAGAGACCTTTCAGCATTACGTCGGCTTTCTTGAGCGTCCAACCATGACTGTAACGCGGTTGAACCATAACGATAACGAACCTCAGCTAACTCTTCTGCCTTTTTGGCTAATGTCAACGAGTCTTCCATTTGCTTGCTCTCTTCCGCATAGTTAGTACGAGCTGACAAGGCGTTTTCTACATCACTTAGGGCTGAATAGAGCGTCTGCCGAAAGTTGACCACAGCCTCCTCATAATCCGTTTTCGAGATCTCCACGTTCAGCTTCATGGTATTCCACTGGAGAAACGGTAGTGTCAATCCAGCTCCCAATGCAGCATAAGGATTTTGCAGCACTTGCAACAAACTGGCACTGCTGCTGCCAAGTGTTCCGGTGAGAGAGAACGTTGGATAGTAACTGGCACGAGTACTGTCAACATTTGCCAGATATTTCCTTAGCCTCTGTTCCGCTGCCTGCAGATCAGGGCGTTGTCCCAGAATGCTTGCGGGAAGCCCTGCAATAACTGTAGGGAGTTGCCCATCCGGCAACTTTTTAAGTTCAGGTACGGCGTTCTCTGGAGACTGGTCGAACAGAATCGCCAGGGAATTACGCGACTCTGTCCGTGATTGTAGTAGCTGTGTCAGTTGGGCTCGCTGGGCAGCGAGTGTTTGTTGAGCCTGAAACTTGTCCAGAGCGGACACGGCACCGGCACTGTATTTCACTTCCACCAGTTCCAGTATTTTTTCTGCGTATGAAATACTGGCTTCAACAGTACTTATCCGCTCGTTCAAATATGCAATCTGCCAGTAATTTGAGGCAACAGTGCCAATCAAGGCCAGTGAGGTACTTTGTCGGTCCGCTTCGGTTGCATCTGCTTCCCACCGGCTTGCGTCACGTGTGCTTGCAAGCCTGCCCCACAGATCCAGTTCATAACTTACCGTACCAGTGACACTATTTGATTTAGTATTAACGTGGTTCTTAAGGTCACGGTTTATGCCACTATTGGCAGCAACGCTAACGGAAGGAGTTATATTGGTATTTGTCAGCTTGGCATTAAGTTGTGCACGACGTACTTTAATGGCGGCAGCTGCAAGATTGTTATTGGACTTAAGAGCTCGTTCGATAAGTTCATTCAAGGTTGGGTCGTTGAAGTCCTGCCACCACTTTTCTCCTGTAGCGACTGTAGTACCGCTTGCATTTGCCCCGTTCCACGTATCCGGTATGGCAACTTCTGGCCGGGTATACTGGCTGCGGGGGAGTAGGCCACTGCAGCCGTTTAATAAGAGAGGTGCCGCGAGAAAGAGTGTGGCCAACTGTAATAATGTATGTCTTGGAAATCGGTTCATAGAGCAGCTACTCCCTGGCAAGTGCTTCAATTGGATCTAAGCGCGCCGCATTTCGCGCCGGTATGAAACCAAACACTACACCAATTACGGTTGAACAAAGGAAAGCGGATATGATTGACACAACAGAAAACTTCATGGCGAAACTTGTTACGAAAAAGGAAAAGATCAACCCAACACCATAGGACAGTGTGATACCAATCATCCCGCCGATAAGACAGACCAGAACTGATTCAATCAGGAACTGCTGCATAATATCTTCCTGACGGGCTCCGACTGCCATTCTAATGCCTATCTCGTGAGTCCTCTCAGTTACCGAGACCAGCATGATATTCATAACACCGATACCACCGACTACCAGTGAAATTACGGCGATAGCCGAGATGAGCAACGTCAGTGTTGCCGTTGTTTTATTCACCGTTTTCAAGATGCTGTCACTGCTACTGGTGAAAAAGTCCTTGCGACCGTGCCTTTGCTTGAGAAGAGTGATGATGCTCTGTTCAGCGATCTGGTTGGATGTTCCTTCCATCACCCGGACCGTTATGGAGTTGAAATACTGTTGCCCCAAAATCCTGCTCATCGCTGCACTGTAGGGAATCCACACCATAAGGTTTTGGCTGTTTCCGAATGGTCCTTCCTTTTCTTTGGTTACGCCGATTATTCGACAGGGAAGCTCACCGAGAAAGATAATCCTGCCAATTGGATCTTCCTTTGCAAAAAACTTCTTACTGGTATTTTGGTCGATTACCACCACCTGAGCCTGATTGACGACATCACCAGCGTTAAACAATGCACCTTGTGAGAGCTCGTACCCCTTAACTCGAAAATATTGTTCACCGACACCATTGACCGAAGCATTAGCCGAAATGTTGCGATACCTTAGTACTTGGCTACCACCGGTTGCAGGGGTAGCGCTATCAATGTAGACCTGCGATTTTAAAGCTTCCAGATCAGAGGGGATAAGTGTCAGGATGCTGGCAGCATCCTCGTCGCCCCAATCCTTTCCGGGATAAATATCAATGACATTTGTTCCCATGGAACTGATGTCGTTAATGACCTTCTGCCGTGCGCCTTGACCGAGTGCCACCACTGATACAACCGAGGTGATGCCGATGATTATGCCAAGCATGGTCAGCAGTGTCCTCATTCTATGGGAGGACAAGGCTATTAAGGCCATCTTGAATGCTTCAGCAAAACGCCCCCAGTTGGCCTGAATAAAGTTTGTTTGTTTCTCTACAGTAACTTTTTCCGGCAGCTCCGACTTTTCAATTGCAGGTGCATCAGGATTATGTTGATCCCGGATAATTTCACCATCGCTGATCTCAATGATCCGTTCAGCATGGTTTGCAACCTGCATGTCGTGAGTAACCAAAATGATTGTGTGTCCACGGGCGTGCAACTCGTGAAGCACGTTCATCATCTCCTGCCCGCTTTTGCTATCCAGCGCACCAGTCGGCTCATCTGCCAGAATGACATCACCACCATTCATAAGCGCCCGGGCAATACTTACCCGCTGCTGTTGGCCACCGGAAAGCTGGTTGGGGCGGTGATCGCAGCGATCCCCGAGACCGAGACGGCTGAGAATCTCCTGGGCACGTGTCCGACGTACGCTTTTATTCACACCGGAATAGATTGCCGGGATTTCAGTGTTCTGGGTGGCGGTTAAGTGCGGCATCAAGTGATAACGCTGGAAGATGAAACCGAAGTAATCACGCCGTAACCTGGCCAGCTCGTTACTTGAGAGTTCTCCCGTCTCCTGCCCATCGATCCGGTAACTTCCCTCACTTGCCCGGTCGAGACAGCCAAGAATATTCATGAGCGTCGATTTCCCGGAACCGGATGCCCCTACGATGGCGACCATTTCGCCTCCATAGATGGTCAGGTCAATCCCTTTCAGTACCGAGATCTTCTGTTCACCGGTAACAAAGCTGCGCCCTAAACCTTTAAGCTCAAGTAATGGTTTATCCATACTCAGCGTTTCCCATGTGGTGGCATGTTACTGGATTCAGTTTTCGGTAATAACGTACTGTCACCGACAACGACTTTTTCTCCTTTGCGCAGTCCCTCAAGGACCTGTACCTGTACGTTATTGGAGATGCCGGTACGGATATTCCTCGATTGCGCGATACCGCCTTCAAGCACCTTCACTGTGTTGCGACCATCTTTTTGCGTTTCCCCTAAAGCTGAAACCGGGATACAGAGTGCCTGCTTGACCTGATTCAGAACTATGGCGACCTGAGCTGTCATGGAAACCTTCAGTTTGTTGTCGCTGTTAGGCACTTCAAACAATCCATAGTAATAAACCGCTGAACTGTTACTGGAACTTGTGCTGCTGTTTGTTCCGCTTGAAACCGGACCGGGTTCAATTGCCCGCAATTTGCTGTAATACCGTTTATCCGCATCGCCCAATAGTGTGAAATAGGTCTCTAAGCCCGGCTTCACTCTGGTTACATCGGCTTCGGATATTTTAGCCTTGACGGTCATGGTGTCGAGGGTGGCGAGTGTGATAATTGTCGTTGCTGACTGGGTAGAGACAACGGTTTGACCTTCCTCCGTATCAATGGATATGACAACGCCATCAATCGGTGCATTTATTCTCGTGTATTCAAGATTTGCTCGTGCCGTATCCACTGCAATGGTGGCTTTGTTTATTTGAGCTTCAAGTGCTGCGATGTCGTAGCGGGTACTCTCTAATTGTGATTGTGCGATCTCCAGATCTGCTTTGGAGGTAGCATCCTTGGCGCTCATCAGCTTCTGGCGTTGATAGGCAAGGTCGTACTGTTTCAATAATTCCTGTCGAGAGCGTTTCTGGGCACGCAGGTTTTCTACCTGAGCCTCGGAATCCTTCAGAGCGTTTTTCTGTATTACCGGATCAATCTCGGCCAGAAGCTGCCCTTTTTTTACCTTGTCGCCCAAGGCAACGTGCAGAGTTTTCAGCTGACCAGAAACCTGAGCCCCTACAGCTACAGTTTTGAAGGCTTTTAGTGTGCCGCTGGCGAGAACACTTTCCTCCAAGTCCATTTTAACGACTTCTGCAGTTATGAAAGTGGCTTTGGGTGTGCTGAAAAAATATTTCTTTGCCGCCAGCCCGCTTCCCACTATGGCGAGAGTGATAATGATACCGATTATTACCGACTTCTTTTTCGGAGCATTCATGGTGTGTTTCCTTTGCTGCGAACTGCATTGATACCGGCCAGAGCGAACGTGACCACGTGGTCGGCAAAAGCAGTGATGTCTTCAACTATGGACGGCCTATTTTTGTCTTTGGTTCGCCTGGCTATGCGCTGCATAATCATGGGGTGGACACACATGCTGATGATGCTGATCTCGCAGTAATGCACCTGTTCTTCAGTCGCCTTCGGTCCCAACAGTTCCCGGACGACTGCGGAGGTTTGATCACGCATTGGGATCAGTTCACTCTTCATAACTTCCTGCAGTAGACCGGTAGGGTTTATCATCTCCATCTGCGCAATGAAGAAGTCCTTGTTGTTCTCGTCAGCAATACGCCGGATCATTGCGGTGAGCTGGCCACGTAACCGCTCTTCAGCAGGAGAGGCTTCATTAATGCCACCGTCTAATGGGTATGTTTTGAGCGACTCGGTGAATGAATGACGCCATGCTTCCTGATAGAGGGCCTCCTTGCTGCCGAAGTGATAATTGACCGCAGATATATTCGCCTCTGCCCGCGAGCAGATTTCTGCTACCGTTGCAACGCGGAACCCTTTTTCCATAAAGACATCGGCCGCCACTGCCAGCAGCTTTTCCTTTTTTACTTCTGATTTTTTCCTAATCAAAATGGCCTCCATAAAAACAAAACGGTTATTTCAAATACTAATTTGAAATAACCGTTTTAAAATGTCAAGTGGATATTAATAGCTACTGCTTTTTTCCTTACTTCTTACACAATCGGACTGCTCGCTCTTTAGCTCTTGCTGTTCGCCAAATACTTGTCTATCAGAGTATTTTGCTTGGTGGAACTTGTGCTGGTTTCGTTATTTGAACCATCATCAGTCGGATGCGTAATGTCATAGGCCAGCTCTTCCGAGGCCGAAACAGTGCCATCCTTATTAGCGTCTTTCTTGTCATAGCTCTGATTGGATGATGAGCTTGAAGATTGGCTGCCGCTGCTCTTTGAGGAGAGTGTCACCGTGTCTCCCTGCCCGCTCTGGGGCGGCGGGCCACTTTGTGGCGGGCCCTGTGACATTTTCTGCTGAATTTTGGAGTACGCCTGCTGGGCTGCCTTTACATCACCGGAATCGAGTGCCTTTTGCAGATCGGTGATCTCTGACGGTGTTTTGCCATCCTTAGGCGCATTCTTCTGGATTTCTGCAAACGCCTTCTTGGCATCGTCCAGATTACCGGAACTCAAGGCACTTCCCAAGGCATCAAAATTTTTCTTCATTTGATCCATAGAGTTGCTGGTACTAGTTTGATAGGTACTACCTGCTGATGAAATAGCTGAAATTGACATGCGTAACTCCTTTCGATATGTTGCTCCCATGAGAGCAGACTGCTACAAAACTATGTGCCGTCATTTGTGATAATAATCCGGTATGTGTGAATGCGTCAGTCGGTAGGCATTCATTCAGGCATCCTCGAAGAGGTCCAGCCTGCTCTTTCATGGTAAACTTCATTCCATATCAACTATGCATATAGTGAAGAAGCCGAGAGTGCAGATGCAGCTGC
>JAQTXD010000121.1 GCA_028688955.1 Desulfuromonadaceae bacterium
AGGTATGGGATATCGGAGTAGAGCGTCGGTGGCGGTTCATGCTCAGATGCTATACGCTGGAGGTCTTTAAGCAATTGGCCATCGTAATCGGCCAGCGTTCCATCCAGGTCAAATAGTGCTATTTTAGGGCGTTTCATGTCAGGGCCTCTAGTAAATACTGATAAACGTCTGATTTACAACCGTTTTTCTTTAAATTCGGCGTTTTACTGAATCCCCTCATCAGTCACATCAGCCTGTTAAGACGTTTTGTAACATTACTACAAAACTCTGGGTATATGGATGTCATTTCCCCTAATGTACATTTGTACACTCTTGCAATATCCTCCAGACGCATTGGAGAAGCTTTTCCACTGGCCACATCTTTGAGCAAACCTTGCAATTGAGTCCAGTCAGTTGTATGCGAGCTAAGTATAGAATCAGCCACATTTGCAATCGCAAGAACATCCCTATGTGACATTTCTTTCTCACTTACCGTCAGCAAATCCATCGGATCAATCCTAAAAACTTTAGATATCCAAAAAGACACTCCAACAGCTGGCAACATTTTACCTGACAGTAATTCATGGACTATTGAATCTGAAAGGTGAAGCAGTCTAGCTAACGTAGCAACGTCAGCTTTTTTTAGTTTGTTTCCGATCAAATATTTCAGCATGGAAGGAAAGGTATGTTCATACTGGCTTAAGTCAGTTTTATTCCGCCATTCGAAGAAGCGAACAAAAAAATTATTACAATCAATCTTCTTAATTCTAGATTTTGTTTTAGCCCCAAGCCAATTATGGCAAAACGGGCAAAAGCCCACAACCGTCCTGGAGGCAATAACCGAGGATGCTTCATGACAATGCGGGCACACTGATGTGAGAGGACACCGATGTAAGGTACATTTTTTTAAATGGTTCAAACTCCACAGGAGAGGAAAATATACTGGGGTTCCACTTGTCTTTTGCTCCTCTAAACAATATGGACACCAAAAGCTTTCCGAAGACATCAACCGATACGGAGAGACTACCTTCGAAAACGGTATCATTGTCAGAGCAGACAAGTTTGTACGTCCTGTCAATTTTTCAACGACACCCACTAAATTTGAAGTTACTGGCGCCATGCCGTTCATGTTTTTTACAATTCTCTGTGGACCAATATGTTTTTCGAGATTGTGATCGTCATTTGGCAAATGAATCGCGACCACATCGCGTAGCAAAGCAGATACTGGCAACATGTGGGCTGCAGCCAATCTGGCTAGATAGCTGGATAGGCTTTCCACTAAAGCCGTACCTATACCAATTGGTTCTAATCCATAAAGAACAGTTGGTTCTTGCGCATTTTCCGCTCGCACCGGAATGAAATCATATAAATATGGATCCCTATTTCCCGCATATTCAGTGTCCAGCGCATGACTCATGACACCACTCCCACAGAATCTCGCATGGGTTTCCGCTTGAAAGGGATGAACTTCTTTGGTTGTTCTTTGTTGTTGTCACATATTTTTGCACTACCCTCACCTGAGATACCCAATCGGGTTTTAAGAAGTTCTAGTGAGTTTACTGGCTGAATCAACAATTTTTCGCCTTCCAAAACTTCATCAATCATCTTGCTCATCTGATCGTATGAAAACATCGATGTTATTAAATCTTTTTTCTTCAAAACCCCGTTACCCTCAGCTACGGCCACCTCAATTGCTTTGATAATCCAGTCGTTCAGGGTTCCCACACAGCCCAACGACCCCACGTATAGATCTTCAATAATATCTGTCATCTTGAAGTCACACTGAATGGGCAATTTACTGGCAAAGGACTTCACCACCCCGCCAAAACAGTGATATTCATCTTTATCATTGATCTGGTAGCGTGGAAAGTGAACGTCAAAACTGCGCCTGCTTAATTGCCCACTCAAATTACGGAAAGAAAGCAAATCGTATGTACCTACCAGTACAATCACTGTTTCTGTCAAATTTGCCAACGACTTTAAATACTCCAATTGTCCCTTCAGTTCTGATTCAGAGGCGCCCTTAGCTATATGGTGAGCTTCATCAAACAGCAACACACGTAATTTGCGATTCTTGATTGCGTTTTCGAATGCAAGCCTCAATTCGTATCCCGGAGCACCTTTATCTGTACGGGCCTTCCATTCAAACGCCGAACAACGAGGGTCATTCACTTTTTTATGAGCAAGCGGATCATGCAAAACGGTCAAGGCTCTTCTGTAGAAATCTTTCCAGCTGAATTTTTGCGCATCAGAATATGGTGCCTCGACTACTTCCGCCGGCAATATTGATCTGTCGTATCCACCCCCACCCTGAAACTCACTGTTTATTATATTTTTCATATGGCTTGCCAAAGTGGATTTGCCGACCCCGGTTGGACCGAACATAAATACTATGTTACCCTTTCTGGCTTGACGAATGGCAAGACCAAGCCTATTTATGGCTAGCTTCAGATACGGATGATTAACTGTTAATTTCTTGTAATTGCTGATAGCAATATCTTGGTCCATTTGCGATCCTTTCATATGGTTAACTCGTCATAAACCTCAAACTCGATATCGATCTGCGGGGCCTCAAAGGCAATCTCCTCTTGCACCACTGGAACTGGGAGATATCCGTCTATACGCATTTCAGCAGCTCTCCGCATATCTTTCAGCTCCAGCTCTATTCCCTGAGTCTCAGCTATGAACGCAGCAACCTTTTGGGCGTTGACAACCATTTTTTTGTTGTGATTGCTGCGCCTATTAAGGATTTCCAGCGTTATCATGGCGATTTCCTTTTCTGAACGGCCGTTAAGAAGTGCGTAGTGCTGTGAAATGCAGCGTATCCACTTACCTTTGATAAAGGCATAGACAATAGCAACATTGTACGGATCATAACGCACCGGCACATTCAATCCATATGCAGCACGCATTTCATTATTCCAGTAGTAGAAGTTTTTTATCTTGATTCCCCGGGACCGGGTAACCTTGGCGTGCCCCTTGGCGGTAGTTGGCAGCGTACCGAGAATGAAGGCGTCATCGTAGCGCACGAACTTCATGGGCCGAATGCCGTGTTTGGCAAGTCCGCGTCCGAATGCTTGACGTGGTGATTCCCCGAGTGCCGGATGATCAATTTCTTCATAGACTTCTGAAAAATACCGCCCAATTCTCTCCTTAAGCCTCGAAATCGTCCACACTGCCAGATTGGCTGGATTAACTGATTTAGTAACCTGCCGAACCTCCTTGGTGATCTGGGTGTTTCCGCGCAACGAGTGAACAAACTTTTGATTGGTCACCCCAAAGAGCCTTTCCATAACTGAGCCGTATCTGGGTTGCGCGCCGGGACGGTTCTTTTTGGTAATTCCGTGAAAAGCAATTAGTTGCTCGAAGTAAACGCTGTTGAACTCCGAGCCCCCGTCCACGACTATTGTTTGCGGCAACCGATTGTGTATACGTGCACATTCTCGAATTACCATCATGCAGGAGCGATAACTAGGCGGTTCAAATGACAAGACATAAGCGAGGATGTGCCTGCTGTTGGCATCGGGCATTAGCGTAAGCCAAGGCCTTCCCAGATTGCCGCCGGTAACTGAGTCAACTAATTCAATATCCAGCTCCGTATGATCGAGATGAGCTATCTCGAAAGGACGATCTCCGTGACGCGGAGTAGTCAGTTCCAGTTCCCAATAAAAAATATCCAGCTGATACGCGGCCCGTGAACCTTTACGTTTCTCTTCAGTATCTTTGACATCAAGCTGTTTCAGTTTGGTTGTAAATGTTTTGAAACTGGCGGCAATCACGTTGTTCTGTTCGCACAGATTGCAATAGTGGCCGTAAACGGTTATGGGGCTTATCTGCGTCGGGTTGAGGTACTCTCCATCAACAGTGACCTTCATCAACTCGTACGATTCGGCGGGCAGTTTCGGGAGGCGGTTTCCGCGTTCCGATTTTCTGTCGATAAGTCCAAGGTATCCGTGACCATAGAGCATTTCCGCTTCTCGATATCGTTTCAACCAACCGTAGATTGTCGAGGATGGCTTGGTTGTCATATGTCCTGACAGGTAAGGGACAATGATCTCATTCTTCCGATTAGCATCGACAAGAGCTGACGGTCCTTTGCTGCACAACAATTTATATATTTCGCTATGTTGATCACCTTCATCCGCCTTCTTGACAGCTCCGATCTTCACGAGCTTTTCAAATTCCGTATTATTCATTGGCGTGGGGGTACCATTCGCGCTCATCAACCATACATTTTCGCCGCCAGCATTAATTATTTCAAACAACTTGCCATCCCAAATAACCTTTGAACCTGGCTCGGTCGTTACTGGCTGTGCTGCAAGTGCTGGGATGGGCGGGAGACAGACGGTCGCCTGATCCTTTGAAGTGTAAACCGAGGTACGGTCCTGCTCACTGAGGGCATGGACATGCAGGTCAACGTAGAGTTCATCTCGGGCTATTAACTGGAATATGTCATCAGGAGTATAATTTTTGGCATTTTCAACTAGTTCGGAGAGAAGTATGCCCTGTTTACAGGAGATTAAAGCTTTAATAAATGATTCTGCGCTTGGAGACACCGCATGGTCAGGAGTTTGAAGATAGTCGCTCAAATATTCCATGTTTCTCTGCCACACCCAGTTTATTTCATCTGATGACCGGACACGGAAGCATAGCCCGTACCTCGCAGCATATTCCTCGCCTGGAAGGCATTGCCATTTGCCAACTTCATTGCGCTTGAAGCGTTCTGTTTTCTCCGCCTGGCGTTCCAGTTCCTGCTCTGGTTTGCATTCTTCCCAGCTGGCCGTACCGTCTTTTCGTATCACAAAATAGTCTGGAGTCGTTAGCGCAACGGTCATTCGCCCATTGCAGGTTCTGTAGGATATCTTGATAGGTTCCGGTTGATCGTAATACTCCAACACGTTCTCATCGAATTCATATTCTCTTACAAATGGCAGTTCGACCCTGTGGCTTTCAAATTGAATGGTGTGTCCCATCTTGCGGCTTGGGTAACGGCCGGTAACATTGGAGCGGCCACCCTGAACTGTACGAGTTGGTTCACTGGCACGTATCCGAGTAATTAGGTTTGCGGCGGCTTCATTAAACCGATAACGCGCTAACCATTCTGAGAACTGAATATTGCTCATCATGTTTAGTGCTCCCTCCTCCGTCTGGTTCACTGTATTCATTGAACCAGACTCCAAAAATAATTTGCCGGTTATACACCAGCAAAGAAACCAGTAGCATGGTTGCTGTCTCCTTCAATAAAAAAGTTTTTGTAGTCCATACACAAGCTACAACAGGTCTGCTTCAATGAATCAGCTGAACTAGATGTTTTTAAAAAATCATTTTATGCGGTAGTAAACAAATTCAACGCCACCTGTTTCCGCTGTTTCTTCTCTCCGCAATAAAAACCCCTTTTCCCAAAGTTGCTTGAGCTTTGTGCTTGCGTTCGTAAGTTTCATGTCGAGGACCTTAGCAACATCACTTGCTTTAACAAAATCCTTAGCCAATGCAAAATTCAGGGTCTCAAAATTACCTTTGCTTGGTTCCGGTCCAATTAATTTCCAGTCATCATCATTCCATATGACAATTGGCTGGTCTTTTTTTTCAGCTCCGTGTCCCCAGTTATCCCGAAGATCATCATTTGGAAAATCAATCAAACAAAACCCTTTATCCCCTCGATACCTACGCGCAATCTCCATGACACTTTCTCTCGGGAAAGACGCATCAGTTCTGTCAACACCCTTGAGGGATATACGAAACATACGGACACCTGGGTTTGCCTCAACTATGCTCAGCAGCTTTGAGTGTAATTCTCTACCCTCAATGTGTCCCCACCCATCTGGGGATGACATTAGGTCTCGAAGAATTATGGTGACAACTTTCTGGTTCATACAGTCTATTGAACCGGATTTAGTGTTAAATGTCAAGGTTAAACGTAAAACAAATATGTGTCCCCAATATAGGGAGAAGATCAACAAAACGAATTGGGTTGTTCAACTCATATTTCCCATTGTCAGGAAAGAGGGCTATTCTTGTGTTGGACAACCTGATCTCTAGCGTGGCATCGAATTTAATCGCCCAATCGGCACTAGTTTTGAGACCACACCCTCTTCCTTGTCCATGACAAGACACGCCCTTCCTAAAGACTTCAATCAGTAATTCAATATCTTTCAAACGATTTAGTTTCGGTAGTTCTGTAATTAATGCTGGTCTAAGAGTTTGTAGTATGCCAGTGCCGCTATCTGATATAGCAATTCTAATAATTTTTCCACCATTTGAAATTTCCACACCCGCGAAACCATCTATTTTTGTGGAGCTATGTTGTAAAATATTATCTACTAGTTCCGCAATAATCGTATACGCCGCAATGTTGAATAGTTTCGTGAAAGATTTATCTTTGACTGTATTGAGAATAGCATCAGTAAGTCGTGCAGGGACTGTTCGGTCAGATATATCAGTACTAATGTTAACAATCTTAATGATTCTATCAGACAAAATCCCAGCAAGCGGTAAACCATTAACAAAAACGCTACCAGCATGGAAAACTGTAACGGCAGGACTGAGATACTTGAAAAAGCCATCCTGCTCAAATTGATTAATTGTGTGTTCTGCGTCAAAGGCAAGCGATACATTACAATTGCAGGCACACAATTGGTTCATATACGACAAAAGAAATGTCATGGCATCTACTGTAAGCTCGCAATATGGTGCAAAGCAAAACTC
>JAQTXD010000042.1 GCA_028688955.1 Desulfuromonadaceae bacterium
TGAGAGTAGGCCTTGTAATATGCTGATTTATAAGTATAAATAAGGCCTGAAATTTAGGTTGTGACAAACTCTTTTGCAACATGACAAACTCTTTTACAATATGACAAACACTTTTACTAATTCACAATAAAGGAGTCACATCATGGCGAGTCTCAACAAGGTTATGCTGATCGGGAACCTGGGTAAAGATCCGGAAGTACGTTTCACCGCATCTGGTCAGGCTGTAGCAGGTTTTTCCCTTGCAACAAGCGAGAAGTTTAAAGGAAAGTCGGGTGAATGGGAAGAACGCACCGAGTGGCATAACATCACCCTCTGGGGCAAGCTTGCAGAAATAGCTGGCGAATACCTCTCAAAAGGTAAGACAATCTATGTAGAGGGACGATTGCAGACACGCAAGTGGCAGGACAAAAGTGGCAATGACCGCTACACCACTGAAATCGTCGGGGATAAAATGCAGATGCTTTCCGCTAAAGGAGAGCGGAGCGGAGGAAGTGAAACCTCATCAGCTTCAAAATCAAACGGTTCGACGTATGAAGAGCCTCCGTTCCAGGATGATGACATTCCGTTCTAATCAGACCCTTTTGTTTTCGAATATTTAAAATCTTATGCAGGAATAACTGGCAAAAGCTGACGGTATCACTATAGGTCGTGATAAACTCAAGCGAAACAGAAAAAAACTGGGGTTGAAATGCCAGCAGGTGAAGAAATTCAAGGCAACGACCAAGTCAAAACATAATCTGCCAGTAGCAGAGAACCTGTTGGATCAGAACTTTACTGTAAACCGTCCCTGCCAGAAATGGGTCACTGACATTACCTACATACCGACATCTGAGGGATGGCTCTATCTTGCGGGTGTAAAAGATCTCTTCAACGGTGAAATCGTTGGGTACAGTATGAACAACCGTATGACAAAAGAGCTGTTATGCAAAGCGCTGTTCCGGGCAGTCGTTGCAAAACGACCTGCCTCTGGACTGATTCACCATTCAGATTGTGTCAGTCTGTACTGCTCACATGATTACCAAAACTTGCTGAAGCAGTTCAAAATGCAGCCATCAATGAGCCGAAAGGGCAACTGTTACGACAATGCATCCATGGAAAGTTATTGGGGAACATTGAAAAACGAGCTTACCCATCACAGAAACTACACGTCACGGCAGGAAGCAATTCGAGAGATCAGCGAATACATTGAGATATTTTACAATCGTCAGAGAATACAAGCACGACTTGGATTTGTTTCACCAGCTGCATACGAAAAAAACTACTACATGCAAAAAATGGCAGCTTAACCATATTTATGGTGTCCATTATTGACAGCTTCGTCCTATTTGCTTTTCACCTTCCCCGCATATTCAAATGCTAATAAGTACAAACTGTCCCAAGTAGTAATTTTCCCCGCCTTTATCAGCTCTCAAAACTAATTTCAACCGTAGGGGCTAAACAATTATGAATAGATGGAATTTGTTATTGATGTCTCTGATTACAACTTTATTTGGATATGCAACAGTGGCAAAAGCCATAGAAGGCTACCCAGGATCAACGTGGGGAGAAATTAGACAAGATATACCAAACCAGAAGGGCAAGGATGGGCCTTACAACGTTGTTGGCCAAGGATATATAGAGCAGGGAATTGATTGGGAACGCTGGGGTGAGGTTTTTTTTAATTCATACCTGACTGTACGGTATAAGTACGATACCATGCGGTATGATTGGAATAACTCTGTTAGCCCCGGTGCTGGCTTGGATTTAGCCTATTTTGACAAAAGCGGGAATACTCTCCGTTTGGGACTGGAGCACAGCTTTGAAAACTTTTTCAACAATGGGAGAGTGGAAGAAAAAACTATGGTCTATGTACGCTGGTACAAATCATGGAACCTCAAACAATAAAATATTTCAATATACGCGCACAATTTTAATAAAAGGCAGTGGACGCCCCTTTTATAAACGCATTTAAAGATTTGAGAGATGAGGTTATACGCCAGTCACATTCTTTATGTATATCGAACCATACCATGGCTTCTACTTGCTCAAACTCAGAAGGTAAAACAGAAAACATTTCATTGATCCATTCAGCTTTGCTCCCGCCCACTTCTGTGCAACCAGTCTCAGTAATTATTACTGGCCTTGTTGAGAGAGAAGTGACTATGTCGTATCCCTGTTTGAAAATACTGCTGAAACTCTGCCACTCCCCCCATTTTGTTGATGTCCCCCAATTGTAACCATCAAGAGCAACCATATCTATTACATCATCGCCAGGGAAGTAACTGCTGAGGGCATTGCTTGATGAGTCAGGGTAAGATGATGCATATGGTGACCAGACCCACTTAATGTTTATTGCCCCTTCTTCGTTAAAGATGTTTCTAATATGATTCCAAACAATTACATATTCCTCAGGACTGTTGTGGTTACTGGTGCCACACCACGGATACCAAAATCCATTCATTTCATGCATCGGTCGCAGATAGATAGTTCTTTTGGAAAGTGCAAGAGCAGAAGCGAACGCTTTGATATATGTGTCATATAATCCGGAAATTATGTTCTTGTATGAAAAGGCAGGCTGGTTTTCCGGGGTGTTGGGATCTGCCGGAAGTAACCACGGTTCCCAGGTTAACAGAATTTCCTTTGATGATGACAATACACCGTGCAGCCAAGAGAGGTCGTTCTCAATGGAGCAGTGATTCCAAGCTCTATAAAAGGAAAGGATTGAAATTGCAGACCCATACTCTTTCTCAAGTGAATTAAGTGCTGTTTCATCGAGCAGATCTTGGAATTGGTATATTCCTAACCTCATCGTGCGTAGATGCTTGGCCATAAACTGAGCCAGATAAAGCGGTTGAGTGCTGCAATAGTCCAGAGTGCCCAAAATATATTTACAATCAGAAACCAAAGGTCGTTATGGATTGTCAATATGCCATAAATAATGGCAATAGCCGACACGACAGATATCAATAGATGCGGCAAACAGGCAATAAGATTAGTTGTGAATTCTGAATGTTTCGTGACCTTGCTCGTAACAACATAGCTTGGAAGTTTAGAACGACAAAGAAGTGCAGTAACAACAGCACTAAAATAGACAGAAAAGAGGCCAGCTTGGCACTGGAATACTTTAAAAGTGTTGAGTCCATTTGTGAGAAGCTTGTTTGCAGCCATATAAACGAGAAAATAAGGGAGCCTCACAAGAAAATACTCCCACAGTTCTGCTTTGAGCATGAAGTTGTGTGTAAATAAAGACCAAATTGGAAGCATGAAAAATATTGGCAGAAAAATCCCAAAAGATATGTAATTGTACCCAAAATGTAAATATTGGGTCTTTTGCTGCCACGATAGTCCTTTATATCTGAGGGGTGAATCCCAAAAGAAGAGTCGCAGTGAATCTACTGCCCATTGCCACCGCTGCTTCAAGTGACTGTGGATGTCAGATGGTGCATGACCGGTAGTAAAAGCAGTATCGTGATATACCGATTTCCATCCTTTAGCGTGGAGTTGCATTGAAGTATGTAGGTCTTCTACCAGATTCCATTCTGAAAAACCGCCAACATCACTCAGTGCTTCTCGACGATATATCGCTCCATTACCGCAAGAAATTGCTGCATTGTCATTGTCCTTACCTGATTGCATGGCCTTATAAAAAACCTCATCAGAATTGCCCCAAGGATCGTTCTTCGGCAAGTTAAACCTTTGTGCGGTTTGAACAAAAGCTATGCGAGCGATTGAAAAATATCCAATTACGCTTTTTAAAATATGTACATCAGCAACTTGGTCTGCATCGAGCGCAAGTATCAGCTCTCCGTTCGTTTTACTTAAAGCATAATTCAGATTACCGGCTTTACGATGTTCATGAGTGGGACGGCGAAGATAGCCAATATTCAGTTCCTTCGCGATGTTAATCAGTTGATCGTTTTCGCCGTCGTCAAGAATATAAATAGTCTTTGATGTGTAATCAATTGCCTTAGCTGCCATGACAGTCCGCTTTATGATATCAATCGGTTCTCCGCAAACAGGGATAAATATATCCACCATAAATTCTTTTTTAGGTGTAATTCCTTTGGGGTCATGGTTGCGTTTATACCAAAGCAGCTTAATCCAGAGTAGGTAATGGATAAGAAAGAAACACTCACTCACAATAAATGGAATAAAGGCATACCAATAATTCCAATCTGCTTTTGTAACACACCAAACAAAGTAGAATAGCGCACACGGAATATTTAATACTGCGAAGATTTGTCCTAATATCCTTTGAGTTCGCGTTTCTTCTTCTTTGTAGCGTTTATATTTTTTCTTCCCTCGGATATCTTCCAGCCAGTTTTTTATGGCTGCTTTCATCAGCATACGTCTCTCCTAAATCTCTTGTAATACGTAATAGTATTATATATCCGTAACATTATCGTAGTGATGAAATCATACTATTGTTCATTATTTTCCACTGCAAACAACACAAATGCCACCTGACTTTAAGTAGTCATGTGGCATTTGTGTTAATAACGCAGTTGTTACTGATTACAAAGCCTGTTCTTCCGTTATAAAGGATCTGTTAATTGAAAATATTAATTCTTTCTTTGCGTTTCCGCCCATAAAACCCCAAAAGACAGGCACCGCCAGCTGAAAACAATAAAAGACTGGAAGGTTCAGGAACAGGAGTAACGTCCACACAAACGTTGTCTATTCCCCAAGATTCATCAAGATATGTCCATGGGCCTGTCGCTGCAGATGTGCGGTAAATTTCAGGGACTGTTACAAAGTTAGCTTGCAAGCCAATTCCAGCAAATTGAAGTTGAAGAGAGCTTGATGTGTTAAAGAAAGAGAAATCGAAGTGATACAAAGAATCCATTGACTGGGTTGTATTGCCGTTTAAGCCATCGTAAAAATAGTACCCAAGTGAATATTGTTGCAGAGAACCAGTCATTGAAGTGTTGCTTGAGTCAGGATAGTAGGTAGATTGGATTCCATTTCCGACATATGATTGACCCGCTGGGTTGCCATTGCTAAAGGTTTCGTTCAAAAGCGTGATTCCGTTAATTACACTTACCTTGAAATAATCAGGACCAAAATTTCCAGGAGAGGCGCTCCCATCCCACGATCGAATAAAGTATGTATCGAATGAGAGTCTCACCAATCCTGCCGAAAGCCCTGACAATGAAAGAGTCGCGGTGTCGGTCCCACCGAACTGACCCAGAAAACCACCTGAATAAACGTCATTAGGATTTGGTACCGTATCAACAGGCACAAATCCAACAGAGCTTGTCCAGTTACTATCAACAGAACTGTTGAAGTCATTGAAATAGATTGAAGTTGCGTCTGCTGGTGACGTCATCATGACAATGACACTTGCCACAACTAATACTATGGAACAAAACCTGTTTTTCACTAACATTTGCTGCCTCACTTAACTTCTTTTCAATCGGATACTATATTTAATAAATATCCATGGGTTTGAATTATTCGTTGATTTTCACATTACATATAATTCTGGTAACTTGACCACAGCTTATGATCTACTTTATACATGATAAAATAGTAAGCATTCTCTATGCCATATTTAATGATTTATAATTTAAGTAGGTTATAGCCCCCCCAATGCTGAGTGTAAATATATCCGACAGTTGTGTGTATGTCGCGAACAAACGATAAATCTTACGGGACAGGACAGACGCATACTCGTCTGAGGACTTAACGGCTTTCCATAAGCATCCCACACCCCCTGACTGGATGCGCCTTGTCGACGTGTAACTTGATGCAATGTTAATAATCGGCTATTTTTTGTTATTGGTAGCCAAGAATACAAGTAGCTCACCGGAAAGAAGTGAAAAAGCTGGTTAAAAAACTGCAGGATATTATGGGCGAACGTAAACGGGTTGAAGATGAATCCTGGTTCAGATATCGGGGGATCATATGAAAATTGAAGGGAATATCGAATTTAATGTGGTGGAACAAGTGCCGGAGCGGGTAGTTTCCGAAATGCCCATTCTGCCTGGCATTTTGAATCCCTATGGCTCGGTCAATGCGGGTGCAATCCTGTGGTTTGCGGATGTCACCGCCACCATATTGGTACTGGGATCATCCCGCCCCACAGAAGGCATGGCGGGTTTCCCCCTTTGTATAACACTGAATGCGAGCTTTATCGGCAACCAGAAGGACGGGATTTTTAAGGCGGTCTCCACCTTTGTAAAGAAGGGGAAAAGCGTCAGTATTGTACGGACGATCGTCTACGGCAAGAGCGACCGCTTGATTGCCGATGTTACTACGAATCATGTGGCAGCAAAATCTGATTGCCATTAGAATCCTAGGCACACCATAACTATATAATATATCTGCAAAAATATATTTTACAGCTCGAATTAATATGAATTTGGCCATTATACAGTTTTTTTGACACAGTAAACGAATGCGTTAAAACAAAATTACTGTAACTACGTGGTTTTTTAGTAGAAATCATCAGTTTATTCATTCACCCAACTTACAGTAAAGGTTCTCACAATTTTTATGGAACACCCCTAACTGAAAAGTGTAAACTTAACCCATAACACCCCGTTGTTATGGGTTTTTTGTTTTAATTAATGTGATAATAAAGTAGATTATACGGTGAGATGCTGTACCGGCACGGCGAATGATGTCGGCAATTTATGTAAATAAATCGGGAATATACATAAGTATGGAGGTGGTCCATGAAAGGTATGGTCTGTTCTGTTCTTATTTTGCTATCAGTCCTTCCGGTCTGGGGTGCTGAGTTATTGCCGGAGCATCCGCCTCGGACGGATTCGGTTGACTCGTTACCGGCATCAGAACCCGTTCTCTTCCCTCCGCAGTTACCACCTGAAAACGTCCTGCCTGCGGAACCAGCTGCAGGTGTTGGTGTGGTCGGGAACGCACCTTTCAGGGAGCGACCCTACCGCATGTGGCCCATTTATTATCATCGAAAATTTGCGCCGGATCATGAACGAACTATATACGGACCTCTCTGGTTGACTGAGCAGGATCAAAATACAGAATTTAATTATCCCCTCTGGCCATTTACCGGAATAACACGCACGGCAGAAACGATTGAGAAGCTCGACCTTGTATGGCCATTTATCAAGTATGAACAGAAAGATGGACACACCAGTTATGACCTTCTCTGGCCAACCACCGGCTTCACGCATGATGTTGCTCCGGACAGGGAGGCGAGTTCATTGTTTCTGGCGTGGCCGCTCGTTGGTTATTTGCATGAGACTAAACGTTCTCCTGCCGATGATGCTGTGATCGAGGAACAGACCGGATATTTTCCCTTCTACTACAACTCGGAAAAGGGGAAAGAATCATTCAGGTATGTATTCCCCTCGTTCCTTGCCGGCAGCAACCCGGATAAAGGGACGCGCTTTCATACGTTTCTTCCCTTTTATTTCACCTCCGCACAGCCGGCCGGTTCTGCATCGTATGTCCTGCCGACGTATTTACGCATAGAGAACCCGGTACGCCAGCTTTACTCTCTTCTTCCCTTTTTTCACTCTGATAAAACAACTGCGGCGGGAAGTAAACTGTTTATCTTTCCGAGCTATTTTCAGTTTGTCTCCGAAAATGATGCCACCGTGACCGGCCTGCTGCCATTCTATCTGGCTATGAACAACAACTCAGGCACATCGTATCGGTACATATTTCCTACCTGGCTGGAGCAGCACAAGGATAGACACGACAGTACCTGGTTCCTCCCCTTCTATACTTCCATCGAAGATTCCACCAGTGGCAGCATGATTCATAACCAGACGATACTATGGCCCTTCTACTATCACCGCACCGACGAAGGCGAGGGAAGCACGACGACTTCTCTCCTGCTCAACCTTTTCTATCGTAAAACAAGTACTTCTGCATCTGAACACTACACCTCCATTCTCTGGCCGTTCATTTCATTTGGTGAATCTCCGCAGTACAAACTGTTGCGCATCTGGCCGTATGCCTATGAAGAGCAGGCTGAGGATAACTTTCGCAGTCACTATTTCCTGTGGCCGCTCATCGGGTTCGGTTCCGGTGACCGGGAATCAACAGCCAGCGTACTGCCGCTCTACTACCATCGCACCGCTCCTGACCGTTCCTTTACGTTATTGCTGCCATTTTATCTCCAGAAACGCACACTTGAGAGCCGCTTTTCTATATTATTTCCTTTCTGGTATCAAAAAGTTGCCGGGAAGGATTATGAGAATCTCTTCTTAAACACCTTGTGGAGCAGGAAAGGGGAAAGGAATTCGTTTGCGTTTTTTCCGCTCTATTACCGCTCAACAGCTCCTGAAGGATCTCAAACCCAAATTTTGAATACGTGGTGGGAACGCAGTACGGAGCGCAGCTCATTTGCTTTTTTTCCCGTTTACTTTCGGTATGACACTCAAACGGAGTCGGGGAATCTTCTGCTCAACACCTGGTGGAGCGGAGGCGAACGACTTGAGAGATTTGTGTTTTTTCCGCTTGCCTGGTATCACTCACCTTCTCCTGATGATCTTGATTTTATCTTCTTCCCTCTTTTCGGGTATGACCACAAGGGAAATGAAAGTTCCACCTTCTCTTTCCTTTGGCGGCTTTATTATCAACATCATGACCAAAACGGGTCAATGGCGGCTTTTCTCTGGTGGCTGTATCGTTTTGAAGAGCGCCCCGGATTCAATCGACTGATGTGCTGGCCATTTGTTGATTATGAGCGGAATACGGGCGCCACAGATGAGGTATTTACCTCCGTTCTGCTCCACCTTCTGACTTACGAACGAAACGGCGAGCGGATCAGACTCAAATTGTTCGGATTGACGTTGTATGAATCATGACTTTGTTAATGAGGGGAATTGTGCCGCTGATGAATGCTGCCGAAAAATCCAGGTTGAACTATTCCGTCGCGAGCAACGAGATGGATTGCTGTTCTTCGACGCTGAAGTATCAAGAAGAAATTTCAGCCTGACTCTCTGCGACAGTGCGCACATAGGAAAAGAAGTCCAGATCTTTTCCGAGCAGGTGAATAACAACAACATCATGGACAAGATACTGGAATACGTCACCGAATGTGAGCGAGCCGGCATCAAATTCCTGCACCAATGCCTGCCCTTTGGAAAGGAGTGCGGCGTGTTCTTCTCTGTGGTGAGATAAGCCGGGGAAACCTGCGGCCTCGAGAATTGCTTCCTCGTCATGGAAGTGCGTACTGATGTCGGCAAAAAGCCGGTAAATAATAACCGATATTTCAGCCGTGGTACTTGCGGAGAGGGTTGCTTCAAGCAGCTCGTTCGATGTGTGGAAGAGGGCCTGGTGTTGTGTATCGATGTGGTGGTTGCCGCAACAGAAAGTGTCCTTCCAGGCCAGGTGCACGAGATGTCCTTCAGTCGTTCCAGACGCAGACAATCCATCATACCTGTCCGCACTTTCTGCACGGTTACGGCCATTTGATTTGGCCCGGTAAAGTAGTTCGTCAACCTGGGTGATCACGTCAATGGGCGACTCATCTTCGTTGCAATGGACTGTTACGACACCGAGGCTTACGGTGACGACGTCAGCTACGCTTGAACCGGTGTGCGGGATAGCCAGGGAATGGATGGTACGGCGGATTTTTTCTGCGATTTGTTTAGCACCCGTGTGTTCGGTCTCCGGCAGAATGCAGGCGAATTCTTCACCACCATACCTGGCCGGCAAATCTGCGGGGCGGACAGTGCAGCCTGCAATAGCCTGGGCAACCAGCCGCAGGCATTCGTCACCCTTCACATGCCCATAGCGGTCGTTAAACGCCTTGAAAAAATCAATATCCAGCAGTATGAGTGACAGAGGGGCCCCCGAACGTTTATGTCTGGCGTGCTCCCGGCCAAGAATCACATCAAATTGTCGGCGATTGGCTATTCCGGTCAATCCATCAGTAATGCTGAGAGCCTCCAGATTGCGGTTGAGCTCCGCCAGAGCGTTTTCGGCCTGTTTTCGCTCGGTGATATCCTGTAGTTCCGCCGCCTTAACGGTACGTCCCTTATAGGTGATACTGCTTCCTCTCAGGCTGAGTTGGTAGCGGCTGCCATTTTTACGAATTCCTTCAACGTCATAAGCCTGTTCGAAGCCGTGCATGATTTTTTGCTGCACCCGTTCATGCCATTCAGCTGATATAAGTACGAGCACTTCCATGCCGACGAGCTCTTCAAACGCATACCCGGTAAGGTCAGAGAGCCTTTGATTGCAGTCAATAATAATCCCGTTATCGTGGATAAATATTCCACCCGACGATATATCATAAAATGCCTTAAAGCGTTCCTCACTCGGTCTCAACGCATCTTTATTATGCAGGTGATCGGTTATGGTACCCCTTGGCAATTGAAATAACTTTGGATAGAGCTTGGCAACCAGGCATGTGACAATCAATAGAGTCAGCGCTGCGGCAAGGCCGCTGTAAAACCCTCTCGGGTCTTTTGCTTGCGGACCAGGATGATCTGGATCAGACGGAAATCCGGCACGGGTGAAGCCCGGTTTCTTTAAGTCCGGGGTTGCGTTAGCCTCGGCGTCGTACCGCCAGCGCCCGGGACTCGTATACCCGGGACCTGCAAGGGACGCCAGTAGTGACGGAGCCATCTGCCGGGCATCAATGCGCAGATGTTCGGTGCTGTGACGTTGAGTGTGCTGTGAAGAGATGCGTTGAAGTTGCTCCTCAGGGTGCTGTTGCGTGAGTTGCAGACGGAGTGTGTCACTGGCTGCGGCAGCGAGCGGACAAAAGTGGATACAGAGCAACATCAGGAAACAATATGCGCATCGATAACTAACTGACGTGGGTGCGATAATTCCGGCAGTTACCATCACCACCTCTTAAATAAACAGGGTATCGTACAAATGGACTTACACTGATTCTACGCTACTCAACTTCCACCGCCTGAATATCCTCTTGAACTTTCTGCATCTCTACCTCAAAACATTCCGGACAGATACAGTGGCTGAACAGCACTTCCGAGTGGAGAGTAATGTACGTTTCCAGTTGATTCCAATATCCTGTGTCGTCCCGGATTTTTTTACACATCATACAGATAGGGAGCAGTCCGGAAAGCTCTTTCACCCTGGTAAGGGCGGTTTCCAGCTCATCATTCTTGCGGGCCAGTTCATCACGCTGGTATTTGAGTTCAAGATGAGTGCTGACCCGGTGCCTGAGGATCGCAGGCTTGAACGGTTTGGTTATGTAATCAACCGCCCCAACCTCAAAACCGCGGGCTTCATCCGCTTCATCAGTCAGGGCTGTCAAAAAAATAATCGGTATTCCTCTGGTGGAATCCTGTGCTTTGAGGATACGGCAGACCTCGAATCCGCTCATTTCCGGCATCATTACATCCAGTAGAATCAGGTCAGGGTGAGTCGTCGGCACAAGTCTAAGCGCCTCCCGCCCGCTCCCGGCACCGATAACCTCGTAGTCGTTACGGAGAGTTTTGTAGAGAATGGCCAGGTTTTCGGGGGTATCATCAACTACCAGCAATTTTTTAGTTTTCATCGGTTTATCCTTGCCCGTTCATTACTCCGCAATTTTTAGATTCCTGCTTTGACGGGGGAGTAGGAACGTACGGTGCATTTCCTCAATTGTGTGCAGCGCGCTCGTGCAGTCAAACTGTCTGACCTGTTGTTTCAGACGATCAAGCAGTACTGTCTGTGGAAGCAGTTGAGATAATTCACCGACCCGGTCAAGTACCGCCATATTATTTTGCAGTAGAAGAAGTTCAATGTCATGGAGAGTGGTGCACAGTTTTTCCGTATTGATCTCGACCGGTTCGGGAGTGGCGCTCATTGTGTCGTGTTGCGTTCCGTCGGGTATTGAAAGACAGAGTTTGACCTCATCTATCAGCATGTTCATATCCATAGGTTTGGCCACATAGCCGTCAAAACCAAGAGTCAGCAGACGATCCCGATCATTTTTAAGTGCATGCGCTGTGAGGGCGATTATGGGTGTGCGCTGCTCCCTCAATTTTTCCGCCTCACGGATGCGGCGAACCGCTTCTATACCATTCATGCGTGGCATCTCCACATCCATCAGTATAAAATCGTAGTGACCGGCACTCCATTTATCAAGAGCTTCAAAGCCGTTCTCGGCTGTAATCAGGGTATGCCCATGCCGCTCAAGCAGTTTGGCAGTAATGGTACGATTGATCGTCTTATCCTCCGCAAGGAGGATGGTGAGCGGGTGACCGCACCAGAGATTCTGCTGACGAACTTGTGCGGTCGGTTCGCTGTTCTGGCTTACGCGCATCGGGATAACAATGGTGAATAAACTACCTGAGCCTTTGCTGCTTTCTGCCCATATTCTTCCCCCCATAAGCTCCACGAGCTTTTTGCAGATTGAAAGCCCAAGGCCGGTACCGCCGAATTTACGGGTGGTAGATGAATCCTCCTGACTGAAGGGGGAGAATATCCGCTTAAGGGACTCGGAAGAGATCCCGATGCCGGTGTCTCTTACACTGAATTTCAGATGGATGATGTCATTGATACGCTGTTCCACTGCCAATGAAACGGAAACACCTCCATTCGTAGTGAACTTGATCGCATTGCCGACAATGTTGAGGAGAATCTGCTTCAGACGAAGCTGGTCACCATCAAGGAAATCAGGCAGCTCATCAGGAATGTTGATGCTGAGAGAAAGCCCTTTTGCATGAAGGCCGGCCTGCTGGGTTTTGAGAATATCGTTGATGCACTTTCGCAGGCTGAATCTCCTCTGTTCCAGTTCCGTCTTGCCCGCTTCTATTTTTGAGAGATCGAGTATATCGTTAATAAGGGTGAGCAGGTTTTCCGAGGAGAGCCGGATCGCATCCAGAAATTCTTTCTGTTCCGCATCCAGTTCCGTGTAATCCAGAAGTTGAGACATGCCCATAATGCCGTTCATCGGGGTACGGATCTCATGGCTCATATTGGCAATGAATTCGCTCTTGGCGCGATTGGCTGCTTCCGCCTGCTCTTTTGCGTCAATGAGTTGCTCCATAATGTATTTTTTTTCTGTAATATCCTCTTTCACTGCCAGATAATGAGTAATGGCGCCTGTCTCGTCACGAAGGGCTGAAATCTTGGCATGCTCCCAGAATAGTCTCTCGGTCTTGCTCTTATTTAAAAATTCGCCTTCCCACATCTCTCCTGCAGTTATTTTTGCCCACAATTCCTTGTATGTTTCACGGGGTGTTTGCCCGGATTGGAGTACACGAGGGTTCTTGCCGATCGCTTCTTCAGGAGTATACCCGGTAAGTTCAGTAAACTTCGGGTTGACAAACTCAATATTTCCGTCGATGTCGGTGATGACAATGGTCGCCGGGCTCTGTTCAACGGCGCGTGACAACTTATGCAGTGCTTTTTCGGTATTGGTGTGATTCTGGATCGCCTGCATCAGCTGTGCTACGTTCTCGTCGATTTTCCGCTTCAACTTTGTATTGTCCATGAGCAGCTGTGCATTTGAGGCAACCAGTTGTTCATTGGCGGTTTGCAGTTCATTCACCATTGTCTGCAAGCCCATGCTGGTCGAGTGCAGTTCTCTCTCAAGGTCGGCATTGTGAAGCAGATTTCCCGTATTGCCGCAGTCTGCAGCGGTCACGGCAGGTATGTCAGTCGGAGCAGTCTGACTCGCTCTCGAAGCGGGGAGAGGATTTGCAGGATTCTGTGGGCCGCACATTTCTGTGGATATCCTCTGGTGACGTGCGCCCGGCAACAGGCGCAGCGATTAAAATTAAAGGAGTCAATGAGTCCTTTTATCAGATTATTTTACAAGTTCAAGCAATTAATGGCCGTATCGGAAATTGACGCATATTGTAGGTGGGTGTTTGTCGGATGTTCATTTGTTTCGTCAGATCAAACGCTTCCACACAGGGCAGCGACTGTTGCGGTTGCCCATAAAATGTGCATATTATCGCCCCATCACCTCCCTGCCCCGCTGGTAAATCCAATAAATTATGTAATTTCGGTATGATATGTTTTGGCACGTCACGTGCTATTTTGAAACACAACATATCGGTACAGTATTTGGCAAAGGCGCCCCCATAACCACAGGAGCGCCTTTTTGTGTCAAGAAAGGAGGACATGTATGAAAATTGCGTTTACCACTTCAACCGGTGAAATCATCGATCAGCATTTTGGTCAGTGCCACAGTTTCCACATCTGGGAGGTCGGGCCGGATGACGCTTCATTTCTGGGGGAAGTCTCGGTTGGTGAACATGGCAGTGACGAAGAAGATCGGATTGCTGCACGCGCCAAAGTCCTATCTGACTGTGCCATTGTCTATACCATGCAGATCGGCGGGCCGGCTGCGGCAAAGCTGGTCGCACAAAAGATCCACCCCATGAAAACAGGCACGGAGGTAAATTTGATGGAGACAGTGGAACGTTTCCAGGAGGTGCTGCGCGGCAACCCGCCACCCTGGCTGCGTAAGGCAATGAATAAAGGTATGGCACCATCATTCATGGAAGACTGAATTAAATTACACACCACAAAAGGAGGAGTACAAAATGGCTTTTATTACAGGACTGACAAAAGACGGGCGTGAATGGACACCACAGTTTATCAAGGCGATTGACAAGGATCTCTGCATCGGCTGCGGTCGCTGCTACAAGGCATGCGCCATGGATGTACTGGCATATGAAGAGGTCGATTCGGACGACACTGCCAAGGCATATATGACAGTCGCCAATTCCGGAAATTGTATCGGTTGCCAGGCATGCGGGCGTACCTGCCCGAAGAAATGTTTTTCATTTGAGGCGGTTGAAGCTCACGGCTATGGGCATACCTCATAGAACGGGAGCAAAATGCTTCTGGTTTAAACCAGTCGTGGGGGGTGAAGCATGTTGATTGCGGTCACATCGAAGGACGGAAAAGAGATCAACCAACATTTCGGCCATGCCGAGCGATTTTTAATTTATGATGTTGAAAATAGCGATGCAAAACTTGTAGACGAGCGGAAAGTTGAGCGCTATTGCAGTTTTGATCCCGAGCATCCGCTCCGGGGCCATTTGCTTAAGAGTATTGCAGACGCTCTTACCGGATGCCGCGCGGTTGTGACTGCCCAAATGGGTGAACACCCGAGAAGTGAATTGGAAAAACTTGGTGTTGAACCGTTCGTGACCAGTGGTCCGATCAAGCTCACCATCGTGGAACTGGCTAAAATCCTGTAAGATGTAGCATCCAGTATCTTCACAACGAGGTGATGACCCGTCATGCACAACGGCTCCTTTAATAATTGCAATCTGCCGCCCTGGGTCATCGCCTCGCGCCATTTTAATGACAATCCCCAACAGATTGAAATCCAGGGAGTCAAGGAGGGCAACCGCTTTTTCTTCAATAAACTCGCGACGATAGCTAGCCCGGAGGATCGTGCACTGACGTTTAATGATTACATGTCGGTGAAGTTCCAGCTGCACCAGTGGCAGGGCCAGACAGACACGGCTAAAAAAAGCATCAAGAACAGCTATCTCCGGTATCTGCGTGGCTGGATGATGGATTCTAATTCCGTTGAGGGAGCCGTCCTCAAGCGCTGGGTTGAAAGCCGCATGGGAATAACGCCCTCATTCCATCGGACTCGTATCGATGGTATTCACAGCGAGGCGTATTTTGACTACTCCGTAGATGTTATGAGAGGGAGCGCCCGCACTAACGCAATCCAGTCGCAGCTTGATATCCTCTATGAATACTGCCAGTTCGAACTCATCCACAAATATCCACATTCCCCGACAATCCCTCTTTACCGGGGTACCTACGACGCAAGTGAACATGACCTCATCGAACAGATAGACAAGCGCAGGCAGATAGTTCGCCTGAACAACCTCGTGTCGTTCACGTCTGATGAAGAACGGGCCTGGGAGTTTGGATCGACTGTGTGGGAGGTGCTGGTGCCGCTCAGCAAGATTTTCTTTTACAATGATCTGCTTCCCGGCAGCATTATGAAAGGTGAGGGGGAGTATCTTGTCATCGGTGGAGAATATCAGGTCCGGCAGCTAATGTGTACGGTAGGGTAAACACCCTGACTATTTTATCAGCTGATTCAATTCAAAAATCGGCAGGAGAACCGCCAGCACGACGATGCCAACCGCCACCCCCATTGCCAGGACCAGCAGCGGTTCCATCAATCCCATCACGCGGGTCAAACGGGTACTGAACTCACGTTCATAGGCGATGCCGGCCTTTACCAGCATGCCGTCAAGATTGCCGCTTTTTTCGCCAACGCTCGTCAGGTGAACCAGCAGTGGCGGAAAAAGGTGGCTTTTCTTCAGACTCCCCGACAGGGTTCCTCCTTGGGCTACCTCCTCCATTACACCCCGGAGAAATAAGCGATATACCCGGTTGACGACAACTTCACCGGTGATCTCCAGCGCCCGCATAATCGGCACCCCGCTGGAAAGCAACAGCCCCAGAACCCTGGCAAAGCGGGAAAGTATGAGGCGCTGCAGCATTCCTCCGACCATCGGCAGCCGTAGCATCAGATCGTCCCGTTTGAGGCGCATGTCATCGCGGGTCATGGCGGTTCGATAGAGGGGAACGGAAGCGATAATGAGAGCGGTCGGAATCCACCAGTACCCTTGCAGGAAGTGACTGACCTTGATGAGAAGAATCGTAATCAGCGGCAGGGCGGCCTTGCTGTCCTCGAAAATAGTGACGATACGGGGGATAACGACGGTCAACAGGAAGAGCATGACACCACCACCCACGAATATCATAAGGATCGGATAGGCAAGGGCTGATGTCACCTTGCTGCGCACCTGTTCCTGCTCCTCAAGAAAATCAGCCAGCCGCTCCAGCACAGCATCAAGTGCACCACCGGCTTCCCCCGCAGCGACCATACTGACGTAACTTTCACCGAAAATATCCGGATCGGCAGCCAACGCCCTGGACAGTGAGGCGCCTTCGGCGATGCGCTCTTTTACCCGCACAAGGGATTGCCGAAGCAGACCCGGGTCTTCCTGCTCGCAGAGCGACCCCATTGCTTCAAACAGCGGTACGGAAGATGCGACCAGCGTTGCCAGCCGGCGGGTAAAAAGCGAGAGTTCGTCTGTGGGTACACCTCGCCGGAATGAAAACGAGCCGGTACGTCCTACGGGGCCGCCGTCTTCGACAACTTCGCGGGGCAAGAGCCCTTTTCCTTTCAGCTGCTGCAGTGCCTGCCGTTCTGAATCGGCCTCGATTGTTCCGGTGACAGAAGCGCCGCTTGTGCTGTAGGCCTTATAACGGAACGTCGGCATAGTCGTCCTGGGTTACGCGCAGCACTTCTTCGATTGTGGTAATCCCGGCAGCAGCCCGGGCGATGCCGTCGTCGCGAAGGGTCTTCATGCCGTGGGCAACCGCATATTCCTTGATCTCACCGGCATGACTGCGGCGGATGATCATGGAGCAGAGTTCCTGATCAATCGGCATTATTTCATATATTGCGGTTCTGCCAAGGGTTCCGAGCCCAAAACAGGCATCACATCCGCGGCCGCGATACAGTATTTCCGGTAGAACAATTCCGGCGTACTGCTCCTCGGGGCGGTATTGTTCTCGGCAGTGGGGGCAGATCACCCGTACCAGGCGCTGGGCAACGACGGCTGAAAGTGATGAGGCGATCATAAACGGCTCAATACCCATATCAACCAGACGGGTTACGGCGGTGGCGGCATCGTTGGTGTGGAGAGTGGAAAGGACAAGGTGGCCGGTCAAACTGGCCTGAATGGCGATTTCGGCAGTTTCTGCATCACGGATTTCACCTACCATTATGATATCCGGGTCCTGGCGCAGAATTGAGCGAAGTCCGCTGGCGAAGGTCAAATCTATCTTGGGATTAACCTGTATCTGTCCGATTCCCTTGATCTGATATTCGATCGGGTCCTCTATCGTGATAATATTTTTTTCACTGGAATTGACCTTGTTCAAGGCAGCGTAAAGCGTTGTGGACTTACCGCTGCCGGTCGGCCCGGTGACAAGGATAATGCCGCTTGTCCGGTTGAGCATCCGCTCCAGGGTACGGACACCATGTTCCCCAAGGCCGATATCCGCAAGAGAGAGGATACCCTTCTTTTTATCCAGCAGACGCAGTACAGAGCGCTCACCGTAATAGGTCGGTATAATGGAAACGCGGATATCAACATCGCGTCCGGCGACCCGCACACGGATACGGCCATCCTGCGGAAGACGCTTTTCGGCGATATTGAGACCGGCCATGATCTTGATGCGCGACACCAGGGCATCCTGGATGATCTTTGGAGGGGAGAGCTTTTCGTAGAGGAGACCGTCAATGCGGAAGCGTACCAGCAGGTCACGTTCGTACGGCTCGATATGGACGTCGCTGACCCGTTCTTTAACCGCCTCTGAGAGAATCGAATTAAGCAGGCGGATAACCGGTGCCTCATCAGAGAGATCAAGAAGGTCCGTAGGGTTGTTCAGTTCTGTAGCTACCGTGGAGAGGTCTTCACCCTGCAGTTCCTGCAGTACTTCCCGGGCGGTACCGGAAACTCCGGCGTAGACATGATTGATGACGTCCGCCAGATGCGCTGCAGGTACCAGGACCGCTTCCATCGGCATACCGAACAGCAGGCGCAGTTCGTCAAGCTGCAGCAGACCGGTTGCGGTGGCAACGGCCACCCTGATGCTGCCGTCCACTTCGCGAAGCGGGAGAATGGAGTTGGCACGGGCAAATGTCAGGTGGAGCTGATTCAAGAGAGCTGCATCAACATCTTCCGTCTTGATTTCAAGCTGACATGCTATACCAAGTTTCGCGGCAACGGCGCTTAACTCATCCGGGATGCTCACTGTTGCACTGCTCATTTACCGGAGATCTCTTTCTGAACATCAACCGGTTCGCTCTTCTTTGCAGATTCCCCGAAGGATTGACGTTGAATACGTGTCATTTCAGCCAGATCAGCGGCATCTTTTACGATGTGTGGAGTCAGCAGGATCATCAGGTTTGTTTTCTTGCGAGTTTTTGATTTGGTTTTGAACAACCATCCGAGCAGCGGAATGTCTCCCAGAAACGGCACCTTGCTGACGGTATCCTCCTCCGTGTCCTGTATCAGTCCACCGATCGCAACGGTTTCCTTATCTTTCACCACAACACTGGTCTTGGCCGAGCGCTTGGTGGTGACCAGATCGACCGCCTGCCCTCTGCTGTCCTTGACGGCTGATATTTCCTGATTAATATCCATACGAATATAATCACCTTCGCTGATCTGCGGCTTGATCTTGAGATTTATACCGATATCTTTCCGCTCGATGGACTGGGTTGTGCCAAAGGTACTTTGAGTCGCAGCCCCCTGGAACGGTACATTTTCACCGACGTTGATCTCCGCCTCCTTGTTATCGGAGGTGAGGATATTGGGGGTGGAGAGGATATTCAGAAGTCCCTGCTTGTCGAGTGCCTTGAGTACTGCAGTGACGTTGAGTGGACTGGCAGTGACACTGGGGGATAACGCACCACCAGCGGCAATAACAGTGCCGATGGTACTGAGAGTCCCGAGAGGGTCATACATGCCGGCCACGGTGAGATTGCTGCCGGGCGTGCCGCCGCCGATCAGGCCGGTTTGCAGCCCCAGCTCATGGGATTTGTCGAGGGAAACTTCGGCAATCAGCACCTGGACAAACACCTGCTTGCTGCGGCGGTCAAGTTTCCTGATCACCTGGACCAGATTGGAGTAGTCAGTTGGTGAAGCCATTATGACCAGTGAATTCGATGCTTTGTCAGGGGTGATGGTGACTTTGCCGCTGTCGAAGGGGGAAGCCTGTGGTGCCGCGGCGCCTGGCGCAGCGGATGTCTGGGCGGTGATGCCCTTGACAACACCGTCCAGAACTTTTGCCATCTCGGTTGCATCGGTATTTTCAAGATAATAGACGTTCACCTTGCTGCTCGCTTCCGGCGGGGTGACATCCAGTTTTGTAACCAGCTCGCGAATCGCTTTTTTGTTGGTTTCATTGCCGAAAACCAGCAGTGCGTTCAGGCGTTGATCCGGAAGTACACTTGTTGTACCCGACCCACCCGGAACTGCAGGCTGTCCGGCGGTCTTGCCGTCAGAACCGCTCAACCACTGGCGAACGGTTGCCGCAGCGCTTTCGGCAGAGGCGTTCTTAAGGTAGATAATCTCAAGCCCTTCACGGGTTCGTTCAGTATCTATCGTTTGCAGGATGCCATGCAGTTTGCGGATGTTAATGGACGAGTCAACCATAAGGAGCAGATTGCCGGGACCGAAAGCCGAAAGGTGCCCGTCTCTGGAAATCATCGGCTGCAGAAATGTCACCGCCTCCTGGGCAGTTATATATTCAAGTTTTGTTACCTGGGCGACATAGCTTTCGTTGACCGGAGCCTGTTCACCCGGGGGAAGCAGCTTGAAACCGGACTGTTTTGCCGTCGCAGAAGGGACAATCTTGGCGACCCTGCCGCTCTGGACGACGGTAAAACCCTTCAGTTCCAATACGGACGTAAAGACGTTATACGCTTCCTCAATCGAGAGTTTTGAAGGGGAGTAGACTGAGATTTTTCCTTTAACCCGGTCGTCGAGAATAAAATTTTTACCGGTCAGGTCGCTGATGAACTTCACCATGGTGGAAATATCCACCTCATTGAAGTTAAGCACTACTCCTCCCTTGCCGCCGGCTGCGTGGGACGGGGTGGTGAAAAGTGCCCCCATAAGAACAAGAGTACAGAGCATACGGAGTAAATATCGCGTCAAGTGTGCCTCCGGGAGGTTATCGAATGTCGTAATTAAACGTCTGTGGCTGTCCATCGCGGATAAGATCCAGTTTCAGCCGGCTCTGCCCTTTGAGGGCAATAAACGACTGCAGCGCCTTGTCCGGTGAATCCATCGGGAAATCGTTCAGGCGCAGCAGTACATCACCGTTTTTTATGCCGATCATTGCAAATACACCACTCGGCTTAACTTCTGACGCACGGAATCCCTCGACCTTGCCATCCTTCTGGCTTGGAAGCAGGCGGGCATCGCTCATCGCCTGGGCCGGATTGTCAAGCGACGCATTGAGCGCACGCTGATCAATGACATAATTACCTGCACCGGTACTGGTCACCGCCGTGATCGCATGGGCAGATCCCGCAGGCGCCTGCCCGACTGGAGGAACTGCTGCAGGAGGGGTCATGGGGGTCAGCAGTTCGACTTTTTTGTTGTTGATGACGATGAATGCCCGTTCCTTGCCGACTTCAGCCAGACGTCCGGCATCAAATACCATGTCACCCAGTCGGAATACCCGTTCTTCCTGCTTTGCCGTATGGCGCACAAGTGCGAAGGTTTCCCGGAAGGACCCGACGGCGGTGCCGAGCAGCATCAGTTCGGATGGAGCGGTGGCCGGAGCGGACAGAGCCTGCGTCGCTGCCGGAGCGTTCGTGATCGGCGTAAGCTGGCCGGAAGCTGCTGTGCCGAACAGGCCGTTTGTCAGGATCGGTGCATAGGAGAGCAGCTCCTCTGAGCGTTGGGGAGTAGAAGCAGGAACAGGAGATGACGCACCGTTCTTTGGCAAAAAAGCCTTTCCCAGTTGCGCAGACAGTCTCTCCGTCGCAATTCCCGCTACAATAGCGATGATGGCGACTCCAAGCAGATAATTTATGATGGTAACCGTACGGGTCATAAAACCTTGAAATCAATGATGAATTTGTTGCCTTTGAATTCAGCTGATTGCCTGGCATCCAGAATGCGCCATTTAGAACTGATTCTCTATTTCTCCGCTAAACACTTCCACTGCAGGACCGGTCATGTAGATCGAGCCGTCATCGGCCCACTCCATTTCAAGATCGCCGCCGGAAAGATGGTTAAGGATCTTCTTTTCTGTCAGACCGTTCAGTACACAGGCGGCGGTGACGGCGCTCGAACCGGTTCCGCACGCCAGCGTTTCACCGGCACCTCGTTCCCAGGTGCGCTGCCGGATCTCAGTACGTGAAATAATCTGGATAAACTCCACGTTGGTGCGGCGCGGGAACAGCGGGTTGTTTTCTATCAGCGGCCCGTAGGTTTCAACCGGGAAGTTGGCAACGTCATCGACAAAGATGACGCAATGCGGGTTGCCCATGGAGGCACAGGTAATTTTGAATGTTTTATCACGGACAGTAAGCTCTTCTGACACGACGCGTGCAGCGGGATCTCCGGTCATGGGGATTTCGGCGCGGGTCAGACGTGGTGGCCCCATGTTGACACGTACCTTTTCAATTTTACCATCAGCACCGGGAACAAGCTGCAGCGTCAGAATTCCGGCGCCGGTTTCAGCGGTGATCTCTTTTTTTGAAACGATTCCGTGATCGTACGAATATTTGGCAACGCAGCGGATGCCGTTGCCGCACATCTCCGATTCGGAGCCGTCGGAGTTGAACATCCGCATCCGCACGTCGGCAACCTGTGACGGCATGATGAGGATCAGGCCGTCAGAACCGATACCAAAATTCCGGTTAGAAACCTGTATGGCGGTTCGTTGTGGATCTGCGACCGTTTCTTCAAAACAATTTACATACACATAGTCGTTCCCCGCACCCTGCATTTTGGTAAATTTCATTGTACTGTTCCCCTGTGGATAAAAATTGACTGTGTAATATAGCAAAAATAGTACGGAGCAACAAGCAGTATATATCCTGCTTTTGTCTGCAAACGCCGCGATTGCCAAGTCATTGGCGAGCGGTTATACTCCCGCTGCCGTACTTATTCCATTCGAAGGATTTCTGCTATGATCAAAACTTTTCAAGGTATCCGACCAGTCATCGACCCGACCGCTTTTGTTGCTGAAACTGCTGTTATTATCGGGGATGTTGTCATGGGGCCGCAATCGAGTGTCTGGTACAACTGCGTTGTGCGCGGTGACGTCAACCATATCCGTATCGGTGCCCGCAGCAATGTCCAGGACCTTTCCATGCTGCATGTTACCCATAAGAAACATGCAGATGACCCCGGCGCACCGCTGATAATCGGCGATGATGTGACCATCGGGCATAGTGTCACTCTTCACGGCTGTACCCTGCAGAACGGTTGTTTCATTGGTATGCAGGCCATGGTGATGGACCATGCCGTTGTCGGCGAGGGGGCACTGGTTGGAGCGCGGGCACTGGTAACAGAAGGGACGGTGATCCCGCCCCGTACACTCTGGGTCGGAGCCCCGGCAAAGTACAAACGTGACCTGACTGCAGATGAAATCGCCTGGCTGAAAAAATCACCCGGTAACTACGTAAAATATTCACTGCAGTATATTGAAGATATACAGGCCTGCATTGATGCTGCTCATGAATTTGAAACGCCGTAGTTGAGGTCTCTTTTAAACAATGAATTTGCTCTCCCACATCGGCAAACAGGCCTCGCGCCTTGCTTCAATGGAGCTGTTTCGCTATATCGGTCCCGGTTTTTTTGTCACGGTCGGCTTTATTGACCCGGGCAACTGGGTAACCAATGTGGCGGCCGGTTCGCAATTCGGCTATGGCCTGCTCTGGGTAGTCACCCTTTCCACAATCATGCTGATTGTGCTGCAGCATAACGCGGCCCATCTCGGCATCGTCACCGGTCTTTGCCTCTCCGAAGCAGCATCCACCTATTTTCGCCCCTGGCTGAGATATCTCATGCTTGGCAGCGCCATGCTGGCCTGCATTTCTACCGCGTTGGCCGAACTGCTGGGGGCCGCCATCGGCCTGAAGATGCTGACCGGGCTGGCACTCCCCGCAGGCGCGCTGCTGTCATGCTGTTTTGCACTATACATGCTCTTCTCCAAAAACTATCAGCGCCTGGAAAAATGGATCATGGGGTTTGTCTCCCTGATCGGCCTGGCCTTTCTCTTCGAGTTGACACTGGCTCAGGTTTCCTGGGGAGAGGCGCTGCACGGGTGGGTTGTACCGGCCGTGCCTCCCGGAGCGCTGCCGGTGATTGTTGGCGTGCTGGGTGCCGTGGTCATGCCGCACAACATTTTCCTTCATTCGGAAGTTATCCAGAGCAGGCAGGTACGCGAACAGGGCGATGACGCTATCCGCAAAGGTCTCAAATACGAATTTCTTGACACGTTGACCGGTATGGGGGCCGGCTGGGCAATCAACAGCGCCATGATCATCATGGCAGCTGCGGTATTCCACGCCAGAGGCATCCAGGTGAGTGAGCTGCCGCAGGTAACTGCGACCCTGCTGCCGATCTTCGGAAATCTGTCAGCCATGGTGTTTGCCCTGGGACTGATTTTCGCCGGCCTTGCCTCCTCGGTAACCGCAGCCATGGCTGGTGGCAGCGTCTACGCCGGTATCTACCGGGAACCCTTTGACATTGTTGATATTCATTCGCGGATCGGTGTCATCGTTACCCTCCTCGGAGGTGTGATTGCCATTCTGCTTCTGAATGACCCGTTTTCAGGCATACTGTGGAGCCAGGTTGCACTCAGTCTTCAACTGCCGTTTACCATCTTTCCAATGATCTGGCTGACGTCATCCCGTGCTGTCATGGGTGAATATGCCAATCGGCGTTACGGCGCTTCCGTCCTCTGGATTGTGGGATTGATTGTTATCGGGCTTAACATTGCGCTGCTGGTCGATATGGCACGGTAACAGCCAAGTACGGGCGACAAGCACCTTGTCTGAAAAACCTGATTCTGTTAGTTTCGGGGAAATAACTGGAAAGTAGAGCGGCATGAAGATCACTATTTTAGGATGCGGCACCTCCACCGGAGTGCCGATGGTAGGCTGCAGCTGTCCGGTCTGCAGGTCGGATGACCCACGGGATAAACGGACCCGCGCATCACTGATGCTGAACTATAACGGCCGCACCGTTCTGATTGATACCTCAACAGATCTCCGGACACAGATGCTGCGGGAGCAGGTTCGCCATATAGATGCCGTTCTGTTTACCCACTCTCACGCCGATCATGTCAATGGAATTGACGATCTGCGTGGATTTTATTTTCTCCATAAAGAGATTATTCCCTGCTTTGGCTCAAAGGGGACCCTTGAGACGCTGCAGAGCGGGTTCAGTTACATATTTAACGAGCATGCAGGTTCCGGCTACACGCCGTTATTGGCCCCCCATGAAGTCCGCACCCCGTTCGAGCTGTTCGGCCAGACGGTTATTCCGGTACCGCTGCTGCATGGCAAAATGCTGTCATTTGGCTACCGTGTCGGAAACGTAGCTTATTTGACAGACTGCAGTTCAATACCGCCGGAATCCCAAGAGCTCCTGCAGAATCTTGATGTATTGATCATCGATGGTCTGCGCTGGACAGAGCATCCGTTCCATTTTAATATTTCCGGTGCAATAGTGGCGGCCAGGCAGCTGAAAGCATCCCGTACTGTGCTGACTCATCTGACCCATGAAGTTGCCTATTCAGAGGGAAACAGGCTGCCACAGGGGGTTGAATATGCGTTTGACGGCATGGAGTTTGATCTGTAGGTTCGGCTGAGGAGAAACCGATGCATAAAGATATTCGGCTGCACGGCATGATGGGAGATCAGACAGAGTATTTTGTCATGGTGGTCGGTAACGATGCCTATCAACGCTACTTTTTCAATATAGTTCAGGAAGAGGACCGACTGCGTATATTCTCTCCCGGCAACGAAATGATCATTGCCCCGGAGGGGATCAGTTGCCAGGGTAACGGCGGAAACTTTTGTGAATATATGTTCGGGGTGGACCAGCCTTCATCAGATATTGCGAAGCCGGAAATCATCAACCGTCTTGTGATGTACGGCGCCCGCTCGGACGCAGAAGGTGCGGTCCGTTTCAGTGATCGGACTTCAGGTTCGGAAACCTACGATAACATCTTTTTTGAAGGGAACGCAGTCTGCAATTATTTCTTCTTTGTCCATTCCAACCTGTTGTCGCGTAAATTGAAAAGCCAGCAGGAAGAGCTGGTGAAGCGGCTTGGCAAGAATATCAAACGCTCTGAAGCGGTCGGTGACGAGCGTGACGATGTTCTTATTTCCGAGCTGTTTCCGCTGCTGGGGGATGATTCAGCCCAGCTGTTTGTTGTCAAGCTGATCAATCGCTACCATCGTGACTATCGCAACCTGTTTCGCAGCTTCTATTATAAAAACAAGAAGATTTCGGATGAGGATTTCGGTCGCCTTGTAGCTCTTGCCACCAGGTACAAAATTGATCGTTATCAGCAGGAGCGCATTAGAATTGATGCCATGTACCGCAACCCTGCAAATAAACGCATTGTTGACGAGTACCGGAATATCCTCCTTGCCTGCAATGCCAAGGGGGAAATCAGCGCTCTTGACAATGCCCGCCTGACACGGTTGAAAACGCTATCGGTGCGCAACAAGATACCGGGAGCCCTGTTCTATACCCTGGACGAGATGCTGAAAAGGGGGCGCAATCTCAAACATAATCAGGAACAGGATTATATCGCTGCAACGCGGGAAATTTTGGAAGGGATCTTTTTCCGGGAGATCCAAATCGAGAGCCAAATCGACAGAAACGATATGCTCAAGCTGATACAGGCAAAAAAAACGGCTATGGAGAGCCGGGATCACAGCTTCGACCAATTAATGCTGGATGCCAGCAAGGAGTGCGACGAAAAAATACGTGACGGTGCCGATTCATCTCTCCTGGATGGTTTTTCCTATGTCATTACGTATCTTGATCGCTTTGACTCTGTTTCCAATCTGATCAGCCAATTGGCTTTTATGGAAAACGTGAAAATCAACGAGGAGATGCTGAGAGGTCTGCTGGAGCATAAAGCCGCATTCGATAATCTCCATGATGGTTGTTTCAATGAGCTTTTTATTCGTGACCTCTTTGGAAATGCCTACCTTGGAGGCTTCGGTCGCCGTAAGGCAAAAGCGCTCATGGACGGACTCGTGGCGATTGAGGCGCGGGGTGCGTCAATTGAAGAATTGCATCAGACTCTGACCGCGATCGACCAGGAGGAGCGGATTTCCATCGTTCTGCTCGAACATGTGCGTGACCGAATCCGCAATTTTTATTCAAAATTCACGACCAAGGCAGACCAGGACGCATTGCGTCGTGAAGTGGTCGAAGAGTTGAAAACAAAAAAACTGGTCAGCGCCGACATCCCTGATCATCTCTTCGACGAGACAATTTTTACAATTATGAAAGAAGCCATGTACCTTCACTCGCTGCTGCCGCAGATCGTGTCGGAACGCAATGTCGGTCTGCGTGAGGATTTCCTCGAAAATTCCGGGCTTGACCGGTTTTATGTCGAGGAACTGGAACGGGAATATTACGAGAAAAACGGACTGGATATTGAAGAGCTTTACCATATCCGGAAAGGACTCAGCTAACTATCCACCCATCTTCTAAAGTTTATTTATGATTATGCCGATGGGCGTAGCATGATGAGGGAAAGACAAGAGTGGAGTTTGATATGAAAGTTGATGAGCGTGTTTCTGGTTATCTGGATCTGTTGCAGAAAGAAGCGGCAAAAACATCAGTCTCTGCGGGTAGCGAAGCACCGGTCTCTGCGGATGCGGTACCAACTCCCGTTGCCGTTGACATATCATCTGCCGCTTCACAACTGGCCGATGACGAAGCCCGCCGCGAGCGGTTGAACGCGATTCGCCAGCAGCTGTCAGAGGGCTCCTACAATATCAGCGGCAAGGATGTCGCCAATAAAATGTTGAACGTACTTAAAGGATAGCTTCCGTATTATTTTGATTTCCTCCTTGACCCAGTGTCCCTCCCGCATTACATTCCCTCCTGTGTAGGTTTTGTACTCACGCGTGTTTTTTTGTGTGAACCATCTATCAGGAGCAGCTATGCCCACAACACCTCGTATCAAAGAATTTCAGACTGCCATCGCCGCCTATGGCAAGGAAAACCTCGGCGAACTGCTTTATGCTCTTGCTGAAAATGCCGCCCAGCTGTCGGGGTGCGAACGTATCCGCATTTATCTGGAAGACCTGACACGCGGTGCGCTCACCTGTGTCCATGCAACCGGACCGTTCGGGAAAGAACTGACCGAGACGACCTTTCCTATTGTTTCCGAAGATTCGATCGTTTCCAAAGTGTTTGTCAGTCAGCATTTCTTTTATTTTAAAACCTCCGAGTCCGCTAAGCACTCCCTGGATCAGGAATGCGCCGTTCGATTCATGTTTCGTTCCAGTTACTTCATGCCGGTGGTCAGCGGCGGAAAGTCAATTGGCGTGCTCTGTATTGATCAGGAGTATGTCAGCGAAATGTTCAGCAGCGACATAATAGAGCAACTGACCGAATTGGCAGATATCGTTGCAGATCCACTTGATCAGGCCAGGATTTATCACCAGCAGGTCAGTCTTGCCCGTCGGCTTGAAACGTTCAAGGCGCGTGAGGCTGCCGGAATGATGGTTCGCTCGGCTGTGAAGCTGATCGAGAAAGTTTCACTCGCCGCAGTTCTCGTACCGACCTATCAGGAAGGGGGGGCACAGGTTCTTGAGAACCTTGCCAGTTACTCTGCGGATGAAAACCTGAAAAAAACCTATGATCAACTGGGTGCATTGGATCTCCGTAAGGGAATGTCGCTGATTTCAAATTACATAAATGATCAGGGGGTGATTATTGACGATCGCCTGCTTCAGTCACTGTTTATTGCGGATCTGACGCAGCATAACCTGCAGATGCGGGAATTGACCGAAACAATGGAACTTCGCTCGCTGTACGTAGTTCCCCGTTTCAACCCGGAAACGCGGCGCATAATATGCCTGCTGAATTACTATTCTCATGATTTGTACCAGTTTAGTGATTTTGAGATGGGATTGCTGCAGACACATGCTGAAATGGTTGAAAAAGTTATCAGCGAAGTTGGCGGAGAACACCTTGAAATCCGGGTACTTTCAGAAATCAGTGAGCTTTTGAATGAACGGATGGAGAGTCTACAGCCGTTTTTGACCAGAGTACTTTCCAAGGCAACAGAACTGATCGGTGCAGATACCGGCAGTATTGCGGTGGTGACCGAGCGGGATGACGCAAAATGGCTGGTAGTAGAGGACGAAAACGGGACGATTATCGGAGCAAAAAACAAGGAGTGGCTGAAAAAATACATTCCGCCACTCCCGGTTGGCGGTGAGAATCTGCCGAAAGAGGAACGGAGCCTGACCGGATATGTTGCCTACACCAAGCGACCAAAGATAAACGGGCGGGTTGAGACTGAACTGCAGGGAAAAGGTTTTCACCGATCCATGAGTTCACTGTTGAAGAGTGAAATAGCAGTGCCGATTATCTGTGATGACGAGGTCATAGCAGTTATCTGCCTCAACTCACTCTTATACGACTATTTCCGGGAAGAGCATCGCCGCATACTGCAAATCATCGGTTCTCTGACGGCGCGTCATATCTCTGATCTTCAGCGCATTGACCGCCTCCAGGGAGAGGTTAACCGTCTGACAACCGATGTTGCCTACAAGGATCCACATGTATCTTCGTACCGACTCGGTAACATCATCGGCAACAGCCCGAAATCACAGGAGATCGTTGATTTCATAAACACGGTCTCGCCACCGCTTTTTAACCGCATTATCTTCTGGTCACGCAATATTCTTCAGGAAGCAACCATCGGGCTTCCATCAATTCTGGTCACCGGCCAGACCGGTTCCGGCAAGGAATTTTTCTTCAATAACCTCTACAACAAACTTAACGAGTTGTATCGGCGTGAGATTAATCCTACGGGAGAGTTGCCGGTAAAAAAAACAAATATCGCTGCGTATTCAGGCGAGCTTACCTATTCGGAACTTTTTGGCCACAAAAAGGGTGCGTTCACCGGAGCATATACGGATCGGCGTGGCATCCTGGAAGAGAACATCGGCGGCATCGTTTTTCTTGATGAAATCGGTGATGCAGATCCCAAGACACAGGTCCAATTGCTCCGTTTTCTTGACAATGGCGGATTTATGCGGCTTGGCGAAAACATCGAGCGCTACAGTCGGGTCCTCCTTGTTGCTGCAACCAATAAAAATCTAGCAGATGAAATTTCCGCAGGGCGCTTTCGCGAGGACCTGTACCATCGACTCTCTGAGCTTTCGATACGCCTGCCATCACTCAATGAACGCCGCGAAGATATCCCGGATCTCTCTGTTCATTTTCTCGGTAAACTGTACCGCACCTATCGTGCCGAAAATGACACCGGAGAGACTCCGCCGTATCTTGCATAAGAGGCAAAAGAAATTCTTATGCATCACATCTATAAGGGCAACATCCGCGAGCTGAGGAGTATCTTGTTGCGGGCGCTGTTTTTTAGACGTAAGAACATAATTACTGGCGAAGCGATCAGCGAGG
>JAQTXD010000043.1 GCA_028688955.1 Desulfuromonadaceae bacterium
CGAAGCCGAGCAGGGTGGTGAGGACGTAGAAGCCGCCGATGATGAAAATGGCGATGATAACTGATTTACGGGCAGCCTGTGCGGTCGGTACGGTGAAGAAACGCATGAGGATGTGCGGCATACCGGCGGTACCGAGGACGAGGGCCATGCCGAGTGATATCTGGTCAAGCGGGTTTTTCAGGAACAGGCCTGGCTCGAGAAAGCGCTGACCGGCATCAACGCCGTTGAGAATAATCCCGTCTCTCAGCACCAGTTTGGATACATGATCCTGAATGTCTGGGCTGTTAACAATAGAGTCGAAGAAGGCGAGCGGGTTGAAGTTGCACTTCAGCAGTACCAGGAATGACAGCAGGAAGGCACCGGACATGAGCAGACCGGCTTTGATGATCTGTACCCAGGTAGTGGCGGTCATGCCGCCGAAGACGACGTAGCCGACCATGAGGATGCCGACGCCGACGATGGCGGTTTTGTAGGGTACGCCGACCAGCAGTGCCATCAGCTTACCGGCGCCGACCATCTGGGCGGTGAGGTAGAAGGTTGAAACGGCAACTGTTGAAATTGCGGCAAAGGCGCGTACCGGTTTCGGGTTGGTACGGAAGGAGAGGATGTCTCCCAGGGTGTATTTGCCGGCGTTACGGCAGGGCTCGGCAACGATGAGCAGTACGGTGATGTAGGCAACGAGCCAGCCGACGGAGTACATGAAGCCGTCATAGCCGTAGAGTGAGATAAGGCCGGATATGCCGAGGAATGATGCGGCAGACATGTAGTCACCGGCGATTGCCCAGCCGTTCTGGGTGCCGGTGATGCCGCCGCCGGCGGCGTAGAAGTCGGCGGCTGATTTGGTCTGACGGGCGGCCCAGACAACGACGCTCATGGTGATGCCGATGATGACGGCAAACATGGAAAGCGTGACAACCTTGTTGGCTTTGAGTGTTACCGCTTTCTTGAGTGGAGCGGCCGTAGCTGTTCCGGGTGCGGCAACGACCGGTGTTCCGGATGCTGCAGGGGCTGCGGCAACTGGAGTTGAGCCGGGTGCGGCGGGTGCGTTCTTCGGCTCTTCAGCAAAGGCGGCTGCGGCAACGGTAAGGGCCAAACTTGCGGCGATTATGATGTTTTTGTAAGTCAATGTCGTATCCTCCTTTTCTAAAGATGAAGTTCAGCGATAAGTTCTTTGGTCAAGCGGTCAAAGTCTTTGTTGGCGACGTGGGCGTAGTAAAGCGCCAGCGCCCAGGAAACAAAGAATTGCGAGAGAGCGAATACATATCCGAAGTTGATGACTCCGATAACTTTGACCTTGAACAGGCCGGGGGCATAGGCTGCTCCGATAGGAAGCAGGAAGTAATACACGCTGGAAAATATCCACCAGCCGAAAAGAAACGCCTGCTTCTTGTGATGAAGTTCTACAAATTTGGGGTTTTTGGCGATTGCTGCCCAATCATACTTTTGTTCTGCCATGAGTTACTCCTTTCATTTTGGTTGAGGGTTGAACTTCTGCTCCGCTCCTTTCTTAAAAATATGGTACGCATTTCATACAGGCAGATAGCCGAAACGTTTTGAAGTAAACGCTGCCGCCTCCAGCAAGGATGGAATAATTTCATTCTCGACACGATCCCGTACAAGCCTGAAGGACGGGCCAAACATGGTGATTGCTCCAATGACATGGCCGGCATAATCCTTGACGGCGGCTGCCACGCTTATGAGGCCTTCCCCCAGGCCGTCGGATTCAACAGCAAAGCCTCCGTTGGATCGTATCTCCATGAGCTCGGACGCAAGAGCTTTAGGATCCAGAATGTGCTGTGTCTTGCTTCTCTTGCTGTTTCTCAGCCATTCAATTGCCTCGGCGGATTCTAATGCCTTCATTACCTTTCCGGCTGCGTTCGTAAAATACGGAAAGGTTTTGCCTATAAGTGACATTGCCTTTATCTGCTGGTGGCAATCGGCCATATCCAGAAACAAAACATCGTCACCTTTAATGACAGCCATATAGACTGATTCATCATGCTTTTTCGCAAGTTGCTCAATAATTGGATGTGTGATATTGATAATGGTCGATTTACCGACAAGTTTTTGAGCTAATGAGAACGAGCCCATGCCAAGCCGGTACACCCCGGATGGTTTGTCCTGTTCTAACAGTCCGCTTTCACAGAGTGTGGAGAGAAGTCTGAAGGCCTTGTTTGGCGTTAAATCAAATCTGGTAGATAATGCCTGAATAGTCGCTTCGGCATGATCTTCGGTTAAATAATGTAAAATTTCGAATGCGGTATTAACAGTCTGAACCGTGTAGAGTCCTTTTTGTTGCGCCATTTTACACTCCATGTATATGTAACTATGCGTAAATATTAAACATAAACTATTGGCTCAAATGATTTGTGTTTCAAATTATTTAATTGTATAACAGTCTTTTATTATTACTGCAACATAAATATATGTAGAACAAAATGATTTGTTGATGTCTGTGATTTGTTTAACATAACTAAGTACTTGGAATATATTGTACGTGTGTGTAAATTGTATTCGGGTTTGATACTTTGAAAGTTCTTCTATAGAGGAGGTTTTATATGAAGTTGAAGTCAGTTGTGGTTGCAGAAGTCATCGATGATATCCGGCGTATCTTTCAGGTCCTGACTGAGCAGTCGAGAAAAATCGAACACGAAACAAGCCTTACCGGACCGCAGCTATGGGTTGTCAAAATTCTCAAAGAGGCATCACCAATGAAAGTGTCCGAATTAGCCCGGCGCATGTATCTTCATCCGGCAACCATGGTCGGGTTGTTGGACAGGCTGGAGGCGAAGGGGGTGCTTACGCGAACAAGGTCTGAAAAGGACAGGAGAGTTGTGTATATCGATCTGACCATGCAGGGGCACGAACTGGAAATTAACTCTCCGGAAGTTGTGCAGAACCTTTTGGTAAGCGGGCTTGAAAAACTGACCACAAATGAGTTGAAGACTATTTCAGGCGGGTTGGGGCAGATTGTTTCCATACTGGGTGTGAAAGGAGCACCCCCACAGCTCATTATGTCGAGTGAAATCAACGCACCGAAAAGAAGGAGAAAAACTAATAATTAAGTTCAAAACCGGTGTGTGTCTCAGTTCTTTCTGCTGAGCAGGCTGATGTGTTCCCATTGCAAGAGAGTGGGGCAGAGATAGTGTTGCTTAATAATGTTAACTTCCGGTAACAGCTTTCAGCATGATTTTCCAGAAGACTACCCAGAGAGGTCTGTACGTTTTTAGATTCGGAATTTCAGTGTAGTAATCTGTACTGCACAATATAAATTACAATCCCGCCAAAATACCCTAATATTGCCAGGCCGCTCATCCGCTTCACATACCAAAAAAAATGAATTTTTTCCAACCCCATGGCTGCAACTCCAGCTGCTGACCCGATAATCAGGATTGACCCCCCGGTGCCGGCACAGTACGCCATAAACTCCCACAAAAAACTGTCGGTCGGATACTGGGCCAGGCTGTACATTCCCATGGATGCGGCAACCAGCGGCACGTTGTCGACGATGGCGCTTACCATGCCGATTATTGTAACGATAACATCCTGGCGTCCAACGGTATTATCCAGCCATCCAGCCAGTGACGTCAGGATATGGGTGTGTTCCAGGGTTGCAACTGACAGGAGGATGCCGATAAAAAAAACAATTGAGCTCATATCAATTTTCATCAAGGCATGCACGAGGGTCAGATGCTGCTTGTCCTCTTCCTCCTTCTTGCGGTGAGTAAGTTCACCGACAAGCCAGAGGATACCAAGACCGAAAAGTATGCCCATGAACGGAGGCAGATGAGTTACTGTCTTGAAAACAGGGACGCACACCAGAATGCCGAGTCCCATGAAGAACATAAGATTGCGCTCAAACGGGGTTGTTTGCAACAAACTGCTGTCTTCAGGCTGAGGTGGCGGGACGACCGCACGTCCTTTCAGCAACCAGCTGACGACCAGCAGCGGCAGCATCAGATTGACCACTGAGGCGGGAAGGACACCTTTCATAATTGAAAGCGTTGTAATCTGTCCACCAATCCAGAGCATGGTTGTTGTTACGTCGCCGATTGGCGACCAGGCCCCTCCTGCGTTGGCGGCAATGACAATCATCCCGGCAAAGAAGAGACGGTCGTCCTGCTTGTCCAGAAGTTTTTTCATCAGCGATATCATTACAATGGTGGTAGTGAGGTTGTCCAATACTGAACTGAGGAAAAAGGTCACAAAACCAACCAGCCACATGAGTGTTGAAAGCTTTGTCGTCCGAATGCGTGAGGTTATCACCTCGAACCCGTTGTGAGCGTCAACTACCTCGACAATTGTCATGGCTCCCATCAGGAAAAAAACTATCTGTGCGGTAGAGGCAAGAGATTCATTCAGTTGATTCCCTACCAGAGCGTGATCTCCGGTTGAAAGCGCGTATATTGTCCAGAGCAGACCAGCCCCGATCAGGGCGGAGGCGGATTTGTTAATACCGATCGGGTGCTCAAACGCTATGGCGGCGTATGCGATAACAAATACAACAATCAGGACGGTAAGCATGAAGCGATCTCCAAATAATTTGTTTTTTACGAATGATTATGGCCTGTTCCTGAAATAACTGAACATACCCAGATCCCCAATTCGGCCTATTGAAGCGTCGGGATCATTTGGATCCGCGTGAGGATCTCTCAGGGCATCACCGATTATCAGGCCGCCAGCTGCGCCATAAAGCATCGCTGCGCCACCACCTGTCAGCAGAACATTCATCGCTGTACTGATGCCGATCCCGGTAAAAAGCAGGCCTGTTATAAGGCCGACACTCCCAAGTACAAATGCACCAAGTCTCTTGTCACCGGTTTTTTGCACTGCCCAGCCTCCAACAGCCCATGTCATCATGGAATAGACTGCAAAGCCGCCCAGTTCCCATCGGGCGGAAAAGCTGTCAATAAAGCCCATCATCGACAGGGATGACGGTATTATGTTGCTCGTAAGGCTGAGGCCGGCAAATGATGCCAGGAGAGTGGCACCAATAGCCCGAAACCGTATATTCATAACATACGCGACTATACCTGCATTGACGGTACGGATTGCTTTCAGTATCATATTTTCTCTGTTCTCGACGAAGTTACGCACAGAATTCATACCATAGACTCCTTTGTACGAATACTAGTTTAACCTGTACCCCTCCCCAAAGGGGAGGGGTACAGCTGTCATATTCAGTGAGAAGATGGTGGTACTACCAGTTTGCCGGGGTAGCGTAAGCTGCCGACCAGATCCTGAATCTCCTGTGGAGGTTCTGGAGTAAATTTGCCGACAACCCACATTGTGATAAAGTTGATCACAGCGCCAACGGTGCCGATACCCTCCGGAGAAATACCGAACCACCAGTGATCTTTATTGTTGAACGCAGGGTTGACAAACTTGAAGTAGCTGATGTACGCGGCAACGAAGACGATGCCGACAGCCATGCCTGCCAGTGCGCCTTCCTTGTTAGCCTTCTTGTTGAAAATTCCCATAAGAATGCAGGGGAAGAATGAGGCGGCTGCCAACCCGAAGGCAAAGGCTACCACCTGCGCTACGAAGCCTGGTGGGTATATGCCGAACAGACCGGCGATACAGACCGCCAAACCGGCAGCACCGCGGGCCCACCAGAGCTCTTCTTTTTCACCCATATCCGGTTTCAACATACCTTTCATCAAGTCGTGTGAAACAGCAGCGGAGATAACCAGCAGCAGACCGGCTGCGGTTGAAAGAGCGGCAGCCAGACCGCCTGCACCGATCAGGCCGACAACCCAGTTAGGCAGCTTGGCAATTTCAGGATTGGCAAGAACCATGATGTCCCGGTCAATCTTGACTTCGTTGGCACTTTTTGGGTCTTTTTCTGATCCTTTGGCAATCTGCATGATGCCGTCGCCGTTTTTATCTTTCCAACCGACCAGGCCGGTTTTTTCCCAGTTTTTAAACCATGATGGTGCGTTTTCATACCTGACATTATGTATCGATTTGATGAAGTTTGTACGGGCGAAAACAGCAATTGCCGGAGCAGTTGTGTAGAGCAGAGCGATAAATAGCAGTGCGTAACCAGCGGAAGAACGAGCATCACGCATTTTGGGAACCGTAAAGAAGCGGATCAGGATGTGTGGCAGACCGGCGGTTCCGATCATCAGCGACATAGTGATGAACCATACATCAATACGGGGACGCACGCCATTGGTGTATGCGCCGAAACCGAGGTCCGTCTGGATTCCATTCAGTACATCCAACAGGTATTTACCCTGCGTAGCAGGATCCTGCAGCATCGCAGCACCATCTGCCGTGATTGCTGAACCCATCCCCAATTGCGGAATCGGGTTGCCGGTAAGCTGCATGGAGATAAATACTGCGGGAACAAGGTATGCACAGATGAGAACGCAGTACTGGGCAACCTGGGTATAGGTGATTCCTTTCATGCCGCCCAGAGTGGCGTAGAAAAAAACAAGTGCCATACCGATGATGACACCCATGTTGATACTGACACCCATAAAGCGTGAGAAGACAACGCCAACGCCGCGCATCTGGCCGGCAACGTAGGTGAACGAAACGAAGATCGCGCAAATCAGCGAGAGCAGGCGGATTGATTGTGAGTAATATCGGTCAGCCATAAACTGCGGGATGGTGAATTTACCGTATTTACGCAGGTATGGTCCAAAAAGCATGGCAAGCAGAACATAGCCGCCGGTCCATCCCATCAGGTAAAATGAACCGTCACGACCCATGAAAGATATAAGGCCTGCCATGGAGATGAAGGATGCGGCCGACATCCAGTCGGCACCGGTTGCCATACCGTTCAGAATTGGCGGAACTGATTGCTCTGCTGCGTAAAAGTCGCCGGTTGATTTTGCCCGGGTAGCATAGGCAATGTAGATATACAGGGCAAAGCTTATCCCCGTCAGAATCCAGGTCCAGGTAAGAATGCTCATAGTTTGTCACCTCGATATGTATTTGAATGTGATCGTGTCAATACGGCATGTCCAGGTATGTTAACCTTCATGCACATCGTACTTCTTGTCCAGGTTGTTCATCATATAGACATAGGTCCAGATCAGGATGACAAAGATAACCATGGATCCCTGATTGGCAAACCAGAAGCCTACCGGGAAGCCACCGATCATATATTGATCCAGTTGGTCTACAACCATGATGCCACAGAAAAACGACACGAAAAACCAGACAGCAAGATGACCAATTATAATTACCAGGTTCTCTTTCCAATATGCCTGTAACTCTTTAGTTGCGTGAACTGACATAAGACCTCCTCTTGTGTGATAAATATCTACCAAAGACTGCTTCCGCGAGTTAGTGTGGCATATCCCTCCTTTCTGTGTGGGTGGCTGCCGGCCATCCCTGCTCAGCGTTGCGAGCGGTTAGTTGTTTGACTCCTACTTCGCCTCGATTGAAATGAGTGATGAAACGACATCGGACTCATTTATGAATATGCCCGTGAATAGCCGAACTTCATTGAAAGCAGTTCCCCACCCTCCAGCATGCTGGGTATTACTTCCTGTTCAAGTCGCTCCTGCAGCATGCGGAACGATGGGGCCAATAACGTCAATGCTCCTACTACCTTGCCTGCATAATCACGTATTACTACGGCTACGGAACAGATGCCCTCGCCAAGTCCATTGAAGTCAACCGCCACACCTTTACGACTAATTTCTTTCAACTCAATTTCAAGCTCTCTGATGTTCGGAATGCCGCGTCGTTTGAAAAGATCAATAGAGCTGACAGATTTGATAACCTTGCCGGCGGCGTTGGTAAAAAAAGGGAAGCGCCTGCCGACCAGGTCCGCAGTTTTGATTTGCTGGAAAGAGTCAACCATGTCCAAAAAAAGTACTTCATCATTATTGGCAATGGTGAAGTAAACGGCTTCATCAAGTTTACGCGCCAGGTCAACCATGATTGGATGAACAATTCGTATTAAATTGTCGCTTTTCAGGATGTGCTGCGCCATTTCAAACGCCTGTAATCCCAAACTGTAGGTGTTGGTTGTACTGTTGCGCTCTACAAGCCCTTTGTCTTCGAGAGTGGCAAGCAAACGAAAGGCTTTGTTGTGGCTCAGGCCGAGTTTTTTCTCCAAAACAATAATGGTTGGACGTTCGCTCCCTTGGGCTAGAGCCTCAAGTAGATCAATGGCCTTGACAACGGCCTGAACGGAATAAAGGCCTTTTTCTCTCATATATGCAGATGCTCCTGTCTATCGAATGAGCGTATGTATAAAAGCGGTACGAATGCAGTGGATAACTCCAGGGCAACACGGCACCTGGCCACCGTTAGAACATGTAAAACCTAACTATCTGTTTTGTGATGTTTTTGTGTTTATACGGGAGGGGTAGCGGGTGGGGCTCTGCCATGTTTGATTTTTCGGCTATGTTCAATTGCAGGTAATGTTGGAAGTGAAATGGTATCATCATCGGATAGCTGGGTGACCGTAGCCAATGCAACAGGTTGCTGCACTCTATGGGCTACGGTAATACTGCTTTTTCGTGATTCCTGCGGGGGGGCGTTGATCGTAACAAGAATGTAAAAGTTTGGAATTGTCGATGTTGAGAAAGAAACCGGTGATATTACCAGGAGTGCAAACAGAATTATGTGGGAGAAAAAACGTTTCATGCCGAGCCCCAAACTTTTTTCAATTCCCCATAATAGAATCAACAGTAACTTGAAATAAATCAAACAAAGGTTGTAATAATATTTAATACACCGTTTAATAATTGTCAATAATAATTTATGTACACAAAGTATATATTATAAAATATAAGTATTAATAGTATGTTAGATATTTTTGTGTTGTAGATATCGTTTTTTGTTCGCATATAATCAATGTTATATAATTATTTATTGTATGTTACTATTTACGGTGTGGATTTAATTTGGTATTCGGTTATATTTAGAGGCAGGGGGCAGTCATTGTATTGAATAAATACAATTTTGTTTTGTGTGCGATTCTGAACGTAACGCGCTGGTACCGTTACCTCAACCAGGCAAGAAGGTAAAATTATGACACCTGCAAGCGATGACAGTTTTTTCTTCATACCTGTCGAAGTTGTATGCCATCGTCCGGCTGTAACCTGTTCACCCGATCTTGGTCTGGTCGAAATGGCACGAATAATGATGGACATGAATATTTCAGGAATTGTCGTAATAGAAGATGATCGACCGGTTGGAATTGTCTCTTTACGTGACCTACGCAACCTGGTCGCCACTGTTGCTCATGAGATAATGACCTTGACAGTGCGCGATGTAATGAAGGCTCCACTTATTACAATACGCAGTAGTGACTACCTGTTTAAAGCCATATTTCTGATGGCGAAGCAAACGATTCATCGTCTGGTCGTGATAGACGAATTTGACAGGTTAACCGGAGTAATAACAGATACCGATCTGCTGCGAATTCAGACCCATAACCCTCTCTACCTCGTTCAAGAGATTGAATCGGCCCAATCTGTTGAGCAGATGCAATCTTTTGGCAAGAAAATGATCGGGATGCTGCAGTATGCGCTAAAGACCAATGCGGATGCCCAGAGCCTGATTCAACTCATTGCTCATTTTAACGATGCACTTACTCAGCGTCTCATACACATTCTGGATCATTACCATGATGTCCGGTTGCCTACAGGTGCTGCATACTTGTCGCTTGGAAGTGAAGGAAGGCAGGAACAAACATTACGGACAGACCAGGACAGCGCCATCGTCTATCAAGATGACCTGTCACCTCGTGATATTGCTGAAGTGCACCGCTTTGCGGAACACCTTGCATCTGCACTGGAACGTGTCGGGGTGCCGCTCTGTCCGGGCAATGTGATGGCCAGTAATCCGGAGTGGTGTCACAGTATATCCGAATGGAAAAATTTGATCAGCATGTGGGTTACCCGTCCTGATCCCGATTCAACGATGTGTTTCGGCGTATTTCAGGATCTTCGAGTGCAGTATGGTGATGCCTCATTCGAAGTTGAACTGCGGAATTATATCTGTGAATGTACTCGCAGTAACGCAATCTTTTTCCCCAGTATGGCCCGCAATATTGTGCGATTCAAACCGCCTATCGGTATGTTCGGTCGACTGCTTGTTGAAAAGAAAGGGGAATGTCGGGGAAAGCTGGACCTGAAAAAAGGAGGGATATTTGCGCTGGTGCGGGGAGTGAGCCTGATTGCGCTCGAAGCAGGGATTACGGGTGGCACAACATGGTCAAAACTGGAACGTCTCCATCATCTTCACATGGTGTCGGACCATGATTTAGAATTGATTCAGGGCGCCTTTACCTTTTTGATAAAGCTGCGATTGAGTAAACAGCTGGTCGCGCTGTCATCGGGAAGGGGCGTGGATAACTTTGTCAATCCATTGGTCTTGACTGATCTCGAACGGGATGATCTCCGCACGTCGTTTCGGGGCGTTGGTACGTTACTGAATATTCTTAAAAATCGTTATCAGCTTGACCAGATGGCACGGTAGTAACGTCAGCCGGGGCAAGCAGATACCAAACTCTGAAAATCTCCAATGCTGTCAGCATAGTTTCGTTATGTGACTGTTGTGCCTCGTTTTAGTAGGGTCGTCAGCTGCCCGAACCGAGCAGGGCGATCATTTCATCATGAATCAGGCCGTTGCTGGCCACAATCCGATCATTGAATACGTCGTACGGGGATCCATCAAACGTTGTAACCACACCTCCCGCTTCTCGCACAAGCAGAACTCCGGCTGCCACATCCCAGGCTTTTAATTTAAGTTCCCAGAAACCGTCCAGCCTTCCTGCCGCCACAGAGGCCAGATCGAGCGCTGCCGCACCGGCACGACGAATCCCCCGTGCCCTCTTCTGAAAGGTAATGAAGTTGTCAAAGTTATTGGCCGGATCAGTGGCGCAATCATAAGGGAATCCGGTTCCCAGCAGCGAGTTTTGCAGCGGGGTGTTTCTGGAGACTGAAATGCGGCGACCGTTTAAATGTGCGCCGCCACCTTTTGTAGCCGTAAAGAGTTCATCATACACCGGATTGTATATAACCCCGACAACCAGGTCACCATTCTGCTCAAGTCCTATCGATGAACAGAACCAGGGAAATCCGTGTGCGTAATTGGTCGTGCCGTCAACCGGATCAATGATCCAGCGAAAGGGAGAGCCGCTCTGGAGGTATTTCCCCTCCTCGGCGATAATATTATGGAGCGGAAAACAGGAGAGCAGGTGCTCTACAATCAATCGTTCAGATTCCTTGTCGACCTCGGTCACCAGGTCTTTGTCACCTTTCATCTCGATATTGTGAGATGATGCAAAGCGGGAGTGCTGATAGCGTCCGGCAATGCGGGCTGCAGAGACGGCCGTGTTCAGATAGTCACAATACTCGTTCATGTCAGTCTCCGGGCTTGTTTTTCCTGCAATAAAAAAGGCCACTTTCAAAAAAGCGACCTTTTAGGTATATGCTTCGGTTGGTGATATTCAGGGTTTTTTCGACGATTTCTTTTTGAGGTCTTCGGGTGGCATTGCTGCTGGTACTGCATGTTCAGCCTGCAGTTTTTCCAAGGCTGCAGTAAGACGCGCATTTTCAGCTTTCATGTCATCCATCTTTCGCGTCAGTTCAAGCTGCTCAATCTTGAGCTTATCAGCCCTGCTTCTCTCTGCGGTAAGTTGATCCACTTGAGACGCAAGTTCCGCTTTTTCCAGTTTGATGATTTCAAGTTCATTGCTGGCTTTTCTCCCGGCCTCAGCTGCCAGTCGCAGTCGTACCAGTTCAGCAGTGCGGTCCTCGAATAGTTTCAGTTTGGCCTTGACCGTAACAAATTGCTTCTCTATGGCTTCCAACTCACCTGTCGCGCGGACAAATTCGATTTTTGAAAGCGCTGTTGCAGTTGCCAATTCGGCCATGTCAACGGCAAGCATAACCTCTTTTTCAGCTTCAGGGGTGAGAGAACCAAATCCGAACATTGATTTTCCGGCGTTGTAACTCTCGTCGGCGTACTTGAGTGCGGTACGCGCCCGCTCTATATCCGCAGCAGCTTCTTTATTCCCTTCGATCCGCCCGGCGACAGTTTCAGTTGCTGCCCGGGCGGCGTCAAGTTGAGTCAGTACTTTGCTTTTTTCTGCTGCAAAAGCTCCTGGAACGGCAAAACCGGAGATAATAATCACAAAGAGAATGACATAGATATGTCTTGATTTCATGTTAGTTCTCCTCACCCTGACGGAATCGCTCTAATCGGGCTTCCAGCTTTTTAAGATCCGAGCGGCGCACGGCAACTTTTTCGAGCAGTTCCTTTTCAGCCGCTTTTGCATCGGCGGCATTCAGTTGAATCTCCGCTAACTCGACCTGCCGTGCAGCTAATTTTTCCTTACCGGCGGCACTACTGACCTTTGCATCTGATATGGTCGCTTTTGCAGCATCCAAAAGGTTTTTTGCATATTCCGCAGTGGAGGATGTTGCGGCTTTCGTTGCCCTCTGCTCAAGTTGTGCCAGTTGCGCATCTGGCGCGGCAAAAGCGAGTGTGGAAAAATACAGGAGCGCACTGCTGGTAACTGCCACTAAGCGTTTCATATGGGTAACTCCTTATGAAAATTTTCGGAATAATATCACCGAATGAGTAAACTACAACTACAAATCTCAGGCAGGAAATAGCCGTCTATGCGCGATGCGTCGCTGCGAGCATCTCCGCCGCATGTTTCAGTGCAGATTCCGTGACAGTAGTACCGGCCAGCATACGGGCGACTTCGCTGGTGCGATCGTTCAGGTCCAGTTCAAGGACCCGGGTAGATGTCCGGCCGTCAGTGATCAACTTCTCCACCCGCAGCTGCTGGTCGGCAAAGACCGCCACCTGGGGAAGATGGGTAATGCAGAGGACCTGTTGACCACACGCTACGTTTTTGAGCTTTCTGCCGACCAGTTCGGATGTTGCCCCGCCGATGCCGGTATCGACCTCGTCAAATACCAGCGTTGGGACATCGCTGTCGGGCAGTACCTGTTTTATTGCCAGCATAAGCCGGGACAATTCGCCACCTGAGGCGATCCTGCCCAGGGGACGCGGGACCTCTCCGGGATTGGGAGAGAAAAGAAACTCTACCCGCTCAAATCCGTGTGAGCGCGGTTCCGTTAACGGCTCCAGTGTCGGCTCTATGACGGCGCCTTTCATGGCAAGTTGGTGAGCCTCCGCTTCCAGCGCATGCTTTAGTCTTACAGCAGCCTGCATCCGGGCGGCAGTGAGTTCTTCCCCCAGCTGTCGTATTTCCTCTTCCACACGGTGCTGTTCGGCTTCCAGTGTGTGTCTGTTGTGCTCCCGGTCGTGCAGTTGCTCAAGTTCTGCGTCGATGGTCGATTTGTACGCCAGTATCTCTTCCACCGTCGGTGCGTATTTCTTTTTCAGAGTGCCAATCAGGTCGAGCCGGTCGTCAACCCGCTGCAGCGCGGCCGGGTCGGCCTCGATGCGGGATGCATAGTCGCGCAGGGTCATGGCGGCATCTTCCAGCTGCAGATAGGCACCGTCGAGTGCGGATGCCGTTTCCCGCAATGAGCTGTCAATGGTTGACAGTTCGGCAATTGAACCGGTGATGCGCCTCAGCTGCCCCAGCAATGCACCATCACCGCCGTAGAGCCGGTCAAAGGCTTCGCTGCTGACGCCTCCCAGTTTTTCCGCACTTGCCAGAAGCTGGCGCTGCTCCTCAAGCTGCTCCTCCTCACCTGAATTGAGTGCTGCTTTTGCAATCTCTTCCGACTGGTACGACAACAGATCGAGCCGCCTCTCGGCCTCGCGTTCGGCCAGTTCAAAACCGGCCCGCTGATCGCGCAGAGTTGTGAGGCGTCCGAACAGTGCTGAAAATTTCTGGCGCATTTCTCCGGTGCCTCCAAATGCATCCAGTAATCTCAGGTGATTTTCCGGCTTGAGCAGTGTCTGTGAATCGTGCTGACCATAAATATTGATCAGACGGGGGGCAATATCGACCAGAAGGGCAAGAGTGGCCATGCCGCCGTTGATAAAGATCCTGTTTTTCCCCCCCCGGGACAGGGAACGTTTGATAAGCAGTTCATCGGCACTCTCGAATCCGGCCTCCGCAAGCTGCAGCTTGATTCCGGGGAGAGCAGAAATGTCGAATAGTGCTTCAACTACCGCCTCTTCTTCACCGGAGCGAATCAGGTCGCTGGAAGCGCGGCATCCCATAATGAGCCCGACCGCATCGATAATAATCGACTTGCCGGCTCCCGTTTCACCGGTCAGCACGGTCAGGCCGGCTTTGAACGATATATGCAGCGTGCTGATTATGGCGACGTTTTTAATGGTGAGGTCGGTTAACATACTCTCTCAGCGTTCCCCCCATTTCAGTTTGGTGCGCAGGATTTCAAAATAATCCCGACTGCGGGACATAACCAGGGACGTGGTTTTCAGCGCCTTGCGCACTTCGACCGAATCTCCTTCATGCAGTTCAAAGCCGACCTGACCGTCAAGTGTCAGGTACACTTTTTCATCAAAAGAGGAGGTGACTGTGATTGAAATAATGGACTCGTCTGTGACGACAATCGGGCGGTTCGTCAGGGTATGCGGGCAGATCGGCGTGATGACGATGCAGCTCATCAATGGATGGATAATCGGGCCGCCGGCGGAAAGCGAATAGCCGGTGGAGCCGGTGGGTGTTGATACAATGAGACCGTCTGCTTTGTAGGTGGTCAGGAAGTGACGGTTTACCTTGGTCCTCAGGTCCACGATCCTGGCCAGTGCCCCTTTGTTTATGACGATATCATTGAGAACGTGGTGTCTCTCAATTGCCAGCCCCTCCCGATGCAGCGTCACCTCCAGCATCATCCGTTCCGAGACGCGCGGATTTCCCTCCAGGCACTTTTCCAGGCGGGTGTACAGCTCCTCAACGGTGATCTCCGTCAGGAAACCGAGGCTCCCCAGATTGACCCCGATAATAGGAACATCTTTGCCGCTGAAGAGTCGCGCCACAGAGATAAGCGTCCCGTCTCCTCCCAGCACCACCACCAGTTCGGCCTGATCACGGATTTCCTCATCCGTCAATACATTCGGATAACCGAGCTGGCGTGTCAATTCCTCTTCGGCAAGAAGGGGGGTGCACCCGCGTTCTTCCAGCCATGTGATCAGTTCCCTGGCAACTCCAAGACAGCGGGGGTCATGGATTTTGGCAAATATGGCGACGTTCTGAAACTCTTGCATGACGGCAGCACCTATTTAAGTGATCTGATCTTGTCCAGACTCTCTTCCAGCACCAGTTTCTTGGCGGTGACATCAACCAGTTTCTGGCGCTCCTTGGCGACGATCTCGGCCGGGGCCCGGTCCACGAAGGCGGGGCTCTCAAGCTTTTTAGAAAACATTTCGATCTCTTTATCTATCTTGCCGATCTCTTTCAGGAGGCGCTCCTCTTCGGCCGCGACGTCCACCAATCCCTTGAGCGGCACGTAAATCTGCACGTCACCGGCTACCTGGATAGAGGCATCTTCAGGCTGTGTGATGCCGTGGCCGATGGCAAGGTCGGAAACCCTGGCCAGGTTGATAATGGCATTTTCGTTGTGCTTCATCAGCCTCTGCGTGGCGTCATTGTCGCAGGAGAGGATTACCGCAATCTGTTTTGACGGCGGGACATCCATTTCTCCGCGGATGTTGCGGATACCGCCGATAACCGCCATAACCCGTTCCATGTCGGCGGCGTCCTGTGGAAATGAACGTGTGTCGCAGGGGGCAGGGTAGGCGGCCTGCATGATCGTCGGAGAAGTCTTTATGCCGGGCAGCGCCTGCCAGATCTCTTCGGTGATAAAGGGCATGAACGGGTGCAGCAGGCGCAGCAGGTTCTCCAGTGTGTACCAGAGCACATATTGGGTTGCCTGTTTGCGCTCCGGCGTGCCGTTATAGATATCATGCTTCGACAGTTCCAGGTACCAGTCGCAGAATTCACTCCAGGTGAACTGGTACAGTGCCATGGCGCTTTCGTTGTAGCGATAACCGGTCAGGGTCTCATCCACGCTCCGGGCGGTTTCGTTGAAGCGGTGCAGGATCCATTTGTCACCCTGACTCAGTTCCATACTGTCAAGTCCGAGGCCGTCCGGATTGAACCCGTCAAGATTCATGAGTGTGAAGCGGGCAGCATTCCAGACCTTGTTGCAGAAGTTGCGGTACCCGGAGATGCGCTCTTCAGCCAGCTTGATGTCGCGTCCCTGGGCGGCAAAAGCGGCCAGGGTGAAGCGGAAGGCATCCGTGCCGTACTGGTCAATAACCGTCAGCGGGTCTATGACATTCCCTTTTGATTTTGACATCTTCTGCCCGTGGGCGTCGCGCACGAGTGCGTGTATGTAGACATCTGTAAAGGGGACCTCATCCATGAAGTGCAGTCCCATCATCATCATGCGGGCTACCCAGAAAAAGAGAATGTCAAAACCGGTTACCAGGCAGGCGGTCGGGTAGAACGTTTTCAATTCGCCGGTCTGTTCCGGCCATCCCATGGTGGAGAACGGCCAGAGGGCCGAGGAAAACCAGGTATCCAGGACGTCGGTTTCCTGGCGGAGTTCGTCACTGCCGCATTTTGAACATTTCTTCGGCGCATCCATGGCGACATTCACTTCACCGCAATGATCACAGAACCATGCCGGAATACGGTGTCCCCACCAGATCTGGCGGGAGATGCACCAGTCGCGGATATTTTCCATCCAATCGTAGTAGGTGTTTTCCCACTGTTTCGGGAGGATGCGGGTTTTCCCGCTTTTTACGGCATCAAGTGCCCGTTCTGCGAGCGGCGCGACTTTTACATACCACTGGAGGGAGAGATATGGTTCGACCACGGTTTTGCAGCGGTAGCAGCCGCCGACTGACATGGGGTGATCGTCGGTTTTTTCCAGAAGACCTTCGGCTTCCAGCTCAGCCACAATCCGGGTGCGGGCGGCAAAGCGGTCCAATCCCTCGTACTGATGGCCGGCGGCGTTAATGATGCCTGATTCGTCCAGCACGTTTATCTTGTCAAGTCCGTGGCGCAGACCGACTTCAAAGTCGTTGAAGTCATGGGCCGGCGTGATCTTGACGACACCGGTACCAAACTCCCGATCCACATAATCATCAGCTACGACAGGGATCTCACGATTAAGGAGCGGCAGCAGCACCTTTTTACCCACAAGAGCGGTATAGCGTTCATCCTCCGGATGCACCGCCACGGCGGTATCGCCTAGCATCGTCTCCGGGCGGGTGGTGGCAACGACGACAAAACGGCCCGGTTCACCGACAACGGGATAACGGATATGCCAGAGATGTCCCTTGTGATCTTCGTGCTCGACTTCGATATCGGAGAGGGCGGTGTGGCAGCGCGGGCACCAGTTGATCAGGCGGTTGTCGCGGTAGATCAGGCCATCTTCGTACAGCTTGACAAAAACCGTACGCACCGCTTTCGAGAGACCTTCATCCATGGTGAAACGCTCACGCTCCCAGTCACAGGAAGCCCCGAGGCGTTTCAACTGGCCGATAATCTGACCGCCGGACTCTGCTTTCCATTGCCAGACCCGCTCTATGAATGCTTCACGTCCCAGATCATGGCGATCTTTGCCTTCGGCAGTCAACTGGCGTTCGACCACATTCTGAGTGGCTATACCGGCATGGTCGGTGCCCGGCATCCAGAGTACGTTGTAACCCTGCATCCGCTTCCAGCGGCAGAGAATGTCCTGCAGGGTGTTGTTAAGTGCATGCCCCATATGCAGGGCGCCGGTGACGTTGGGAGGAGGAATTACTATGGAGTACGGTTTTTTATCCGAGGTTGCGGCGGCATGAAAATACCCCTTTGCTTCCCACTCGGAGTACCATCTTTTTTCAACATCATGGGGTTCGTACCCCTTGGCTAGTTCTCTGGTCATGCGGGAATCCTTTATCGTATTAATATGAGCGTAACCATATACTACTGTTGCCTGATGCAGGTCAAGCGAACCATCTGCCGGACCGGTAGAAAAAATCCGCTCAATCTCTCTGCTCTTTGTCTTGACGGACGATCACATGTGTACTATTCTAACACGACAAAAGCTGTCCTATTATACTCGGGAGAGGTGCAGATGACACAAATAACCTTTGGAACATCAGGCTGGCGCGGCATTTTGTGCGAGGATTTCACCTATGGCAATGTAAAGACGGTTGTTCAGGCAATTGCCGATACCATCAAGGCAAACGGTGAAGGCGGCAAGGGTGTTGTGATCGGCTGCGATACCCGCTTCATGGGGCAGCGGTTTGTGGAGGCTTCAGCCCGTGTCCTGGCCGGGGCGGGAATCAAGGCGTATATTTGTGAGCGGGACACGCCGACGCCGGTTATCTCGTACGAAATTCTGCGACGCGGAGCAGCCGGCGGCATCAATTTCACCGCCAGCCACAATCCTCCTGAGTACAACGGCGTCAAATTTTCTCCCTCTTCGGGTGGGCCGGCGCTGCCGGAAACTACAAATGAAATCGAGCGGCGTGCCAATGCGACTATCGGCACCGCCTGTTATACGGAGCTGTCACTTGACGAGGCAGCCAAGCGGGGCCTGGCTGAAACAATCAATCCTCACGACGACTACCTGAAGTCCCTGGAACAGAAGGTTGACTTTGATGCCATCGGGAAGCTGGGTAAGGTTGCTCTTAACCCTCTCTATGGAACGGGACGCGGATATCTGGATGGTCCGCTCCGCAGCCGCGGCATCTCCTATACCATTATTAATGACCGGCCCGATCCCTATTTTGGCGGCCATCCGCCGGAACCGTCTGAAGCGCATATTCCTGACTTTATCTCCCTGGTTAAGAATGACCCGGAGATCAAGTTAGGTCTTGCAACGGATGGCGATGCCGATCGTTTCGGGATTATCGATGCCGACGGCAGTTACATCGAGCCGAACTACATTATAGCCCTGCTGCTGGATTACCTGATTCGTATCCGCAAGCTTGAAGGTGGCGTGGCGCGCAGCGTAGCGACGTCGCATCTGATTGATGCCGTTGCGAAGAAACATGGCGTGCCGGTATATGAAACACCGGTCGGGTTCAAGTATATCGGTGAGCTGATCAGTCAGGACAAGCTGGTTATCGGTGGCGAAGAGAGTGCCGGGCTGACGATCAAGGGGCATGTGCCGGAGAAGGACGGTATTCTGGCCTGTTTCCTGGTGGCTGAAATGGTTGCTTACGAGGGCAGGAGTATTCGCGAACTCCTTGACCGGTTGTATGGTGAGGTGGGTAAATTTGTTACCCGCAGAGACAACCTCAAGCTGTCTCCCGAGTTGGAAATTGCCTACAAGAACAAGATCAATGCGGTACCCGCCGAGGTCGCCGGGGTGAAGGTAAAGGAAATCGTCAAGGTTGACGGTACCAAATTATTACTGGCTGACGGAAGCTGGATGCTGTTCCGCAAATCGGGGACAGAGCCGGTCGTGAGGCTGTATGGAGAAGCGTGCAGCGACGCGCGCCTCGCTGAAGTTATGGCAGCCGGTCGGCAGTTTATTTTAGGTAGTTAGCAGATTACCCCGTTTAGCGGGTAGGACTCAAAATACTACACATTTGACATTACTGAAGGAGTTATACCATGTGGGATTATACACCGATAGTTAAGGACCATTTTCTCAACCCCCGTAACGTTGGGGATATTGCAGACGCAGATGCCGTTGGAGAAGTCGGCAGTCTGGCCTGCGGTGACGCGTTGAAGCTGTACCTTAAGCTCGATGAAAACAAGGATAAGATTGTTGATGCCAAGTTTCAAACCTTTGGCTGTGCCAGTGCCATTGCGTCATCATCGGCGTTGACGGAAATGGTCAAAGGGAAGACCCTCGATGAAGCGTTGGCTGTCAGCAACCAGGATATTGCAGATTTTCTGGGCGGATTGCCGGAAGAGAAAATGCATTGTTCCGTTATGGGGCAGGAAGCCCTTGAAGTCGCTATTTTCAAATATCGCGGTATGGAAATCCCTCATCATGACAGTGAACATGATCATGGTCCGGCGTACCCTGACTACGAAGGGGAAATTATCTGCAAATGTTTCGGCATCACCGATGCATTCCTGAAAAAAGTCATTGAAACCAACGGCCTGACAACCACGGAGCAGGTGACAAACTTCACCAAAGCGGGCGGTGCCTGCGGCGGTTGCCTTCCAAAGATCAAGGACCTGATTGCTCAGGTATTGGGAGAGGCGGCATCCCAGACGCGCGTTCGTCCTGAAAAACTTTCAAATATGAAGAAGATGCAGCTGATTCAGGAAGTTCTGGAGCGGGATATCCGGCCACTCCTCTGGGCTGACGGCGGAGATCTGGAGCTGATTGACATCGACGGCGCCAAGGTGCAGGTCGCTTTCCGCAAAGCCTGTGCCGGGTGCGCCTCCTCCGGCAACACTGCGCGTATGGTTGAAGCGAAACTGCGTGACCTGGTTGCCGAGGATATTGTTGTTGAGGAGGTCTCACAATGAAAGAAATCTATCTCGACAATAACGCTACTACCAAGGTAGATGAGGCTGTTTTCGAGGAAATGCGTCCCTATTTTTGCGAACTGTACGGTAACCCCAGTTCGATGCATTTCTTCGGTGGTCAGGTGCAGAGTAAGGTGAACGAAGCGAGAATCCGGGTTGCAGACCTTCTTGGCGCGTCCCCGGATGAAATAATTTTTACCGCCTGCGGTACTGAAAGTGACAATGCTGCAATCCGTTCTGCACTTGAAGTGTTTCCCGACAGACGCCACATAATCACTTCACGCGTTGAGCATCCCGCTGTTCTGACCCAGTGCCGCAATCTCCGCCAGAAGGGGTATCGGGTTACGGAAATCGGGGTCGATGGTGCCGGGCGTCTGGATATGGAAGAGTTGAAAGCCGCTGTGGATGCTGAGACCGCTATTGTTTCGCTGATGTGGGCGAACAACGAGACCGGGGTTATTTTTCCGGTTGAAGAGGCGGCCGCACTTGCCAAATCGAAAGGCGCCTTTTTTCACAGTGATGCAGTTCAGGCGATCGGCAAAATTCCGATCAACATGGCCGCTTCGAGCATAGATATGCTGTCCCTCTCCGGCCACAAACTGCACGCACCCAAGGGGATTGGCGTATTGTATGTGCGCCGCGGTACTCCGTTCCGCCCGTTTCTGGTTGGTGGGCATCAGGAGAAAAGCCGCCGTGCCGGTACCGAAAATGCCGCCGCCATTATCGCTCTCGGGAAGGCCTGCCAACTGGCCGGTGAGCATATGGATGCCGAAAATACCGTCGTCAAGGCAATGCGAGACCGTCTGCAGGACGCTCTCATGACCGCCATTCCCCATGCCCGTATCAACGGCGGAGGAGCCGAACGGCTGCCTAATACCACCTCCATTGCATTTGAATTCGTCGAAGGTGAGGCGATATTGCTGCTGCTGTCGGAGTTCGGTATCTGCGCTTCGTCAGGAAGTGCGTGTACATCAGGCTCTCTGGAACCATCCCACGTGTTGCGGGCCATGGGCGTTCCCTTCACCTGCGCCCACGGTTCGATCCGTTTTTCGCTTTCACGCTATACCACCGATGCAGAGATCGATACGGTAATCCGGGAGTTACCGCCCATCATAGCCCGATTACGGCAGATGTCTCCGTTTGGTCGTGAGTTTTTGAAAGGGGAAGCCCGATAATCGACTGCCGATACCATTGTCCCCAGTACAGTGCAACAAAAACAGCCTCTTTCCGGGTAGATCAGGAAGGAGGCTGTTTTTTTTGTGAATCAAGCTGAAAGTTCGATTGATTCGCAGCTGAACGTACCCCGGCAGGCCGGGGGGCGTCCCGGGAGCAGACGGCAGACTAATTCGGATTGATCACTCCCTGGTCTGTCTGCCTGTCCGTCAAGCATGCAACAGATCTGCGGGGCAGAGTCCAGCAGGGCGTAGTTTACCGGAGCAAGCGGCAATGTTCGACGGCGGAGCAGGGTAGACAGCTCTTCAGCCGTCAGTGGGGGGGAATAGAAAAAGCCCTGGGCTTCACGGCATCGCTGGGCGGCAAGCAGCGCTTCATGTCTTTCACACTCGACCCCCTCTGCGACAATTTCAAGCTTCAGGCTGTGAGCCATCGCAATTATTGCCGTCAGAATCTGGGCATCTTCCGCTGATTCATGAGCATTCATAACGAACGAGCGATCTATCTTGAGGATATCAACCGGCAGGCTGCGCAGATGGCAGAGTGATGAGTATCCGGTGCCGAAGTCATCGATGCTGATGCTGATACCTCGCCGTTGCAGCTGCTTAAGGGTGGCAATGGATTGGTCCATGTCGTCTATAAGGGCACTTTCGGTGATTTCCAGTTCAAGTGCCTTCGTACAGAGGCAGGCATCGGTGAGAGCGGACGTCACCAACTCGATGAGATTCTGACGGCGAAACTGCAGGGGGGAAACATTGACTGAAACCCGCGCGATGTTTATGCCGTCACAATGCCATCGGTGCAGCTGCCCGGTGGCTTCGCGCAACACCCACTCACCAAGCTCCATTATCAGTCCGGTTTCCTCTGCCAGAGGAATAAAGGAGAGCGGCGAGATACACCCACGGTCAGGATGCTGCCAGCGTACCAGGGCCTCAACACCACTCCAGGTGCCATCACGCAGATTGACGCGGGGTTGGTAGTGCAGGACGAATTCCCTGTTTTCCAGTGCCCGGCGCAGATCCCCCTGCAGGGACATACGTTCCGAAGCTTTGCAGTACATTGTCTGGGAAAAGAGCTCGATATTGTTCTTGCCACTTTGCTTGGCCCGATACATGGCGGTGTCAGCGCCTTTTGTGAGGACTTCTGCGCTGCTGGCGTGGTCGGGAAAAAGTGCAATACCGATGCTTGCCGAGACGAACAACTGTTTGTCTTCGATCTGGTAGGTTTCTGTAAGGTTGTTTAAATGTTTACGGGCAACCAGACGGGCATTGTCTGAACTTTTTATGTCATGCAGAAATATTGTGAACTCGTCGCCCCCCATACGCGCCAGGGTGTCGCCCGCCCTCGTTATCTCGTTGAGGCGGCGTGCAACTTCTGTCAGTAATAGATCGCCGACCCGGTGGCCGTGGGTGTCATTGATTAACTTGAAGTCATCCAGATCGATAAACAGCACGGCAACTTTCTCACCGACGCGTTCGGCCCGATGCAGAGCCTGGGACAGGCGATCACTGAACAGGGCACGGTTGGGCAAATTTGTCAGAATGTCATGATAGGCGAGATGACGAATTTTAATCTCTGCCACTTTTCGCTCGGTAATGTCCTGCATTGTCCCGGACAGCTTCACGGGGTGCCCGGCGCTGTCACAGAGCAGTTCAGCTTCTGTACAGACAAAGCGCTCGGCACCGTTCGGCAATAGTATCTGGTGGTCGATGCTCAACGACTGTCTGGTTGTTATGGCTGATTTGACAGCCGACTGCACCATTTCCCGGTCATGGGGGTGAACGGAATCGAGAAATGCCCGGAATGTCCCGTTAAAGGAGGACGGGTCGATGGCAAAAATCCGGAAAATAACATCGCTCCAGAAAAGTGTGTCACTGGTAATATCCCATTCCCAGTTGCCCAGGCGGGCAATTGCCTGGGCATGACTCAGTCGTGCTTCGCTCTGTCTGAGCTCTTTATATGTCCTGCTTGAACGAATGATGTACTGCACCCGGTGAGGCAGGACAAGCCAGTGTATCGGTTTGCTGATGAAATCAGTCGCACCGAGATGATAGGCGCGCTCAATTGATTCATAGTCATCAAGACCGGTCATCATGATGATAGGGACGGTTGCCCCAAAGGGGTGTTTGCGGATTTCGTGACAGGTTACATATCCGTCCATGCCAGGCATCAAAACGTCGAGAAGAATAATATCCGGAGTAAACGTTTCGAGAAGCGCAAGGGCATCCGGACCATTATCTACTGCCAGAACCTGAAAACCTGCCTGCTCCAGTGTTTCACTGACAAGCAGGCGCACAGTGAAGTCATCGTCTACGATCAGGGCTTTGCCAGTTACTTCATAGGTCATGCCGTTCATAAACCGGGTGCTCCATTGACAGGTAGTTACACATTTTATTAATCAAGTACGATATCCGATCCAGATGTTATGTATATACCGTAAAATTGATAAAAGGAAACTGCAGATCGATGGTTGCACAATTCCTGTCTTACGCTATAACCTTAACCGGTACTCACCATTTTAAAGCGGTGTTAATTCTCCGCGAGTTTCGCTTCTGTTTTTCAGTTGCACCTCGATTCCATACCGTTTTTGCCGGGAATCCAGTTATCGTCTTCGGAATTACAAATCATCAGAGGCTTACATGAGAGCGTTTATCAGGCATTCATCAATCAAGCGTAAAATGATGCTGATTACCCTCGGTACAAGCTGCCTGGTGGTTTCTCTTGTGTCGTTGGTTCTGATTTTAAACCAACTGCTGCACTATCGTCAGGATCTTCAGAGAAATCTCGCCATAGTCGCTGATATGGTGGCTTTCTCCGCTTCAGCTCCACTCATATTCAGTGATCCTGTTGCGGCTAATGCCGCACTGTTCTCGCTGAGCACCAATCAGGATATACTGAATGGCTATATTCTGGACAACGAAGGAGAGCTCTTCGCTTCGTACCAGAGTCCTGCCGCTGAGGAGGTAAGCTCATTTCTCGAAAAAATTATTGGTAGCGGTACTGCAGAACAGCGACTGGTTATTTTGAAACGACTGGGGAATAGTGATTTCTGGAATATAGATGCCATTTTCGACGTGGTTCGCCCGGTTCTTTCTGACGGCAGGCAGGTCGGCTTCGTCGTGCTTCACGCCTCGAGCGCTCCACTCAGGATCATGTTTGTAAATGTGGTTTCTTTCTCGTTTGTTATCCTGCTCTCTGCTCTGTTTGTGGCGTACCTTTTGGCTTCCAGGATGCAATCCATGATAACGAAGCCAATCGTGTCATTAGCTGGAACGATGCAGGAAGTTTCCAATACCAAGAACTACACGCTGCGAGTTGTAAATGAGAATAGCGATGAAGTCGGCCAACTGGTCGAAGGATTCAATGAAATGCTTGGCCAGATCGAGCAGCGGGATACCGAACTTGAGCTGCGGCGGGATACGCTTGAAAGTACAGTTGATGCACGCACCGAAGAGCTTCGTCAGATTGTTGCTGCTCTGGAGAATGCGCGTGATGCCGCCGAAGCTGCCAGTCGGTCGAAATCAGAGTTTCTTGCCAACATGAGCCATGAAATTCGTACACCAATGAATGGTGTGCTTGGCATGACGGAACTGCTCCTGGGAACAACCCTTGATGAAAAACAGCGAAAATTCGCCCAGACGATCTATCAATCAGGGACGTCACTGCTCGGTATCATCAACGATATTCTTGATTATTCCAAGATTGAAGCTGGCAAGGTCGAGCTGGAGGTGTTGCCATTCGATCTATACGAGATGGTCGACGGGGTGGTTGAGCTGTTTTCAACCTTCGGCACCAAAAAAAGTGTGGATATCAACCTTTCAATAGATGCTGATGTGCCGCGTGTGGTGAGTGGAGATCCCTTGCGGTTGCGGCAGGTGCTGTTGAATCTCGTCAGCAACGCGGTCAAGTTCACCGAAAACGGTGTGGTAACGGTTGAGGTGAGCGTTGAGGAAAGGGGTACAAGTGATATTTCACTCTGTTTCTCCATACGGGATACCGGGGTAGGAATCAAGCCGGAGCTGCTGACGGTGATCTTTGACGGGTTTACCCAGGCTGACGGATCCATGACCCGAAAATATGGTGGTACGGGGCTTGGGCTTACAATTGCCAAACGGCTGGCAGAGATGATGGGGAGCGGTATTTCGGTGGAGAGTTCCCCCGGCGTCGGCTCCTGCTTCTCATTTACCGCCTGTTTCGGGTGCACATCTGAGGCAGTGCCTGTTTCCGCACCCTCAGTTCGCGAGATAATCCCTCTGGTTGACTCCGGTGGGCGGAACGGAACTATCCTGCTGGTGGAGGACAATCCGGTTAATCAGGACGTTGCCCGGGAAATGCTGGAGTATCTCGGGTATACTGTCTGCATCGCTGGCAACGGGCAGGAAGCGCTGGATTATCTGGCCAGGAGCCGCTTTTCACTGGTACTGATGGATTGCCAGATGCCGGTTATGGATGGCTATTCGGCGACTAGAGTTGTGCGTGCACAGGAGAGTGAAGCGGTGGCCGGTGAAGGGGCTATTTCTCACCAGATTATAATCGCCCTGACCGGTCATGCCTGTGCAGCCGATCGTCAGTTGTGCCTTGACGCCGGCATGGACGATTATCTGGCAAAACCATTTACTATGCAGCAATTGGATACCATGCTCTCACACTGGGTGACAAACGCATGTAGAGGAATTCCAACAGCGCAGGAGAATGATTCCACCGGATGTGTTACGGCGCACAACTGCGATTCTTCGCACTTGGATATTCGCTCTATCAACAGTATCCGCATGCTCGACCCGTTTGGTAAAAAGCAGCTTCTGCGCACTGTTCTCACGAAATATATGGAAGAAACCCCCCATGTGCTTACAGATGTTCTGCATGCGGCACGCGTTGGTGATATGGAAGGGCTATTCAAAAAGGCGCATTATCTCAAATCCAGCAGCGCAAATCTGGGTGCCGTTACTTTAGCGGAATATTGCAACGTGCTGGAGAACGCCGGTAAAAATAATTCAGCGATGGAAGATACACGGCTTCTTGCGCTCCTGGAAACGGAGTGGTGGGCCGTTTCTGAGGCCCTGGCGGAAATACTTGAAGGAGAAGCATCATGACATCCGTAAATTCCAGCGCAGTATCCCCTGGACATATTCTGGTTGTAGATGATGACGAAGCGCTCCGGATAATTGCCCGGGCAACCCTGGAAATGGCCGGTTATACGGTCAGTGAGAGTCCGGATGGTTCGACGGTACTCAAAACGTTTCTGGATATAAAACCTCAGCTTATTCTCCTTGATGTACTCATGCCCGGTAAGGATGGTTTTACGCTCTGTGAGGAAATCCGTGCACTTCCCGGTGGAGCGGATATTCCGATCGTTATGATGACCGGATTGGATGATGTCGAGTCTATCTCAAAAGCGTACAACGTCGGGGCAACGGATTTTATCGTGAAGCCGGTTAACTGGCAGATTCTGAATTACCGCATCCAGTATATTTTTCGTGCAAACCGGGCCTTTATGGATCTTCGCAGTAACGAGATTCGCCTGCTTCGTGCAATAGAGGCTGCAGAAGTTGCCAATCAGGCGAAAAGCCGGTTTTTATCAACCATGAGTCATGAAATTCGTACGCCGATTAATGGCATCACCGGCATGATTACTCTGCTGCTTGATACCGGTCTGACCGTTGAACAACGCGAATATGCCGAGATGGCCAAAGCATCCAGTACACATCTGCTCGAGTTGATCGGCGACGTCCTTGATCTCTCGAAAATTGAGGCGGACAAGCTCGATCTGGAATCATTTGAATTCAATCTGCAGGAAATACTGTCAGGTTCAATTGATCTTCTGTCGCTCCAGGCTCAAAAAAAAGGATTGGATCTTACCTTTCAGATGGATCCAGATATCCCCTTGTTATTACGTGGAGATGCCGGGAGGCTCCGACAGGTGTTGACAAATTTGATCGGCAACGCAATCAAATTTACGCCGAACGGGTACGTTCACGTTCTTGTACAGAATGCTGGCGTAGAACAGGAACATATAACCCTGAGAATAGTTGTCCGTGACAGTGGCGTCGGAATCGCGCAGAACAAACTGAATGTGATTTTTGAGCCCTTCATGCAGGCTGACGGCTCAACTTCCAGAAAATATGGCGGCAGTGGACTGGGCCTGGCCATTTGCCGTCGACTGGTTGGGCTGATGGGGGGCGAAATCGGCGTTGAGAGTCTTGAAGGGCACGGCTCAGAGTTCTGGTTTACGGCAACTCTGAAAATATCCGGCACGTATCAACGTTGTTCTGCTGCCACGGTCATGTCCGGTCCTGTCGTTATGGATAACGCTTCCACATCGGCAGGCATTGGAACCTGCTGCCATCTGCTGCTGGCAGAAGATGATCTCATCAGCCAAAAAGTTGAGCGGGGGTTCCTGACAAAACTCGGGTATACAGTGGATGTTGTCAATAATGGCTATGAAGCCCTGGAAGCCCTGAAAGAAAAGGAGTATGCGTTGGTACTGATGGACGGCATGATGCCGGGACTGGATGGCTATGAAACAACTGCAGTCATTCGGAACCCGGATTCGTCAGTCAGAAATCATGCCGTACCGATCATCGCTCTGACAGCAAATGCAATGCACTCTGATCGTGAAAAGTGCATCGCAGCAGGGATGAATGATTATCTGTCCAAGCCGCTTGAGATGGGAGCCTTGTCCGCCATGCTCGATAGATGGGTGCATGGAAAGGGTTAATCAATGCACGTGAGCTTCTATAGAATAATTGCGCTGATCCTTCTGGTTTGCGGCTTGCACGGAGCAGGAGTTGCTAACGGTGTTCAGTCGGACGAATCCCAGATCAAGGCCGTATTTGTGCTTAATTTTGCAAAACTTACCGAGTGGCAAAACGGTCATGCAAATGATAACAGCACGTTTTCGATTGCCATCCTCGGAAAAACGCCATCCCCGGCCTTTATTAAAACTCTCCAGTCACAAACAATTCGAGGCGCCAAGGTCAGTGTCAGGCACATAGATGAAGTTGCTGAGGCCAGGGGGGTTCGTCTCATATTTATATCCGCAACGGAGCGATACAGACTCAGCGGGCTTTTGCGTGAATTGAACCAGCAGAATATTTTGACTGTCAGTGACATGACCGGTTTCTGTGAGGCGGGAGGGATGATCGGCCTGATTCCGGTACAGAATCGTCTCAACTTTGAAGTTAATCTGGCTGCCGTTCGTAAGTCGCATCTCGTGCTGAGTTCGCAACTTCTTAAACTGGCACGGACAATTTATGGAAATACACCTTAGTGATAACACGTGTTTCATTTCTCGGATGGAGGTTGCGAATGAAAGATAACAATATAATTACCGGGTTGTTTATTCGGACTTGCGGAGGTATTCGTAAGTGGGTTGTGCTCGCCTGCTCTACCGCCGGTCTCGCTGCTTTATGCGGTATGCCGGTTCAGGCCGCCTCGCTTCCAAGCGATAGCGAATTGGTAACGCTTTCGTTGGAAGATCTGATGACCCTGGAAGTTACCTCGGCCACAAGGAAGGCACAGTCTCTGGCGGACACTGCCGCAGCGGTCTTTGTCATTACCCAGGAGGATATCCGGCGGTCCGGGGTCACGAATATTCCTGATGCCTTGCGGATGGTTCCAGGAGTCACTGTTGCCCGAATTGATTCGAGCAAATGGGCTGTTACTGCCCGTGGCTTTAACGGTCGTTTTGCCAGAAAGCTTTTGGTTCTGATTGACGGCCGCAGCGTTTATTCTCCCCTGTTTTCGGGGGTGTTCTGGGATGTTCAGGATACCGTTCTGGCTGATGTCGAGCGGATTGAGGTCATTCGTGGACCTGGTGCCACAATCTGGGGTGCCAACGCAGTAAACGGCGTCATTAACATTATTACCAAGAAGGCAACGGATACAACCGGTGGTTTGGTGGTTGCCGGTGCGGGGAGTTATGAGCGCGGTTTCGGCGTTTTGAGATATGGCGCTGAACTTGGTGAGTGGGGAGCCGTTCGTGCGTATGGGAAATATTTCAACCGGAATGAACTGAAGGCTGAGGATGGCCGCCCTGCAGATGATGGTTGGGACATGGGGCACGTCGGTTTCCGTATGGATGGGAAAACCGGTAAAAACTCTTTTACGCTACAGGGCGATGCCTATAACGGTACGGAAAGGGAGACAGCCACTATAGCTGATCCAACCAAACTTCCCAATCTTCCTGTTTCAGCAAACACCAAAGTAAGTGGCGGAAATATCCTTTCTCACTGGACGCACTCGCTTGGTGACGATGCGGATGTCTCTATTCAGCTTTACTATGACAGAAACAAACGGGACATCCCGCAGGTGCTTAACCTGACCTATGACACCATTGATCTTGATCTGCTCCACCGGTTCCAGTGGGGGAGCATGCACGAGACCTCCTGGGG
>JAQTXD010000122.1 GCA_028688955.1 Desulfuromonadaceae bacterium
GGGCTGTCGCTGGTATAGATACGGGCGATGTTTTCGGCAAATAGCAGTGTCAGGCCGGCAGTGGCCAGTGCGATCAGCGCATTTACCAACAGCCCCGTATGGCTGACCAGCTTCGCCCGGTCCGGACGCCCCTTGCCGATGGCGTGGCCGACGCGGATGGTAATGGCAATAGAGATGCTGAGCGGTACCATGAATATCAGGGATGAATAGTTGAGGGTAATCTGGTGCGAAGCAACCGTATGTGCGCCCAGAGGGGAGAGAAAGAGGGCAATAAGGGTAAAGATGCTTGCCTCAACCAGCAGTGAAGAGCCGATCGGCAGGCCGAGACGGAGGATCTGTGTCGCCCCCTCCAGACCGCGCCGCTTGGTCAGGTCAAAAAAGTGGGTGGCGCTGTAGGTTTTTGCCTGGCGAATGATAAACAGCATGCAGCCGCTCATGAACCAGAGGGTGATAGCCGTGGCCCAGCCGCACCCCACCCCGCCCAGCGCCGGCAGACCGAGCTTACCGTAGATAAAAACATAGTTGAGGGCCGCGTTGACCGGCAGGCTGGCCAGGCCGATAAGCATGCTGGGTCGCGCCAGGCTGAGCCCTTCACTCAGGTTTCGCAACAAAAAGAAGAACGCTGCGGCCGGCACCCCCCAGGAAATCGCCTTGAGGTAAGCGGTTGCAATGATGGCAATCGGCGGGTCAACTGCCATCACAGTAAAGACAGCCTCGGCATTGCGCAGCACAAGGATCGCAACCAGCACCAGCGGCAGAGCGACCAGTATCCCGCGGCGGACCAGCGGGCCGGTTTCATCTGTCCGTCCGGATCCGTGCAGTTGCGCCACCAGCGGCGTGACCGCCAGCATGACACCGTATATAAACAGCAGCAGCGGTCCCCACAGACTGGTGCCGACGGCAACCCCCGCCAGGTCGGTGGCGCTGACGCGGCCGGCCATCACGGTATCAATAAAGGCGAGTACCTGCTGGGACAGTTGGGCGGCCAGGATAGGGGCCGACAGGGCCAAGAGGGCACGTCCTTCAGTTTTAAAAAGCCGGATCCGATTACGGCCGGATTGTGTGAAATCCATATAACCTCAAAATAAAAAAGCCCGGCACATAACGGCCGGACATCAAATACGAGTGCAACTATTGGTTCAGATGGTAGCAGAGACGCACTAATAATTCCATTATGTATTCAGCAGGTGTCCACTCCCCCCAGTGACGGCCTCTTGGCAAGGTTTTCCGGCATGGAAGCATCTCTGCAGACCATCCCCGTTGTTATGTAGCGGTCCGGAACATGGTAACTTCAGCTTCGGCCATGACCTTTCCATCCAGCTCGAGCCGCCCCTTCACATCCACCAGCCTGCGCCGTTCTCCGACAACCTCGCCGATAACGGTTACCAGCGATCCGGTCGGAACCGGTGCCCGGTAGCGGACTTTAATTTCACTGGTGACGACTGTGAGCCCGCTTCCTATACAGGCCTGAGCACAGATCTCGTCCAGCAGGGCCGAAATGATGCCGCCGTGGGTGATCCCCTGCCACCCCTGGTAAGTCTCGTCTATCCGTACCCGGGTTTCCGCCCAGCGACGTTCGGGGTCTATCGTAAACTCTGCCTTGAAACCGATGGGGTTATCTTTACCGCAGATGAAACAGCAACTGTCATCAAGTACCTGCACAGTGATCCTTTCTTCATTTTTTGATTGTCATACGTCTTAGGCGGTTTGAGCCGTTGTTTGGCCTGACAGCGTAAAGCACTCTGCGCAGAAAGCCGGATCAGAGCTTGTTTGCTTTGCCGTGACCGGCACAATTGCCGGCCGGCTCTCCGCCGCGTCGCATACATCTGCCATACTATCACACGGACTGCCTCATACGCGCCTGCTAAATTTGCCCTATGATATTACATGATCAATCAAAGGCGGGACCGTATCCATATATAACAGACTCTATAGCCATAAAATTTTTATAGCTTTAAAATAGTCAGCTGCATTATAAATAGGTGGCGGCTTACTCGGCCAGCCTGTTCAGCATTAAAACTTTGACAACAGAAAGGGGTAGTATACTATCATGAATTGCACCATCGAACAGCTTGAAGACGTTGTAGCAAAGTTCAAATATTTTGCCGAGTCGGTGAACATCGAGCTTTCAGCCGAGGCTGAAAATCTTCGCCAGGAGCTGGTTGTCATCTGTGCCGAACTTCTTGCCACTGTCCGGGAAGAGATCCAGGCAGGAGCTGATTCAGTCGTCTGACCGCAGCTTCCCATCGAAACCAGCAACCGCCTAATACAGTAAAAAAGGAGATTGATTATGAAAAGAGTGACCGGAAGTTTAGTTATTGTTCTTGCTGCAGCCAGCTTTTCTGCAGCTGCAGTGAACGTCGGCATCAGCACACCTAATGCCAGTATTTATGTCGGCAAATCCCAACCGGCACCGAGCGTAACTGTTATAGAGCGGGAGACGGTTATTGTAAGAGAAGACCGCCATGACAATGGGAAACACAAAGGGCATTACAAGCATAAAAAACACAAAAAAGAGCGTGAGCATAACGGCAGATAACTCGCCTTATGATCTATCCATGTAAATGAAGCACAAAAAAAGGCCGCATCAGTAGATGCGGCCTTTTTAAGTCTTCTGAAAAAGAAATTACTTTGCAGCAGGAGCAGCTTCAACAGCAGGAGCAGCTTCTTTCTTAACAGCAGCTTTTTTAGCTTTTTTAGCTTTTTTCACTTTCTTTACTTCTTTTTTCTCTACAGCAGGCTTAGCATCAGCAGCAGGAGCAGCAACAGGTGCAACTTCAGCAGCGAAAACTACAGCAGAGAAAGACAGAGCAACGAGAGCGGCAACGATTGTGGAAAGAACTTTTTTCATGGGTAATACCTCCAGATAATTTAGCGAATCTGAATTTAGATATAGCAGATGTCATGCCAACTATCAGGTTTACGCAACCAGCTGTAAATATGTACTAAAAAACACCACGGCGTTTCCAACTAAATTCAACTCCACCCATATGCTCACCACCACACCCCATATGGGGTATTTAAACGCAGAGCTTTACCGTGGATATATACCAAGCAGAATTTAGATCTGCACAAGAATAAAGCTGTACATAAAAAAGATTCTGACGATTAGTGAACTATCAAACAGTAGACCCGGATTTCAATGTATCCTGACGGTCATCTGCACTTGTAATGATTTTCCATTCGATTATGAGGAGCAACGTGTGATGGATCACTCATACCTTTACAGCACGAGGATTCAGAATTCGTTTGATGAAGACCAGGCTGAGATTCTCTCGATATTCAAAGAAGAGCTATTCAAACAACCGAAATTCCAAATAACGCTGATAAATTATTATCATGGATTGCCGGTGTCATGCCCTGCACAGATCATCAGCATTGAGAAGGATATGATTGACCTTGACGTCTCTCCATATCAGGCATTTACAATGAGAGATCATCATTACACGTTCATACGCAGCAAGGTCCTCAAATATGATGTTCATGCCAACGTCCAGTATGTGCATATAAACAGACGTGCTGCATCATTGAGGAAGCTCTGCTATGTTGAAATCATGGCGGAGAGAAGAAACTATATTCGGCTGGCTTTAGGGGAGCCTCAAAATGCTCTCTTCACGACATCAACGGGGTTAGTTAAGGGAAAATTAGTTGAAATCTCCATTAACGGAGCTTGCGTTCAAAGCAATACACCATGCACGCTAGAAATAGGCGAGGAAACTAATCTGACGTTCATGTTACACAACATTGTTCAAAACCTGAATTACACCATGAAGACCCCAGCGGTGCTCGTGGGAATAGACGGTGATGGTCAGCCGAAGCGCTATCGGTTTACCATCGCCCCTGACAAAATACTGGATCGAGAGATAGCTAGATATCTGTTGCAGAGACAAATTGAAATACTACAGGAAATCAAGGATGTGACTGAATAGAGCTCATGCGAAAATAAATGTACTGCGACGAGAGCACTAGTGCTTATTGAAGCTCCCCGTAATTATGTACGTTCACCCTTTATCACTATTATCAAGCTCATCTCCAAGCATCAGCACTTCCATCGTATGCGTGACCTTCTGAATCTCTGATATAGAGTATCCTTCTGCGAGTAATGCCTTGAGAAACATACCTGCCACTGCTGAGGGTTTGCTATGCCTGCTGATGGCTTCTCTTAAAGTCAGGATGGCTTTCGCTTCCATGTTGTTCCCCTTTGAATGAATGATAGAAAAAAGCATAGCTTTGAACGTCCAGAAGTCAATACTGCCATTTCACTTTGAGGGAGGAGTGCCGACAAGTCAGCAGGGACTCTATAAATCAGATGATAATGATATTTCTTGTTCTTCAGGCAGGTAGAAAACATAAAAGCCTTGATCTTCTCTGTGGCACAAAGATGGCACACAGAGAAGATCAAGGCTTTAAAACTAGCAGTTCTAGCTAGTAGTTATAATTGGCAGGGGTACCTGGATTCGAACCAAGAGATGACGGCGTCAGAGGCCGTTGCCTTACCGTTTGGCTATACCCCTAAATTGAAGAGCACTCTTTGTAACAAATCAGACATACGACGTCAAGGTTTTTTAGCCGCTATTTTAACCTCTCGCTGCCAGGGCACCAGCGTCCATCGCTTTTACGTTGGCCGGTATCAACTTATGGTTACGTTCCGGGAGGGCCTTTTTAAGCGCGGCTTCCAGAGACTCACTTTTCAACGCCCCGGTTTTTTCAATATATGCCCCGCAGGCGACCATATTAACCATCCGCACATCTCCCAAATCGAGAGCGATCTGATTCATCGGAACAAGGACTATTTCGCCCCCCGGCAGTTCAACGCCAGCGGTATCCACCAGACTGGAATTGACTATACAGACACCACCCTGCTTGACTTTGGCAGCATATTTATCAAAAGAGAGCTGATTGAGCAGCACCGAAACCGACGGGTTGCCGACCACCGGGGAGCCGGTATCGCCATCGGCAAAAACAACCGTACACATGGCTGCACCGCCACGCTTTTCAACTCCGTAGGCCGGAAAAAACGATACGTTTTTCCCTTCGTGGATTGCCGCGTATGAAAGCAGATTGCCGGCCAGCAGTACACCCTGCCCGCCGTAACCGGCGAAAAAAACGTCGTAGCGCATTATTATCTCCAACCCTGAAAAACAGAATAAATTAGGTATTGACTAATCACAGATTAGCGGTGTTTTTATACACACCCAGCGGGAAGTATGGGATCATTTCATCAGCCACCCGCTGGTTGGCATCAATGGGATTCATCCCCCAGTTGGTCGGACAGGCAGACAGAGCCTCAATAAAGGAAAACCCTTTCTTCTCAACCTGATAACGAAAGGCGGTTTTTATCATTTTCTTGGCCTGCAAAACGTTTTTGGGGCTGTTGAGAGCCACCCGTGCCGAAAAAGCAACCCCGTCGAGATTGGAAAGCAGCTCCGCCATCTTGAAAGGAGAGCCATCCTTAGAGGTATCGCGACCGTAGGGGGAGGTAGAGGTCTTTTGCCCCGGCAAAGTTGTCGGTGCCATCTGGCCACCGGTCATACCGTAGGTTGTGTTGTTGACAAAAACAACAGTGATATCCTCACCGCGATTGGCGGCATGAATGATCTCGGACATGCCGATAGCGGCCAGGTCACCGTCCCCCTGATAGGTAAAAACGACCCGGTCGGGGCGAGCGCGCTTTGCACCCGTGGCAACGGCCGGTGCGCGACCGTGAGGGGCTTCGATCACGTCTATGTCGAAGTATCCGTAAAGAAAAACCGAACAGCCGACGGAAGCAACACCGATCGTTTCACTGCGAATGCCGAACTCATCCAGTGCTTCGGCAACCAGACGGTGGACAGAACCATGATGGCAGCCGGGGCAAAAGTGGGTAGAGACATCTTTCAGGCTTTCAGGCCTGTTAAATACCTGTTTCATAGAATGTATCCTCAACTGTTCAGGCGCTGGCCCGATAGTTTTTCTTGATCTGTTCGAAAAGTTCTTCCGGCGTCGGCAATGAGCCCGCCCCCGGCGGGCGACCATAGAAGGCGACATCAGCATCACGTGCTACCGAAAGACGTACGTCGTCGATCATCTGGCCGGTGGAAAGTTCAATATCCAGAAAAAGCTTGCAGCGCTCGGAGAGCTGCGCATAGGCTTTTTTGGGGAACGGGAACAGCGTGATCGGCCGCATCAAGCCTACTTTCATACCGGCCTCTCGCGCCATGGCAATCGCGGTCTTGGCGATTCTGGAGGTGGAGCCGAAAGCTGTCACGATCAGCTCGGCATCAGCTGTCTGAACCTCTTCCCAGCGGCACTCCGCGTCAGCCAGTGCCTGATAGCGGGCCTGCATCTTCCAGTGGAACGCCTCCATCTCGCCATAACCAAGGTAGAGTGACTTGACAACGTTCTGCGGTTCTCCTGCCGACCGGCCGCGCACAACCCACTCTTTTGGAGGGAGCAACGTCTGCGGGCGCGGATTGGGGATCACCGACTCCTTCATCTGTCCGATAACTGAATCCGCCAGCACCATGGCCGGCATGCGGTAGATGTCAGACAGATCAAAAGCCAGCATGGTCAGGTCAT
>JAQTXD010000123.1 GCA_028688955.1 Desulfuromonadaceae bacterium
GTAATGCCGGTGGCATGGCCGCGGTCAACCTCGCCAAACAGCGCCAGAGGAGAGCCCTTTAAAACCGGATTTGCCAAAATAACAACGTCATCATCCCAGACAAACCCATTGCCGAGAGAGTTGGCGTACACCAAAAATGCAACGATACAGATTGCCAGCCCGACAACCAGGTCGTACTTATTGTTTTCAAGTAGATTGGGCATCAACTCACGTAACTGTTTTAGCGTCGATAATTTCCCAGTTGCATGGGATACGAATCATTTAAATAAATTATATTTAACAATACATCGTATAGCTGAAAAACCATCCTTCCAGCATATCTTTTTACCCTGTTGATAGGTCCTGCCATGATAGGAGATTCCGACCTCATAAATTACACATTTCATTCTGGCAAGCTTGGCAGTTATTTCAGGTTCAAAACCAAATCGATTTTCCTTTATGTCGATTGACTGAAGCACCGACCTCTTAAAAACCTTGAAACCGGTTTCAACATCGCTGAGATTAATGTTTGTCAGGACATTCGACAGCAACGTAAGTATTCGATTGCCGACCATATGCCAGAAATATACCACCCGATGAGCTTCCCCGCCCATAAAACGAGAACCATATACCACATCGGCCTTACCCTGCAGAATTGGCTCCAACAATTTTGGATATTCGCCCGGGTCGTACTCGAGGTCCGCATCCTGAATAAGGACAATATCTCCGCACGCTGCCTTGAAACCGCTTCGTAACGCGGCTCCCTTGCCTAAGTTGCGCTCATGGTAGATAACACTGTCAACATGAGACTCAATACCTGCTTTCAGCAACTCACGGGTACCGTCAGTAGAAAAATCATCAACTATAATGATTTCCTTATCCGGGTATGATGTATTCATGACCGCTGCGACAACGGCTTCAATCGTTGCACACTCGTTATAACAGGGGATTACAATGGACAACTTCATAGTGTGGTTTCCAATTATTGATGTACGGGCAACTAACGCGTCCACGGTTGTAAATAAGCTGTTTAACAGGAAATGTCAATTTTGTCTGCAGTTTACCGGAGCCTATGTTATGAACCAACTAACCGGCACTCGGTAAAATCGATATTTTACTTGTACCGGCTCAATTGTTTTTGATAGTGTTTTTTCGAAATCGCATTGTATCTGCAGTCAGGAATCAATTACATGAGCAAAGAAAAAACCAGGGAATTTGTTTTCGGTTTACTCGTAGCAACAATTGCCTTTCTCGTCTATGCCAATTCACTCGGCAATGGCTTCACATTGGATGATGATAGCGTTATCCTCAATAACCCGATTCTAAAAGGGTCATTCTTCTCCATTTTCAGCAGCATTGATACAACGGGTGAGACACAACTCCTCCCCTTTTACCGACCAATCACCTATCTCACCTTCATGGCTGAATGGCACCTGCACGGATTCAACCCTTTTCTCGTCCGGCTTGCAAATGTACTTCTACATTCCGCGAATACCTTTCTGGTGTATCGACTTGCCCGCACCCTCAATAAGGACAATATTTACATGGCTCTGTTGGCCGGTCTGTTATTTGCCGTCCATCCTCAGCACAGTGAAGGTGTTGATTTTAATGCCGGTGGCCGCAACACCATGCTGGCATGCTTCTTCTCTATTTCGACGTACCTCCTGCACAACAAAAGCATCATCAGGGATAGAATGTACTGGGCTTTTACCGGTGCTCTCCTGTTTTTGGCGGGCATCCTTTCCAAAGAGACAGCATTGATGATACTCCCATTTATTGTTGCAATTGAAATACAGGCCCTGCGCACAAGCGCCCCCGGCAACCGACATCGGCCTTTCCTTCGTCTTGTCCCCTATTTTGCCGCAGTAGCACTCTATATGGTCATGCGCTGGCTGACACTGTCGAAATTCGGTATTCAGACCAGTATAATCCCCGGAGTCGGTACTAAACTTATTGAAAGTTTGTATATCATCACAGATCTCAATACGAGACTGCTGAATGATTTATATATTATTCCTCACTATCTCCTGACTGCCATCTGGCCGGTGGGCCTGTCGTCTCGTTATGTCATTCCGGATGACCTGAATCTTCTGGCGCTGCCGCTCTTTGGCGGATGGTTCTGCATTCTTGCCGGCCTCGGTTGGCTCATGACCCGAGGGCGCAGTTCAACGTCACTGTTCGGGCTTACCTGGGTTTTGCTCTTCTGGTTGCCGGTAAGCGGCATTGTTTTTGTGCCCGGCGCCCAATTGGCAGACCGTTTTTTCTATATTCCGGAAGTCGGCCTCTGGATTATAATTTCCGACCAATTCTACAGATATCTTCCTGTTAACAAACCAATTCTACGCAAAATTGCAGTAACCGCCGTTGTTTCCATACTCCTTGTGCTGGCCGGTTTGACAATACGACGCAATATGGATTGGAGAAGCAACTATGCACTTTATGTCAGTCTTGTCGAACACTACCCTGAAAATATTCATGCCCATGCGGGCCTTGGAAACGTTTTCTACGGTAAAGGCACGGAACATGACACAGACCTGGCAGAGAAGGAATTTGAAAAAGTCCTCGCCATCGACCCTAATTTCCCAATGATTTTCACTCGTTTGGGAAACATAAAATTAAACAAGGAAGATTTATCCGGGGCGCTGTACTGCTACAGCAAGGCAATTGAAGTCTACCCCTATGACAAAGAAGCTCGATTAAACAGGGGTATAACATTAGAAAAGCTCGGCAGGCCGAGAGAAGCAATAACAGATTATATATTCTTTCTTACTTCACCCGGCAATTCAAACGATATCCCCGGAGGAAAGGAACATGCAGAAAAGAGACTGCGGGAACTGTCGAAATAGTGCAGATGTCATGATACTTCATGCGGTGATCAGGTAAGCATCCGCCGGGCAAGAGCGATATGAACAAGAAAAATTCAAGAGATATATTATTCGGACTAGGCATTGCCATAATCGCTTTTTTTGTGTACGCAAATTCGCTCGGCAACGGCTTCACTTTGGACGACCATGCGGTGATTCTCGATGACAGGGCATTAAAAGGCAATGCTCTCTCGCTTTTCTCAATGGTCGATGCGGTCGCTGATTCGCAACGGCTGCCATTTTACCGTCCACTTACCAACCTGACGTTTCTCTTTGACGGGCGTTTGCATGGCTTTAACCCTGTCTTCATCAGGATTTTTAATGTACTGCTTCACACTGCCAACGCATTTCTTGTCTACCGTCTCGCCCGACTTCTCTTCAAAAGCAACATGTATGCCCCGCTTCTTGTCGGACTCCTTTTTGCGACCCACCCACTCCATACAGAAGGAGTAAACTTCAATGCCGGTGGGCGTATCACCATGATGGCATGCTTTTTTGCAATTTCGGCGTATCTCGTTCAGAACAGAAGCATTCTCAGTAAAAAGACAATCCTGGCTTTTGTCGGTGCACTTCTTTTTTTAGCGGGGCTTTTTTCCAAAGAGATCGGCCTCATGATTCTACCATTCATTCTGGTACGAGAACTGCCTGATCTGCGCAATAACACCAACGGGATTCGCATGCAGGCTGTTTTGCGCCTGGCACCGTATCTTGTCGTGACCACCATTTATTTGGTCATGCGTTGGACGACTCTCTCAAAACTCGGCTTACAGTCGAGCATTTTGCCCGGCATGGGTACCACTACATTTGAAAGTGTTAATATAACCACCGATTTCGGCACTCGTTTACTGAATAATGTGTATATTATCCCCCGCTATTTTCTGACTGTGCTTTGGCCTACCGCTCTTGCAAACCGCTACGTAATCCCGGAGGATTTTAATCTCCTGGCACTGCCGCTCATTGGCGCATGGCTCTGCATCCTTGCTGGTCTCGGATGGGTCCTCACGCGAGGACGTACTTCAGTATCACTATTTGGAGTCTCCTGGCTGGTTTTATTCTGGCTGCCGGTAAGCGGCATAGTTTTCGTTCCCGGTGCTCCGCTGGCTGACCGTTTTCTGTACATTCCAGCAATAGGACTCTGGATAATAATTGCCGACCAAATCTTCAGAATCATCCCTAGTGAGATGGAGACCGTCCGATGGTATAGATTTGCTCCCATTGCACTCATTTTGCTTGTACTGGCAGCTTTAACTGTTAAGCGCAATCTGGACTGGAAAAGTAATTTCACACTGCACACCCGTTTCGTACAGCAATTTCCCGAAAACGTACATGCTCGTGCCGGGCTTGGAAAAGTATACTACGATACCGGTAAAGAGCAGGACCTGAAGCGTGCCGAAGATGAATTTGACAAGGTAATTGCCATTGATCCCAATTTCCCCATGATCCACACCTACCTGGGAAACATTAATCTGAATATGGGCGATCTAGACGATGCACTGTATCATTACGGAAAGGCCCTTGAGGTGTACCCACTCGACAAAGAAGCGCACCTTAACCGGGGTATTACTCTTGAAAAACTCGGCAGACCAAAAGAGGCCTATACCGACTATCTCTTTTTCATGACGATGCCAGGCAGTACAGATACCATCCCGGGAGGTCGGAAACATGCGGAACAAAGAATGCGGGAAATTTTGCGATAAGCAGGAAAGTCCTAGTGATTGCTGTGCTGACGGTCAACTTCGGTAAATGTGATTTGCGATATATTTGCAATAACATCATCCAGTAGCTCAAAATTTGCACCTCTAGTCATTACACACAGTAAATAGGGATGTCGAGGATAGTACACGATGCCGCAGTCATGCAGTTGCACGGCACCATCACTTCCTTCAGATTTTTCACCGAACTTATGCGACACCTTTACGTTCTGCGGCACTCCCGCAACCAGTCCAGTTCTGAACTCCGATTTTGACAGCACGTCTAACGCCCATTGAGAGGCATCCCGTGTTAAATACGAGGCATTGTAGAGAATTCTGAAAAATGATTCATAGGTCTGTACAGAGAGAAACTCATCATCTTTGAGTACACCAGGATTCTGCAATCTCAGGTTGGAATAAACAGTGTCAAACTGTGCGGGGTCAACAACTTTCGTTAAGTACGTAAAGGCATTATTGTCCGAGTATACTATCATTCTGTAAATCAAATCTTTGATCGCATACTTCTTGCCGAACAGAAGTGTCTGTGATGGTTTGAAGTTTTGGTTTAAATTGTAATCATTTGACAAATCAAACGTTACCTGACGTCCAAGAAGAGCCGGGTCACTCTCAGCCTGTTTCAAAAGTGCAATCATCAGAGGAACTTTACGCATGCTTGCCGGAATAAATTTTTCCGATTCTCCAATGCTGAACCAATTGCCGTCATTCAGTTCGCGATAGTAAACGCCAACTTTCGTTGCCAGACGTTTATCCATCCGGGTGTTTAGAAACTGCTCAATTTTTTCCTTAAACGGGATCAAATCTGTGTTGCGAATCACATCCTCTGCAGCATCGCACGCAAGAAGCGGGTTAATGTATTTATTCTGCCCCTCATGCCGTTCGACATAGCCTGACTTGTCTTGATTCCTGATTAAATGCGATATCATATCACGAACAACAGCACCGACTATGCCCCCAATGACAAATATGAGCAGATAAAGCACTGTTTTACGAATGTTATTGTTCGGTTCATTCATTGGCAGAAATCTCGCTGATATTTTCCGGCAGAGTCACGCACTGAAAATGCATCCTGACTCCTTCAATGCCCGTTATTTATTTTTATTCGCAAGTGCACGTCCGAGATAATATTGTGCTCGAGATTCATTGGGAATTATTTCAAGCGCTTTTCTGAATTCCAAAATTGCTTCTTCACTAACTTCATTTTTCAACAGGGCAATTCCCAAATTGTAGTGAGTCTCGAAGTTTCGGGGATTGATTTTAAGTGACTGTTTAAATTCACTGATCGCTCCATACACATCTCCTTTTTTGTCAAGGGCAATTGCCAAATTGTTATGCACCTCAGCATTATTCGGGTTTATGGCAAGAGCCAACGTAAACTCCCTGATACCGCCATCTACATCGCCTCTATCAATAAGGGCAGCCCCAAGATTGTAATGGGCAACGCAGTTTTTTTCTGTAACATCAGTTGCATGCTGAAACAGTGTAAAACCATTCTGCCAATATTTCAGTTGGTTCCACGTTACCATACTTGAAATAGCTATCACCACAATAGTAAGAACCAATAAAATTTCGCTCCGGTAACGGGATCTTTTTATAACATCTGGTGTTCCCCACGCAATCATAATGAAAAGGCCGATAATCGGTATATATGTATAACGATCTGCAATAGACTGTTCACCCACCTGAATAAGTCCTATTACCGGCAACAGCATTACGAGAAACCAGAACCAACCAACCATCAGGTATGGGAATGTACGTCTCACAAAAATTGTGAATACTGAAATAAAAAGTAGGTTCGTCTCAAACATCAGTGCGTAAATTGCACGATTAAAAGTTGAAAAGCATGAGTTCCATCAGGTAGTTATGGAAGCGCGACCAACCATACTATCTGCAGGAGGAACCCATGCTTGTCGAACAGC
>JAQTXD010000044.1 GCA_028688955.1 Desulfuromonadaceae bacterium
CTTGAGCGCTTCTTTTAAGGAACTGACATACTGCGACAGCTGCTGTTTCAGTTCTTCACCATGGTATCTTTCGAATAGTTTCACAATTGCGCTGCCGACGACGACACCATCTGCCATTTCTGCCACTTCAGCAGCCTGTTTCGGAGTGGAAATGCCAAAACCAGCCATAATCGGGAGTGAAACAGTCTGTTTCACCCGGGCTAATTCCTGAGCCAGAGTGCCGGATACTGATGTCCGTGTCCCCGTGACCCCCGTCACCGTCACATAATACACAAAGCCGCTGCCGAGGTGGTTTACCGTTGAAATCCGGGCATTATCCGAAGTCGGTGTCAGCAGAAAAATCACATCCAGGCCATGGTGACGGGCCGGGGTGAGCATCTCCCGGGATTCCTCAGGGGGCATGTCAACGAGAAGGACGCCGTCGATGCCGGCTTTCACAGCGTCCCGGCAGAACCGGTCATAGCCGTAGGCATAGATGGGGTTGAGATACCCCATAAGGATTATAGGTATTTCCGAGCGGGTGCGCACCCTTTGTACAACATCAAGAATACCTTGTAATGTTGTTCCAGATGCGAGGGCACGCTCAGAGGAAAGCTGGATGGTCGGCCCATCGGCCATGGGGTCTGAAAAAGGAACCCCGAGTTCGATGACGTCAACTCCGGCAGTTTCAAGGAGATTGATAACCTCTTCGGTCACCATCAGATCAGGATCTCCTGCAGTGATAAATGTAACCAAAGCCTTTGACTGATTTTTTTGAAGCTCGGAAAAGCGTGTCAGGAGTCTGCTCATATCGTTATCCCTCAGCCGGTCAAATTTTAAAACCGGACATCTCCTTCTCAAGCAGATCAATCTGATGGGTCAAATTAGTTACTGCGGTATTCATAACTTTTGTTGCGTGGCTGTTTGCCACCGATGTCCCTTCAATAACGGTAACAGAATGAGAAATCAGCGCACTGCTCTGCACCTGCGTACCGCATGCGTCACGAATTTGAGCAATCATGGCGGTCACATCCTCGGTTGACTGGGCTATCAGATTACTTGCCCGGCTCTGCTCGCGGGTCGATGTGCGTACATGAATAGTGAGGTCCTTCATGCGCTCAACAGCTGCTGAGATCATATCCGTACCGCGGGAATGCTCACGCGAAGAGTTGGCGATGCTCTCAACCATGTCTTCTACGCTTTCCATCGCTTCCCGAATGCTTTGACTGCCTCGTGCCTGTTCAACGGTTGCCTGGGCAATCTCACTCACCTGAATCCCGGCACGCTCAACACCGGTAACGATCTCCTCCAATGCCGCCCCGGAGCGCTGCGTAAGTTGCTCACCTGCGGCAATACGTTCTTCGGTCTGGCTGATAGCTTTGACCGCCCGCCCGGTTTCTTCCTGAACGCCCTTGATGACGGAGGCTATTTCCCGTGTAGAGCTGCTGGTACGTTCGGCTAGCTCACGAATTTCATCGGCTACGACGGCAAACCCCTTGCCGTGCTCACCTGCCTGAGCTGCAATAATTGCGGCATTGAGAGCAAGAAGGTTCGTCTGGTCGGCAACTTCATCTATAACGGAAAGAATCGATCCGATATCGTTTACCCGCAGAGAGAGTGTTTCAACAACGTCAGATGTTATTTGTGATGAGGCTCGGATCGCCTGCATCCCGGCAATTGCCTCAAGAACAGCATTTTTCCCGATTTCCGCGTCACTACGGACAGTTTTGGAGATAGAGGCGGAATTTACGGCATTCTTTTCAACCTGTTTGATGGTCGCATCCATTTCGGCAATTGAGGAAGCCGTTATTGTGGATGCGTCAAGCAAGTTGATGATGCTTGTGCCGATCTCCTTGATTGAGGAAGACATTTCCGTAATGGAAGAGCTGACCTCTTCAACAGCTGCTTCAAGCTGTTCGGCGCTCATGGCAATCTCTTCAATCGTGGCAGCCATCTCAAGAGAGGAAGCGGATGTTTCGGTTGCTGACTCAGTGAGTTTGCTGATGCTGTCGAAAACCTCATGCACCGAATTGTTGATTTGTACAACCGCACTTGACGTTTCCTGCACCGATCTTTCCTGGGTTTGTGCTGAATGCACAACTTGTCGGGCAGCTGTTTCGAGGTTGGAATCAATGGATGCGAGTACCTCCGAGGTGGCGTTGATGCGTGCAACCATTCCATGGAGATTTGTTGCCATGATGTTCATTGCGCTGGCCAAATCCGCTGCCTCGCCACCACTACGGATATCCAGCCGGGCATCCAGTCTGCCGTCAGCCATGGATTTGGCAAATTCGACACATTTCTTAAGCGGTCTGGTCAGCGAAGTTGTAATCAGGTATGAACAGAGTGCAATAAGGGCTATTACTGCAAGAGTGATCAGGATGGAGATGGATATTTTTATCCTGATACCGGATTCGACTTGTTGTTCAGTTGTTTTGACATCCTGACGGAGGCGGGTAACGATCTTGGAAATTGCATCACTCAACGTGCTGAATCGCTGAGCCTGGATACCGGTCATAAGATAGCTGGCTTTAAGCACATCACCTTTTGCCGCCGCAGGAAGCATTTCATCCAGTAACGTTTTTCTGTATTCGCTCCAGATGGCATTTGCCCTGTTTATGGCATCATGTTTTCCGGGAGACTCAATCGACTCAAGTGCAATTCCAAAATTAAGATCGATGTCGTTGGTAATGTTTTTGATGCTGGACATGTTTTTTTCAGCAACAGCCGGGTCCACTTCCAGCATGAAGCTCTGCATCTCCCCGTTAATCTGAAAGAGATCGGACTTCAGAACGGCAATGCTTTCAAGCGCATCCTTGTCTTTTTGAATAGACCGGTAGGCAGTACCGCCAATTCTGACCTCGTTCATCATAACCAGATTGATGGCACCAATCAGCAGAATACCGACAAACACTGCAACAGAAAGAAGGGTCATCTTGGTGCGAAGGGTGAGGCCGGTCGAACTATCGGAATGTATTCCTCTCACCACAAACAACTCCTCAGCGACAAGTTCATTTGAACAAAAAAGCCGCCAGACTATAGCAGAGCGGCTCCTTTCATATCAAGTAAAAACACCCTCAATTCCCGCTCAGAACATCTCTTTCAGCGGTTGCAGCATTCTTTTCAAATAGGACTCCGGGCGGTACTCTTTCGGGACTGAAACCGTATCATTTTTTTTGACAGGAATAGTAAGTTCACCGAGTGGTGTATCAAGATTCAGCCGGGCGTCCAGGCTGTAGGGTATACGATCAAGGTCAGGCCGTCGCTTGATTATGCCAATCAGGTCGCTATGATAAATCCTGAACGGCAGACGTATGTCAACTGACTTTCCTGACGGGAAAAGAAACCCTTTCTGCTGCCCGCCACTGGTGAATGGAACGGACATTACCTGAAGGTCATAGGTATAACTTTGCAGCGATACATCAAAAAAATTCTGATTTTCAACGCCAATCAACACTTCAAGGTCAAATCCGGCGGTGTCAACGCTGACAATGTTTGCAGTGCGAACCGTCACGTGTGGCACTTTAACAAGCGAGGCACACCCCGTGAGCATAACCAGAAGCAGCAGTACTACATGGCAGCGCAGCACTCCTTTCACCGAATCCTCGATTCCGGATCTGCTAATGCCAGCTTGTCATTCATCAATGTGAGCTCTGCGACCATTTCCTTGCGAATTCTTCGTATTTTTTTCATGTACGCGGTTGCCTGTGGTCCCTGCCCGCAATAATATTTTTTTGCCCGCTCAAGATTGCCCTGAGCCATATCGAGTTTCGTGTAGAGCTCACGCACGGCGGCCTCGGCACACTTGCCATCGTCAAGCATATCATTTGCAGAGTATCCATGGCTTCGTGCGCGAACCGGCATCAGTTGCCAGACACCACGTGCCCCGCGCCCGGAAACCGCCCTGGCGGAAAGCTGGTGGCCGCCGGTTTCTGCGAGAGCGATTTCAGCCAGATCAAAAGGCATGAAAACGGTGTCGGCTGTTTTTTCAAAACAGATGGCTGCCAGTTGGCGTGCTCGTTCTGGGGATGTTATCCGCAAAAAAGTCGATTCAATGGCTGCCTGCTGTTTTTTTCGCTGGATAAGGGAAATGATGCTGATATTGCGGGTGGATGGTTCACTGGCCAATGACGCGGCTGATTGTATTTCTGTTAATTTATACGGCGCGTTTTCACACGCAGTCAAAAGAAACAGGTACATTAGGTAGATAATTTTTTTTCTCATAATAATAGAGTAGGGAAGTTGTATCGGCTTTGCCGGAGTGGCGTCGTTGCCCACTGACTTCGAGGGCGTAACTCCGGCGGGATGCTCCTTTCTAAGTTATTTTATCTCTGAAACGTCAAAATCCCGAAGATCGGGATTCAGATGTACCTCTACAAAGCGGAGGGGACTGTATACAAAGCATTGGTTTTTGTCAACATTTATTGTAGTTAATGCAATAATATCAAGCGGTTTTGCCGCCTGACAGCTCTTTGAGGGTCACGCTTGCCAATACGTCCCGTACTTCGCCCTGAACCCTCTTCCAAACGGGGTGCACATTACAACTGCCGGAACGCTCGCAATCCGCAGGGGAGACAACACAACGATTCGGTACAATCGGACCTTCTACCGCTTCTACAACTTCCAGAAGCGTAATGTTTTCCGGTGCGCGGCCCAGCATGAAGCCTCCCCCGGTGCCGCGAAACGACTTGACCAGACCGATCTTACTGAACTGCTGAAATATTTTGGCAAGAAATGTCGGTGGGACGTCAACAGCAGCCGCAATGTCACTCAGCAGGCATACCCTGTCAAGCGGTTTACCCGCCAGATATACGATGCCCCTGATTGCATATTCACCTTTCCGAGTAAGCTCCATCATATAAAAACCCCTAAAAAGACAATATGTATCCTTTTAGGGGTTTTGTGGTGAGTTGTCAACAAATTTTATTATACTGTTTTAAAGTGCTTCTCCAGGCAATGCATCCTCAACAGGTTTTTTCTTCTTGCCGAAAACGAGGGCCACCCAAATACTGATCTCGTACATGAGATAGAGTGGAATCATGATGACAAACATGGTTATCAGATCGGCATGAAATGCTGCCACGATCGAACTGGCAAGCAACGCGTATTTCCGCTTCGGTGCCAAAAATGCGTAACTGACAATGCCAAAGCGGGACAGGAGAAGCGTCAATACCGGCAACTCGAAGATCAATCCGAACAGCAGAATCAGACGCAGGCAGAAGTTGACATAGGCACTGATATTGAACCAGCTCTGCAGCCCTTCGGCTTCGTATGAAAGTGAGAAGTTGATGATTACCGGCCAGATGATAATCAGAAAGAACATGGCACCGACGCAGAAGGTGAAAGTGGCGGCAACAACAAACGGGACAACCATGCGCCGCTCACGTTTCGTCAGACCGGGGGCGATGAATAACCATACCTGGTAGAAAACGACCGGCAAGACCAGAATGAAGCCCGCAAGCATCGCGATCTTGCACTGGATATAAAACGGCTCCATGGGAGCGCTGTAGTTGAGGGGGCGCAGTCTCGGCGGGGCGCTGATATCCTTCTCAAGCTTGTAATGGTCGTACAGTGCAGGGGCAAGTTCTTTTACTTTGAGATAGGCACTTTTCTTTATCTCAGTCAGGTACGTCTTTCCTGTCAGCGGGCGTTCCACAAATGAGAGTAAATCGCTGGAATAATTCCAGGCGACCCCCATGCCAATTATCACAGCAACGACGATGACAACCAACCGCTTGCGCAGTTCGATCAGGTGTTCCATAAAAGGGGCTACGTGTTCTTCACTCATGGATTCTTCCTATCACAGTGAGATACCGGCTTGCAACAAATTTACAATAAAGAGTGAATCAGCGCTGCTTTCCCGGGCCATTTCTTGCTTTACCCCGCTTTCCTCCCGGGGAACCTCTTTTTCCGGTTTGTTCGCCGTCGGTACTACGATGCTGGAGACCTGTGAGCCGTTTCCCGCGCAATGGAATGCGCGGATATTCCTCCGGAGCAGACGGGATTTTGTCTGGACGTCCGGTTGATGCTGTATGTGCTGCCAGGACAAACTCAATGCGTCGGGTGCCCGGCGATACCGAGACGACAGATATCCGTGCTGCGTCACCGATGCGGAAGACTCTCCCGGTGCGACGACCGATGAGGGAGTGCTGTTTTTCGGCGTGGCTGTACATGTCATCACTCAGGGTTGAAATATGGACCAGCCCTTCTACAAATAGCTTCTCAAGCTCCACAAAGAAGCCGAAGGGGGTCACTCCGGTTATATACCCATCAAACTGCTCCCCCACGTGCTGCTGCATATACTGAAGCTTTTTCATCTCCACCACATCACGTTCGGCCTCCATGGCGACCCGTTCCCGCTTACTGGCATGCTCGGCAACCTCGCCCAGATGTCCCGTGGCAATGGCAAGTTGTGTTGACCTGTGTTTTTCTGTGGTGTCGATCGGGGCCGGGGGCGGTTGTCTGGACTCGGTGGATGCCGGCTGAGCCAGGTCGAAGCTCGCCTTCAGAATTCGATGCACAACCAGATCCGGATAACGCCGGATAGGAGAGGTGAAGTGACAATAACAGTCGGATGCAAGGCCGAAATGACCGGCGTTGTCAGCGGCATAGCGTGCCTGTCTCATGCAGCGGAGCAGAGCGTAATTGATCATGCGCTCTTCGGGGCGGCCGTCAGCCTGCATAAGCAGTCGCTGCAGTTCCGATGGTTTGATCCTGTCGTCCACCATGCTGAATTCATAGCCGAACCCATGAACAAATTCCTGAAATGTTCTCAGTTTGGCCGGGTCAGGATTTTCATGAACACGGTATAGAAACGGGATGTTCCGCGCTGTAATAAAACGTGCAACCGCCTCATTGGCGGCCAGCATGAATTCCTCAATACGCTGGTGGGCCAGAGTGCGTTCTGCACGGATGATCCCCTCGGTCTGACCGGTCAGGCCGATGATAATTTCCGGTTCAGGCAGATCAAAGTCTATACTGCCTCTTTTTTTACGCATTGCCATTAAAATCAGGGCTAATTCCTTCATCTCAAACAACATCGGCGCAATCGACCGATAGGTATCAGCCAGTTCACGATCCTCGTCGACGATAATCTGCTTTACAATTGTGTAGGTCAGGCGTGCGGCACTCTGTATGACACTGGGGTAGAATGATGACTCCAGCATCGTGCCGGCTGAGTCAAAGAGCATTTCAGCCGTCATTGTGAGGCGATCAACATGGGGGTTGAGCGAACAGATACCGTTTGAAAGGCGTTCCGGCAGCATCGGTATGCAGCGGTCCGGAAAATAGACGGAGGTGCCGCGCAGATACGCTTCACGGTCAAGCGGGCTGTCTTTTCTGACGTAGTGTGAAACGTCGGCTATAGACACCCATAAACGAAACGTGTTTCCTTCGCGGCGGAGAGAAACAGCATCGTCAAAATCACGGGCGGATTCTCCGTCAATCGTCACGGTCGGCATTACGCGCAAATCAACACGGTCCTTCAGGTCGTGGCGGGAAACCGTCTCGGAAATCCCGTCCGCTTCAGCCAGCACATCAGAGCCAAAAATATGCGGCAGGTCAAAACGGCGAATGACGGACTGCACTTCCACATCCGGATCATCGGGCCACCCGAGAACTTCAATAATATTTCCTTCAGCGGGGCGACCACCGACCGGGTATGACGTTAATTCGGCCACAACCTGATGGCCGTCTTCCGCAGAGCCGCGTCCTTTGGGTGGGATAGAAACGACGACATTCAATCGCTGATCATCGGGAATAACAATCGCGCCATGTCGTGTCTCCTCAAACCGGCCGACAACGCGACTGGTGGCACGCTCCAGCACCGCCAGCACCCGTCCGTCCAGTTTATTCCCACCCATGCGGCTTGGCGAGGAGCTGGCTTCAACAAGGTCGCCGTGCAGAGCGCTTCTCAGGAATTTTGATGGGATAAAAATGTCTTCACCACCGCCCTCTGGCGTTACAAACCCGTAACCGTCGCGATGTACCGATATACGGCCGCGAGTAGACGTAATGGTTCCCGGCAGGCGGTAGCTGTTTCCTTTCATACGGACCAGTTCGCCATCTTCAGTCATGTCATCAAGCATGTTCTTCAGGTCCCGCTTGATGTGGCGCCCCCCGAAATCACGCACGAGTCGTGCAAAATGAATTGCGCCCTCCTGCTGTTTGAAACATGCCAGAATATGTTTTTTGGTGAGGTTCATCACTCGGCTCCTTGACATGCACAGGCTCTGTTTATACAGGCGGCATTGTTAGATTCAGCGCCCCGCAAAGTCAACCATGATTGTCTTCTCCTCTGTGGGGCGGTTGCATGCACTCCTGATTTACGGTATAGTCACGGTCAGTGTACGAGCCTGAAGTACACCGCTGGCGAGAAAATTACCCGATTGGAGATCCTATGAAACACATCATACCGGCAGTTGTCCTCTTTTGTCTACTTGCCTCACTGACCGCAGTTGCTGCTGTCAAACGGGTTGAGTCAGTCCCTGCCGCGGCAAAATGCCCGGTATGCGGCATGTTTGTTGCCAAGTACCCGGACTGGACCGCCTCCGCACGCTTTAAGGACGGTACAACTTCATACTACGACGGTCCGAAAGATATGTTCGGCCACTACTTTGATACTGCCCGCTACACCCCGGGAAAGCGTCAGGCCGATATCGTTGCTCTGGCAGTGAAGGAGTATTACTCCCTGTCAATGATCGATGCCCGCAGTGCCTTTTATGTAGCCGGCAGTGATGTCTACGGGCCGATGGGAAGTGAGTTGATTCCGTTCAGCACCGAGAACGATGCAAGCTCCTTCAAGCTTGATCACAAGGGTAAACGTATACTTCGCTTCAAGGATATTACGCCGCAAATTATCAAATCCCTTAACTAAGGCCGCTATGCGCCGCTCCATTCAATTTCTGCTGTTTACCGCTGTCTGCCTTACGGCTTTTCTGCTGCTTCCCCTCCATGCCCGTTATGAACAGCGGCATCCGGAAGGGCTGTCAAAACGGTTGGTTCCGCAGTTGAAGCGGCTTCAGATCACGGATCTCTGTCTTGTTACGGAAGCCCGCTACACCCGTCACCCCGCTCTGGCAGACCGCCATGCGCCGTTTCAGGATCACCCCGGGGCGCTGGAACATTTCCCTTCCGGTTCGCTGATTCTGCCAGGTGACCATTCCGGAGCGACTCCATGAAGCGGTCGATTGAGCGACATCTGAATATTCTCGAGTTCACGCTGGCATCCCTGTCACGCAGGCTCATGAAAAATCTCTCCCTTCTGACAATCTATCTGCTGGTAGTATTTATGCTGGCATCATTACTGTTCTTTGTCACCGCCCTGAAGAGGGAAGCCGCTACAATACTGGAGGATGCGCCTGATATGGTTGTGCAGCGGCTGATGGCGGGGCGCCAGGATCTGGTGCCGGACAGCTATGTCGCTGGAATTGCCTCCATCAGGGGGGTAACAGCGGTGCGGTCCCGGCTGTGGGGCTACTATTTCGATGGACTGACCGGCGCAAACTACACGGTTATTGCCGAAGAAAACCCCGCAGCAGAGCCGGAGAGTGCCTCAGTCGGAGCTGGTGTGGCGCGAAGCCGCAATCTGGCCGTTGGTGACCTCCTGCCGCTGATCAGTTATGACAAGTCCCCGGTCATGCTGGAAATAAAGTCAATCTTCCCTGCCTCTTCCGACCTCATTGCTGCAGATCTGATAGTCGTCTCCCCGGACGAATTTCGCCGTCTGTTCAATTTTCCCGCCGGGCAGGCAACTGATCTTGCCATTACTGTGGGAAACCCGAAAGAGTTGCCGACCATTGCGTCCAAGATCGTCACTCTGTTTCCCGATTCACGTCCGATCCTGAAAAGCGAGATTCAGCGAACGTACAAGTCTGTTTTCGACTGGCGCGGCGGAGTGACTCTGGTTGTTCTGACCTCATCGCTGCTTTCATTCATAATTTTTGCCTGGGATAAGGCTACCGGGCTCTCGGCAGAAGAGCGCAAGGAGATAGGCATCCTTAAATCAATTGGATGGGAAACATCGGACGTTTTGCTGCTCAAATTCTGGGAGGGGATGGCTGTCTCGCTCACCGCCTTTTTGTTGGGAACCGTGTTTGCATACATCCATGTGTTTTTTCTGTCGGCACCGCTGTTCGCCCAGGCGCTCAAAGGATGGTCGGTTATCTACCCGGATTTCAAACTCATCCCGGTGGTTAATGCCTATCAGTTGTCCATTCTCTTTTTCCTGACGGTTGTGCCCTATACAACAGCGACGGTTATCCCCTGTTGGCGGGCTGCCACCATCGAACCCGATGCTGCCATGAGGTACTGACGTGATAGAACTGTCGGGTATAACGAAAACTTTTAACAGCGGCCAGCCGAACCAGTTTACCGCAGTGGACAACGTGACGCTTACGGTCAATCCGGGGCAGATTACGGTGTTCAAAGGGCCGAGCGGTTCCGGCAAAACATCGCTCCTGACGATGATCGGCTGTATGGCCCGCCCTACATCGGGTCGTATCTTTCTTCGCGGGGTGGCGGCTGCGATGCCGTTTCAGCAGGAGGGCCGGGAGGTTGTTGAAATAACCAGTCTGCCGGAACGATTCCTGAACGAAATTCGCCGCAGCACGTTCGGCTTTATTTTTCAACAGTTCAACTTGGTCAAGGGGATCAGCGTACGGGAAAATGTCATGTTGCCCGCCTACCCGACCGGTGAGCCGCGGGCTGACTTCCGTGCCCGCGCTGTTGATCTGTTGAGCCAGTTCGGCCTCACCCGTCACGCCGGACAGCGGGTGGAACTGCTTTCGGGCGGTGAATTACAGCGGGTAGCCATCGCCAGGGCATTGATCAATTCCCCTTCAATTATTGTCGCTGACGAACCGACCGCGCATCTGGACTCAAAATTATCACATGAGTTCATGGAGATTGCCGGCCGTCTGAAGGGGGAGGGGAAGAGTGTTCTGATTGCCAGCCATGACCCGATCGTCTTCGACTCACCAATGACAGATACGCTGGTTGAGATGCGGGACGGCGCAATTGTGGACAGCGGGAACTGCCGGTGATGCTGCATCCGGCAACACTGGCGCTGGGACTTATTTCACTGCTCGTGTCCGGTTTGGGGATCTATGCCGGATTTTACGGCATGCGCATCCTTGGCCACTGGGATCCGGTCAGCGGCAGCGAAGGTCAACTGGAATTGGAGCGCCGGACCTATCTGATATCGACCATCATGAGTTACCTCCTCAGCTTCGAGCTGATGTCGCTCTTCCTCTTTATCTATACAGCTGATGATCTGCACACGCTCTTTACCGGTGCCATGTGCGCAGCCGGTACTCTGGCGGTAAACTCTTTCGGTTATCCGGTCCTGATCCTTAAAATTGTCAACTTCCTGCTGGCAGGGGTCTGGCTGGTCGTCAACTACACTGATAACAGGGGGTATGACTATCCTCTTATCAAGGTCAAATATGAACTGCTCAATCTGGTTGTACCGCTGCTGGTTCTGGAAAGTTTTCTGCTCCTTGCCTATTTTGCCGGTTTAAAACCGGATACTATCACCTCCTGCTGCGGCAGTCTTTTCAGCCACGAATCAAAAAGCTTCAGCGGTGATCTTGCTTCACTGCCGCACCTGCCGATGCAGATGGCATTTTTTTCAGGAATGTTTGTTACGATGGTCAGCGGAATGATTTTTTACACTCGGGGGCGTGGAGGATACCTGTTCTCGGGTGCCGCGGCGGTCACCTTTCTGATTGCGACAGTCTCGGTTGTTTCATTTATCTGTCTCTATTTCTATGAGCTACCTACCCACCATTGCCCGTTTTGCCTGCTGCAGAGGGAATATGGCTACATCGGCTATCTGCTCTACGCAACCCTTTTTGGTGGAGGAGTTGCCGGAATCGGAACTGGCGTGCTACAGCCGTTCAGGAATGTTGCCAGTCTGGTTCGCATTGTGCCGACCATCCAGCGCCGTCTTGCTGCTTTGACACTGCTCTGCTATGTAGTGTTCAGTGTGGTTGTTGTGTGGGAAATGATATGTTCGGCACTGAAGTTGGAATGATAGCGGTTCTTTTCGTCTGTCGGCGCCCCGGACTCATCTCTGATTAGTCGTTGACACAGGTAAATTTTGAGCATATCAAACAGAAAACATCACCATTGCAGGGGGCACATGCATGACTATCACACGTTTTTTGGCTATCACCCTTATCTGTGCCGCTCTAATAAGCGGCTGCGGCGAAAAAGAAACGAAGTCCAACAGGATTCCGGCAATGTCGAGCAACTATATCGTTGTTGCCTGGAATGATCTCGGCATGCACTGTCTCAACCCAAGTTACGACACTGCCGTTATCCTCCCCCCCTACAACACGGTCTGGGCGCAGGTTATCAAACGTGACAATCCGCCGCAGGTCGTGACATCCGGATTGACGGTGAGCTATCGTATCCTCAATAATACCACCTCCCAAGGCAAGGGGCTGTTTGCCCAATTCTGGACGTATGCGCAGCAGCTTTTCGGTGCTGCTCCAGCATCAGATAAAGGGCTTAATCTTGATAATCCTACGATCAGCAACGGGTTAAGCGGCACTATGGTTGTTAACGGCGATCATTTTCAGGTGAATGGTATTCCGGTTGTTCCTTATAATGACAATTCGACGGTACGCAATCCGTATCAGGTCGCAGAAATTACGGTTAAAGATGCAAACGGGACAATTATCGCCCAGACACAGGCGACCGTTCCAACATCAGATGAGATCAACTGCGGCAAGTGTCATGCGGTTGGCGGCACGATAACACAGGTATTTGAGGATGTTCTGACGAAGCATGACACAAAACATGGCACCACGTTGATGACTCAAAAGCCGGTCAGGTGCTCTTCCTGCCACGGCAGTCCGGTCTTGAATGCTCCGCTTCAGCCGGGAAAGCCGTATCTTTCCTATGCCCTTCACAATGCCCATAAGGATAGAGTTGCGCCTGATGGTACCCCTGTCGGTTGCTACGATTGCCATCCCGGCGCATCAACCCAATGCAACCGCAGCGCCAGTCATACCGCCGCCGATGGTAACTGTACCAACGCCAGTTGTCATGGCCCGATGGCAACGGTTGCATCTTCTATTACTGCGGGAAGGGTTCCCTGGGTAAGCGAACCGAAATGTGCCACGTGCCATGGGGGTGTCGGCCAGGCTGACACCGGCACGACCCTGTACCGGAATGCCACAGGCCACGGCGGCATCTACTGCGCAGGCTGTCATGGCAGTCCTCACGCCATGGTTCCTTCAAAGGTTGCCAGTGATAATTATCAGTCGCTTCAGTACCAGGCAAAGGCTCTGCCGCTGGGCGATTGCAGGAATTGCCATGACTCGAAGGGTGGGGGCGGCAGGAATTTTGCGGGTGAACATAGTGGCAGATCTTCAGCGTGCAACGTCTGCCACACCGGTTTTCAAGATGCCGGGAATTCGGCAAAATACCCGCATCAGTTCAACTGGTAGCGTTGGTGCCGTTCATATTCTGATTTCAGGGCCTTTCCGGTGTTTGCGGAAAGGCCTTTTTGTTATGGGGGCTATACTCCGCTCAAAAAAAACCGGAATAGTGCCGGAATCCATCCGTTGTTGTTATTCTTTGCTCACTGATAGACATTTTTTCTACCCAGTCGCAAAAAATATGCTAATATCCCGGTTCTTTTTATGCAACATCTGGAGGTAAACATGCCGCAATTCTTTGAAGGTAAACTTGATGCGACCGGACATAGGTTCGGTATAGTTGTCAGCCGTTTCAACAGCTTCATCTGTGAACGTCTGCTGGAAGGGGCGGTTGATGCGCTGGTTCGTCACGGTGCCGATGACGCAGATATCCATGTGGTACGCGTGCCGGGTGCATTCGAGATTCCGCTCTTTGCCAAGAAAATGGCAGAAACAGGAAACTACGATGCTTTGATCTGTCTTGGCGCGGTTATCCGTGGTTCCACACCGCATTTTGATTATGTGGCCAGTGAAGTTTCCAAGGGGGTGGCAACTGTCTCCCTCGACAGCGGAATTCCGATCGCTTTTGGTGTTTTGACAACCGATACGATTGAGCAGGCGGTGGAACGTGCCGGTACCAAGGCGGGTAACAAGGGATCTGATGCGGCAGTCACTGTGATTGAATCCGTTAACCTGATGAAGGTGCTTAAATAATGGGATTACGGCGTGAAGCACGTGAGCTGGCACTGCAGATGCTGTATGCACTTGATTCAAACAGCTCGGTGCTGCTGCGTGAAACGTTACAGACCTTTCGCGAGGAACAGGGGGACGTGACGCTGAGGGTGCGGGAGTTTGCCGAAGCGCTGGTGCATGGGGTGCAGTCGCAGCGTGCTGTTATTGATGAAGCCATACGTGCCCGCTCCAAAAACTGGTCGCTCTCCCGTATGCCGAGGGTTGACCTGAACGTCATGCGCCTGGCTGCATATGAACTTATGTTCCGCTCTGATATCCCCAAAAAAGTCAGCATAAATGAGGCGATCGAGATCGTTCGCCGCTACGGCGACAAAGAATCGCCGGCGTTTGTAAACGGCATTCTTGATGAGATCGAGGCGTGCCCGAAAACTGAACCATCAAGCGAGGAACAATGAAAGACATACAGGTTGGATTGATAGGATTTGGAAATATCGGGGCGGGTGTCGTCAAGCTGCTGCGCGAGAACGCCGACGTTATCCGCGCTAAAGTCGGCACCGGTATCGTATTGAAGCGTATTGCCGATCTGGATATAACGAGCGATCGTGGCGTGGCGGTCGATGCCGGCGTGCTGACTGCCAGTGTTGATGATGTGTTCAACGATCCCGAGATATCCATAGTCATTGAATTGATCGGTGGCTATGAACCTGCCAAAAGCTTCGTACTGAAAGCCATAGAAAAGGGCAAGCATATTGTTACCGCCAACAAGGCGTTGTTGGCGCTGCATGGTGCCGACATCTATGCTGCAGCGGTCAAAAATGGCGTCGAAGTGCAGTTCGAAGCTGCCGTTGGCGGCGGAATCCCGGTGCTGACAGCCATCAAGGGTAATCTTGCTGCCAATAACTTCACCAGCGTTTTCGGCATCATGAACGGCACCTGCAATTATATACTGACCCGCATGACGCAGGAAGGTGCAGCGTTCCGTGATGTGTTGAAAGTTGCGCAGGAACTTGGCTATGCAGAACCGGATCCGACGTTTGATGTTGAGGGTGTTGACACCGCTCACAAGCTGGCGGTACTGGTATCGCTCTGCTTCGGAACCCGCATTGATTTCAAGGATATTCACACGGAAGGTATTTCCAACATCAGCGGACTTGATGTGAAATATGCTGCCGAGTTCGGCTATCGTATAAAGTTGCTTGCAATCGGCAAGCATGTTGACGGCGAAATCGAGGCGCGGGTGCATCCGACCATGATTCCCCTTGACAGCCCCCTCGCTGATATCAACGGCGTCTTCAATGCCATTCGCCTGAGCGGCGATTTTGTCGGTCCGGTCATGTTCTCCGGTCGCGGTGCCGGGCAGAATCCGACCGCCAGTGCCATCGTCGGTGACCTGATCGGTCTTTCCCGCAGCATGAAGGCGGGTGCCGGTCGCCGCATGTCGCCTCTCGGTTTTCTGGATGCGGCAATCGGTTCCATCCCGGTCAAATCCATGGGCGATATTGTCAGCAAATACATGCTCCGCTTCAGCGCCCTCGATATACCGGGTGTGCTGGGTGGGATTGCCGGTGCGCTCGGCAACCATGGAATCAGTATCGAATCGATGGTTCAGACCTCCCATGAAGCTGATGATGCCTCACCGGTTCCGATCGTCATTATGACTCACAAGGCCCGTGAAGGCTCAATTCAAAAGGCCTTGGCCGAGATTGACCAGCTTGACGTCATCTGCGAGAAAACCAGCTTTATCCGTATCGAAGATAATCTGGAGTAACGCAACCACCACATCCCCTCCGTAATCACGGAGGGGAGATCTTTCAGGAGGAAGCATGACCACTAAAATCCTACTCCCCGAAGACCAGATTCCGCGCCAATGGTACAACATCATCCCTGATATGCCCGGCCCGTTGTTTCCGGTTATCAGTCCCCGTACGATGCAGCCGGTCACACCGGAAGAAATGTTGGCCATTTTCCCCATGTCACTGATAGAACAGGAGATGTCCTCGCAGCGCTGGATTGATATCCCTGATGAAGTTCGGGAGATTTATCAGCTCTGGCGGCCATCACCGCTGTTCCGTGCCCATCGCCTGGAAAAAGCACTCGGTACTCCTGCAAAGATATATTACAAATATGAAGGCGTGTCCCCGGCAGGATCCCATAAGCCGAACTCCGCGATACCACAGGCCTATTACAACAAGCAGGCGGGCATCCGCCGTCTGGCGACCGAGACCGGCGCCGGTCAATGGGGCAGTTCGCTTGCCCTGGCCTGTTCAATGTTCGGTCTTGAGTGTACGATCTATATGGTCAAAGTTTCCTGCTCCCAGAAACCGTACCGCAAGAGCATGATGCAGCTCTGGGGTGCAACGGTGCATCCGTCGCCGTCTGAATTCACCAATGCCGGGCGGACAATTCTCGCCCATGATCCGGATTGCCTCGGCTCCCTCGGAATCGCCATTTCAGAGGCGGTGGAGGATGCCGCCACCCACGCGGACACCAACTATGCGCTTGGCAGCGTTCTGAACCACGTCTGTCTTCATCAGACCATCATAGGTCAGGAAGCACAGGCGCAGTTCAAGATTGCGGGTGATTATCCTGATGTCGTGATCGCCTGTTGCGGCGGCGGTTCCAATTTTGCCGGTCTTGCCTTTCCGTTTATCGCGGATCGTGCCTCGGGCAAAAATGTCCGCTGCGTAGCGGTGGAGCCAGCCTCCTGCCCGACACTGACCAAAGGGGTCTATGCCTTTGATTATGGCGATACCGCCAAAATGGCGCCAATTTCCATGATGTACACACTGGGCCATGATTTCATGCCTCCCGGCATTCACGCCGGCGGCCTGCGCTACCATGGTGAATCACCTCTGGTTTCCCAGCTGTACCACGCCGGACAGATAGAAGCAAAATCCTACCGGCAGAATTCCTGCTTTGAAGGGGCACTGCTGTTTGCCCGCAGCGAAGGGATCGTTCCGGCACCTGAATCATCACATGCTGTCAGAGCAGCCATTGACGAGGCGGTGCTGGCAAAAGAGGAAGGGAAAGAGAAAACCATCCTGTTCGGCCTTTCCGGTCACGGTCAGCTTGATATGGGTGCCTATGACTCCTATCTCTCCGGGAATCTGGAGGATTATGAATATCCGGATTCAATGGTGAAAGCGGCGTTGGAGCGGCTGCCGAAGATTCAGCTGTAATTGATATGGTCAGAGTTAAAATCTGCGGCATAACCAATCTTGAAGATGCCTTGATGGCGGTCGAAGCCGGAGCTGATGCTCTCGGCTTCGTTCTTTTTAAAGGTTCTTCCCGGTATATCTGCCCCGAAGGGGTTTCTGACATACTCCGCCATCTGCCGCCGTTTGTACAGGCGGTAGGGCTGTTCGTGAACGAAGAGCTGGCAGTTGTCAAGTCAGTCGCCGACTTCTGCCGTCTGGATATTGTGCAACTCCATGGTGAAGAGTCGCCGGAATATTGTGATTCCGTCAACCGCAGGATTATCAAGGCGTTTCGGGTAAAGGATGCTTCCAGTCTGGAGGCTATGGCACAGTACCGGGTCGCGGCCTGCCTGCTGGATGCATGGTCTCCGGTGGCCCATGGCGGTACCGGCACAACATTCAACTGGGACATAGCTGCCGCCGCAGCCGCTACACGGACCATTATTCTTGCCGGGGGGCTGACGGCTACGAATGTCGGCGAGGCGATAGCCGTGGTAAAGCCCTATGCTGTGGATGTCTCCAGCGGTGTGGAGAGCGCGCCGGGGAAAAAGGATGCTGAACAGGTCGGTCGATTTATTAGAGCAACAAGGAGCCTGCACCATGAAATTACCTGATAAGAATGGGCATTTTGGCCAGTTTGGCGGACGCTATGTTCCGGAAACCCTCATGCCTGCCCTGTTGGAGTTGGAGCGGGCGTATGAGCAGTATCGCCATGACAGGGAGTTTAAGCAGGAATTCAGATATTACCTGCGCCAGTACGTTGGACGCCCCAACCCGCTCTATTTTGCCGAAAAGCTGACGAAAAAGCTGGGGGGAGCAAAGATATATCTCAAGCGCGAGGATTTAAACCATACCGGCGCCCACAAGGTAAACAACACAATCGGCCAGGGACTGTTGGCCCGAAGGATGGGAAAAAAACGGGTTATCGCTGAAACCGGGGCCGGTATGCACGGTGTGGCGACAGCCACGGTGGCGGCGCTGTTCGGAATGGAATGCGAAGTGTTCATGGGGGAAGAGGATACTCACCGTCAGGCACAGAATGTGTTCCGCATGAAGCTGCTCGGAGCGACCGTGACTCCGGTTACCGCCGGGACTGCAACCTTGAAAGACGCCATGAATGAAGCGATGCGCAACTGGGTAACCACCATCGCCGATACATTTTACGTGATTGGAACCGTGGCGGGACCGCATCCGTACCCGATGATGGTTCGCGACTTTCAGTCGGTGATCGGTGCGGAAGTCAGGCGGCAGCACTACAAGGTGGAAGGCCGCCTGCCCGACTGTCTGGTGGCCTGTGTCGGTGGCGGAAGTAACGCCCTTGGCCTGTTCTATCCGTTCCTCAAAGACAGGTCAGTACGCATCGTCGGTGTCGAAGCCTCCGGCTACGGTATCGAGAGTGGCAAGCACGCAGCGCCTCTCTGCGCCGGTTCGCCCGGCATTCTGCACGGAAACAAGACCTATCTGCTGCAGGACGAACATGGCCAGATTACCCATGCCCACTCCATTTCCGCTGGTCTTGACTATCCGGGGGTCGGCCCGGAACACTCCTGGCTCAAAGATACCGGTCGGGCAGAATATGTTTCAATTACTGACGCGGAAGCGCTGGAGGGTTTCAGTACCCTGACACGAGAGGAGGGAATTATACCCGCCCTGGAATCCTCGCACGCCATTGCACATGTCATGAGACTGGCACCCGCAATGAGTAAAGAAGAGACCATTGTTGTGTGCCTGTCGGGGAGGGGTGACAAGGATATGCACACCGTTGCAGAGGCACTCGGCATGAAGTTCTAGCAGTAATAGACAGAGTTGAACATTGCAGAAAGCCTGAGAAATCAGGCTTTTTTTGTTGACCGGAATGGCCGGTTTCCGCTATAAGCACACTACTGTTTTATTCTCAGAGGAGGTAGGATATGCATCTTGTCGAGCAGATTAAAGAAAAAGCTAAAAAGAACAAGCAAACCGTGGTGTTACCTGAAAGTTATGACGAACGAATGCTGTTTGCTGCAGAGAAAATTACTGCAGAAGGGCTTGCACAGATAGTGATTCTTGGCGACCCGGCTAAAATTCAGGCTGATGCCGCAGCAAAGGGTATTAATCTTGCCGGAGTTGAGCTGCTCAATCCTGTCGCTTCGCCAAAGCTTGAAGCGTATGTAGCGGATCTTGTTGAACTGCGAAAAAGTAAGGGGTTGACCGCCGATGAGGCACGGAAACTGCTCACCGCTGACGATAATCTTTACTACGCCGGTATGATGGTGCGCAATGGAGATGCAGGCGGCGAAGTAGCCGGCGCCACCGGTACCACCGGTAATGTGCTTAAAGCGGCATTCCAGACAGTAGGACCGGCAAAAGGCATCAAAACCGTCTCCTCATTTTTTCTGATGGTTACCAAAAACCCCGCATTTGGTGAAAACGGCATCGTTCTCTTTGCTGACTGCGCCGTCAACCCGAACCCTGATGCCCAGGCGCTGGCCGAGATTGCCGTGGCCACTGCCGGCAACTGCACGGCGTTTCTTGATGTAGAGGCACGCGTTGCCCTGCTTTCGTTCTCCACCAAAGGAAGTGCCAGCCATCCGGATTGCGACAAGGTCTTAAAGGCACTGGAAATAGCCAAACAGATCAAGCCGGACCTGCAGATAGATGGCGAGCTGCAGGCGGACGCCGCCCTGCTGCCCGCAGTCGGCAGTAAAAAAGCGCCCGGCAGCGCGGTTGCAGGAAAAGCCAACGTCCTCATTTTCCCTGACCTGGACGCCGGCAACATCGGCTACAAACTTGTTGAGCGTGTCGCCGGTGCCGAAGCGGTCGGCCCGATCATTCAGGGTCTGGCCAAACCGGTCAACGATCTGTCGCGCGGCTGTTCGATTGATGATATCGTCAACGTAACCGCCATCACGGCGGTGCAGGCGGCACAGGGGTAACAGCATATTTTTTGACGACGACAGAAGGCGCACCAGTTGTACGGTGCGCCTTCTGTCGTCTCAGTGGTTACTGATACGGGGTGTTACGCAATTGTGCAGCAATAAATTACAAATCCCCGGTCATCTCCTGCAACAGATAGAGTTTTACATTAACTTTCCGCACGCACTCCACGATTTCCTTCAGCTTCTCTTCGTCGAGTCCGCACTCCTCCTCGACTCCCTGGAACCACGGGTATCCCTTCGGGAGCGGTGCCAGGTTGCCGTCGCGAAGCAGCATCACATCCACCAGATCGTTGACCCGCCCCTGCCCCTCCCAGGGGTCACGATAGTTGAACTGGCGTGCAACCACATTCATCCCCATACCATTCGGGAATATGGCTTTCACTTCGAAAGAAAATTCACGCGGGGCACTGTAGCTGTCACTCCGTCCGGAGCGGATCAGTACCTCCGCGCCCGCTTCTTTTAAAATTTTTCCGACGGATTCGGCGGTCATCGCCGTGTATGTTTCCATGGTCAGATCTCCATTCGAAATTCGATGCCCCAGGGCACCGGTTTTTCACCCTCGGCCGTCAGTACCCAGAGCGTCGGGAACTCCATCTGTTCTGGCGCCGGTCCAATGCCGTCGGTAAGATAGATCACCGCTGCCGGGAGCGGATGCATGGCCTTTGCGTATTCAAAGACCGGGCGTAGGTCGGTAAAGCCGCCGCCATCATAGCGCTCGATGACTGCAGGCGAACTTTTGAAAGACGCTATTTTCTGCACGCGGCTGTTAGCATAAAGGACGGTGATCACTGCATCGCGGCCTGCGGCAATCTGGAGCAGTTCACGGGCAAATGCCTCGCGCAGATCGACAGTATTGGTAGAGTCACTGACGTCGATGCCGACCAGCAGATTGAGTCTTCGTCGCTTTCTGACACCGGGAGTTGTATGGCTGAAGCGGCGATGCTCCCGCATCCAGGAACTCCTCCGCCCGATGCGGCCGGCGGTGGCGATGAACTGCCGCAATATCTGACGCCAGGGGAGGGGTGTGGGGCGAAGCAGGGCGTCAATTACAGCCCGCAGTTCCCCCGGCGTCTCACCATCGCTCCCCCGCAGGCTGTCTCTGGTGATGGCACGGATCGTTTCCTCTGCCAGCGCCAGCGGCGTGCTGTCGGCATCCTCCCAGAGAGCGTGGCTGTCCACGGTGTGCTCCGATTGCGTGCCACGCCCCTCGCCTGCAGCGCCCCGCTCCGCATTTTCAGCGTCACCATAACCGCTGCCGTCGAGATTGCCGGTGTCAAACGGCGGAACGAGCTGTTCGTAATATTCTTCAGCAGCCAGCCCCTCTTTTGCACCGTAAAAATCGGGAAAAAGCGCATCGTCTGGAAGGTCGGAGATGCCGGGATTGATGGCGAGGTCACAGGAAATATCCCAGTCGTGCTGATTGCGCCCTTTGCGTCGTAACGGATGGAGGTGGAGAAGATGTTTGACCAGATGCTCGAGTAGTCCACGCTGCTGCGGAGGCTGCAGTGCGGTAAAGCACACCGGATCGACCGCCAGAAAGGGGATGCCGTCCCGCACGGTAATTCCTGCCGCCTTGCCGCCCAGAGAGTGCTGCTCGCGCCGCAGATTGAGGATAAAGTGCCCGTAGAATGGACGCTCCCGCAGCAGCCGTACGACGGCATTTTCAAGTACGCTGCCGGTCATGCCTCGCGGGAGATTGTCTGGATGGCGTCGAAAACCACGCTGTCATACTTGTCCTGGGCAATGCCGAGGGCCACCGCAGGAATTTTAAGCAGTGATTTGACAAAACCGAAACGGAGATCACGAGGAAGAACGGCGATGTAGGCAACCAGATGTGCTTCCTGCTCCGGGGTGAGCGTCGAAGAGGTCTGCAGCGATGCGATCAGATCATTGATCGTGGCTGCCTGGATATCGTCCCGCTGCCGTTCGGCCTGACCGGCTATCTGCATCCAGTCATTGAGAATCTCGGCGGCGGTCAATGGTCGCCCCTTGCTGTCAGCCAGCCACCGCATGAAGGTGATGGCGGCTTCTTTGCCGATAATACCGGCATAGACCTCCATCTCGAGATCTCCGGGAAAACGGCAGTTTTTGCGCAGGACGCTGACCATCTCCCAGCCACGTTCGGTCGGCTCGACCTGCAGATCCATTGCAGCGCCCTGGCGTGCCAGCATGCCGGAGTTGCCGGCCAGAAATTGCCGTACATCACCAGACAACTCCCTCCGGGCAGCGTAGCGCGCCCAACAGTTGTAATCAGTTTCAACAAACAGCATAACCATCCGGTCGATCAGGGCCCGGTCAAGCGTCGCCACCTGGTAGGTGCCATCCGGAGGGTTGATGCTGACGACCACTTTGTGGCGTTTGGAAAGGTGGTGGGTGTGCAGCGAACGGAGCATCCCCTCTGAAGGCGGCTCCACAAACTGGAAAATCGCCTGAAGGGTATCCTCCTGTTGTGCGCGGTTCAGCTCATCACAATGGACTACCGTCGGAGGGTCCTCGTCACCCGGCCACCATGACGGACGTGACCAATGCATGACAGTGCCGTCGCGAAACGGGATGCCGACCAGGTCGCCGACCTCCATCTGCCCGAGGCGCAGTGACACATAGTTTCGCTCGATCTCCCGGCAGGCCTGGATGATTCCGGCGCTTTTACCGACCCCGCGATGCCCTACCACGCACGGAGTCAGATCCGTCCTGGTGATGATTTCCTTGATGACGACCTTCATCTGTTCAATATTCATGGGGCTGCTCCAACTATTAAGGACAATATCAATCTTGTTGCATCCTATCGGTAAACGGCGATGTTTTCAAGAATTAGATGCATTACCCCCTAAAACGGCGGGCTGAATGTCACGAAGAGCCTGTCAGGAAGAGGTGCTTTCATTCAGGTTTTAGACAGCGATACGGAATTGAGAATATGCACGCAGATTGAGAGCGGTTTTCTGAGGTTTACATACCGGTTGTAAAAGTCCAGACATAATCGAATAGGAGCTGATGGCCTGTCGTGTCCCTTATTGTCCTGGTGAGGGTTGCGGTATACGTGGTATTCGCCTGCAGCTGAATGGGGTCGGTAACAGTCACGGTTGCGCCGTTCACCGAGTAAGAGTAGCCCCAATGAACTCCCGTCGGGCTGGTGATGATAAAGGAAGATTTGTCATAATACATTATGTCAATTTTTCCATTAAACGTTGCCGATACGGTTAGAGTCGTAGGCACATTTGTTTCTCCCGCAGCGGGATAGGTTGAGAGTACCCCGAAAATCGGGGCCCCCATTGTAGCAAAAGACCACGTATAGTCCGACAGTAACGAGGAACCTGAAAATGATTTCAAACTGGTCGGAATGGTAACGGTATAGGTCGAATTATAGGCAAGGTTGCTTGCGGGCGTGAATGTCACGGTCGAATCGTTGACCGCCCAGGTGCCGGCTACGGTGCCAGTTGGCCCATTTACCAGAAAATAATATGGCCTGGGGGCAATCGATCCGCTCAACTGTGCAGAAATAGTCGTATTTGCGAGAACTCCTGCAGCTCCCGGCATGGGTGTGGTTGACGATACAGTTAACGGGGGAGGAGGCATGACTTCAACGCTTATGGAGCCTCCTTTGCCACCGGGATCATAGGCTGAAAATTGAATGGTGTTGATGCCGGCAGCAACAGGCACTCCTGCATACCACTTGTGCACCCAGTTTGTCCCTGGTCCATAATAGCTACTTGCATGGCCGGTTGCGCCCGTTGTCAGGTTGACGTAGGTAACATCGACGCCGGGGTAATCATTCGTTCGAGAGGTATCAATAAAACACGCCAGGCCGGCACAGGTAGAGGCATAATAGCCATTGGAAACCCAGGAGGTTCCTTCTATGTTTGCTGTAGTTGAGGATAATGAAAGAGTGGAGACCGATGCCCACTCGATATTTGGAGCGGGAGAAGTCCCGTCGCTGCTACCGCAGCCATTGATGAGCGTGCAGACTATGGCGACTAACGCAATGGTGCATCGGCTTATTCGATACAGCGTGCATGGTAGCTCCATGATTGCCTCCCGTCATAAGCATTGCAGACTCAGGTGAAATCAACCTGACAGCCAGCAGGTGGAACATTGTTGCAAGTCACAGGAGATAAGCGCTTTCAATAGTTCCGGTAATTTACTTGCCGACAATTCTCTGGTGTCAGTAGCAGATTGAACCGGTATTCCCGGTTGCCCTTTTCATGTTTTAAAATACCACCCGTACGCCATCGCTGTCCATTATAACGTAACCATTCCAAGGCTACACGTACCGGATTGGATCAACCATGCCTGCCTCGGCAAATCCCTTCAATCTCAGGCGACAGGAATCGCACTGCCCGCAGGAGAGCCCCTCCTCGGTCGGATCGTAGCAGGAATGGGTCAAGCCGTAATCCACTCCCAATTCTGTGCCGCGCCGGATGATATCAGCCTTGCTCATGCTGATAAGCGGCGCGTGAATCCTGAACTTCGATGTCCCTTCGACGCCGGCCCTCGTGGCCAGATTTGCCATGGTTTCGTAGGCCTTGATGTATTCCGGGCGGCAATCGGGATAGCCGGAATAGTCGAGGGCGTTGACACCGATATAAATGTCGGCGGCACCCAGTACTTCGGCCCAGCCGAGGGCGAAGGAGAGAAAAATGGTGTTGCGGGCCGGGACATAGGTGACCGGTATATCGCTTCCAACCCCGTCCTTGGGCACGGCAACATCCGACGTGAGAGCACTTCCTCCCATGAGGCGAAGGTCAAAGTCGACCACCAGATGTTCTTCTGCTCCCAACCGTTTCGCATGCCGCCTGGCAACCGACAGTTCGAAGCTGTGGCGCTGGCCGTAGGAAAAACTCATGGCATAGGGAATAAAGCCGTCGGCTTTGGCTATGGCCATGCAGGTGGTTGAATCGAGTCCGCTGCTGTACAGAACTACCGCTTTTGGGTGCATGGGTGGAGTCTCCGTGAAGTGCTGATATCCCTGTTTTGTGAACTTTAACGTTTGCATTTTTACACATAATGAGTACAATAAGTCCACTTTTCTCGTAACCTTCCACCGGAAAAAAGTAAAATCATCCACCTAGATGAGGTCTGCCGGTCAGCAGGCCTTTTTCATTTGAGGCGACATGCGACTAAAAGAGGAACAGATACGTGGGCTGGCAGAAAAAGTGTACGCAGATCTGACGGCTGAAGGGCTGGTCACTCCACGGGGTGAACGTGCGGCGGTTATCACGGGGATTATCCGTACCATCTCGCAGAATTTCGCTGCCGAGCAGAAACTCGAACGGGACGCGGAAAAACTGCTTGATGAAACTCTTGAAGCAATGGGGAGCGGAGCGGCCCAGATTGACCGCCGCCGCATGTTGAAGATGGTGAAAGATAAACTGGCCAAGGAACGCAAGATAGTTCTCTGAGGAGCTGATATGTCGTTATCGGAAGACCGTATTTCAACGATTGCCCATGAAATTATAACGTGTATCTGGCGTGACGACCTGGCTGATGTGTCCGATGAGAGTCGGGCTCTCAGGAGAGTCAAGCAATCCCTGGAATCATTTTTCGGGGCTGTGGATGAAATTGAGGAAGCGGTCAAGGCGAAATTGCGCAATAAAGCTCCCGGCAGCCGTGATTATGATGTCCTGTATCAAAAGTTTTATCATGATGAACTGTCCCGCAGGGGGCTTTGACGCAGGTGCCCCGCTTTCGTTGGCCACACGCTCTTCCGGTCGCCCTGCAGTAGTGTCAATCTGGTCACGATAGTATTCAAATCCGGCCATGGGCAGCAGCTCACGGCCTTTTTCACGAAAGGTAGTTCCATGTCATATCGTTTCAGGCCGGTTCTGCTGGCCTTTGCCGGAATAACAATTTTTGCAGGTTCTTCTCAGACGCTGGCTACAGACGACTTTTTGAATCGTGCCGCTGCCCTGTATCGGGATAAGGATTTTGCTGCTGCCTATGCGACCGCGGCAAAATCATCCGACCAGAGCCACCGCTCATTTGTCCGGGGAATGGCGGCGTTGCGAATGGAGAAATTTGAGGAGGCCGCTGCACTTCTTGCCGAAGCGGAGCAGAAACTGCCGCTCATTGCCGATTATGCTGCGCTCTTTCAGGCTGAAGCACTCCAGAAATTGAAGCGGTATCCAGCCGCGTCAGCAAAGGCGGGCTCAATCGCGACGCTGTATCCTGCCTCAAAGGCTCTCCGCCGCTCGGGAAAGCTGCTGGCAGATATTTTGTATGAATCGGGAGATTATAAGGGAGCGCTTACGTCCTACCAGACGTTCATAGAAAAATACCCTTCGGGTGGTGATTCTGTTGATGCCAGTTTTCAGTCGGCGCGCTGCCGGGAGGGACTGTCGGATGCCGGTGGTGCAGCGATGACCTATCGGAGTATATGGCTTAATAATCCGGCTTCGCCCCTTGCTGCCAAGGCGCAGGAACGTCTCAAGGCACTTGAGCCGACAGCACCGAAACTTCCGCCGTATACGGCGGAAGAGCTCCTGAAACGGTCTTCCGCCCTCTATGCACAGAATGAATACAGTGCCGCGTTAAAGACTCTGGAAATGATACCTGTTTCTGCGCAGACCCAAACACTCATTCCCCGGATTGATCTTCGGACCGGCATGGCCCAGTACCGCCTGAAACGGTATAAGGATGCCGAAAAACAGTTTGTCAAGGCTGCCGCCACTCCTCTCCCCGGCGTGCGTTCCGAGGCGCGATTCTGGCTTGCCAAAACACTTGAACGGCAGGACCTGAAAGAACGGGCTCTTGCGATGTATCTGGGGCTTGCCGAAGAGGGGAAGAAACAGGAGTTTGCCGATGACGCCCTGCTTGAAGCCGCCGGTCTCAAGCGCGGACTCGGGCAGTATGCTGAAGCGGCGCAACTCTTTGACCAGGCTTCCCGGCTCTCAACAGATACGAGGGTTGTCACACGGTCGGTCTGGGAAACGGGATGGTGCCGCTACCTGGCGGGGGAATATACTGCTGCTGCAAATGCTTTTAAATCCCTGCTCACCGACGATTCCCAGCGGGAGAAAGTATTGTACTGGCTGGCGAAAGCGCTGGAAAAGAACAGGGATGCAGCGGCTGCTGCATACTACCGCACACTGCTTGATGAGTTCCCGGCCGGGTTCTATGCCACCTGGTATCGCGAACAAAAGGGAATCAAAGATACTCGCGAAGCATTGGGCAGCCGTGACCCCGTAACGGAATTACCGGTCCCGGTCGGTTTTGATAAGGCACGCCTGCTTGCCTCTCTCGGGCTGCTTGAAGAGGCGCGGGCAGAACTCGCCGCGGGTCGCAAGAAGAATGGGGACAGGAAGGGGCAATTTCCTGTCCTGGCCAGGGTCTATCTGGAAATGCGAGACTATGGTTCGGCCATTTCCCTGTTCATGCAGAATCGTCCTGTCATCTGGGAGAAGGGGACCCTGCCGCTCTGGTCAGCCGGCTACCCCCGGGCGTATACCGAGTTTATCAGTCAGCATGCCGCGCTTAACGGGTTGTCAGAAGGTTTGGTGTATGCGCTGATTCGTGCCGAAAGCGGATTTGCTCCCGCGATCAAATCGGGTGCCGGAGCGATCGGCCTCATGCAGATGATGCCTGCTACGGCCAAGTTGACTGCCCATGAAAAGGGAGAGTTCAATCCGCAGCGTCTGACCGTGCCGGAGTATAATATCCGCCTGGGTACAAAACATCTCCATGACCTGATGAAAGAATATGACGGCGATGTCATCTACATGGCGGCCGCATATAATGCCGGTTCAAGTGCGTTGGGGCGCTGGAAAAGGAGTTTCAAGGGGCTTCAGAAGGATGAATTTATCGAGAGTATCCCCTATCAGGAAACCCGGGAATATGTGAAAAAAGTATACGCCTCGGCGGCTACCTACCGACAGCTGTACGGAGTCAAGTAGTTAAAATCACCCATTTATACAGTGAAAGGTGTACCCTGCATGGCAGAACAAACCCCAATGATGCGACAATATCTGGAGATTAAGTCGGGGTATCCTGATGCGATCCTTTTCTTTCGCATGGGGGATTTTTATGAAATGTTCCTCGATGATGCCCTGCTTGCGTCCCGTGTCCTGGATATTGCCCTGACTTCCCGCAACAAGGGAAGCGGTGATGAAATCCCCTTCTGCGGCATCCCGTTTCATTCTGCCGCTCCGTACGTTGCCAAGCTGATAGAGACAGGCTACAAAGTGGCCATCTGTGAGCAGGTAGAAGACCCCAAACAGGCCAAGGGCATTGTCCGCCGTGAGGTCGTACGGGTTGTTACGCCCGGTCTGCTGATCGAATCCGAGAGCCTTGTTCCCGACGAGAATAATTATCTGCTCGCACTCTGTGAAGCCTCATCAGGCGGTAGGTGGGGGTGTGCCTGGCTCGATGTGTCCACCGGCGAATTCCGGGCGACCGAGCAGCCCGGTGCCGCTGCCGCGCTGGCCGAGGCGGTCGGCATCAACCCGCGCGAGATTCTCCTCTCAGACGCACTTGATCGCGAGGCCCTTCCTCAAGACCTGCGCTTGTTTCTCGGTGAGCGGATTGTGTCACGTGCCCCCGCCTGGATTTATGATCGCGACTATGCGTCTACTCTGCTCTT
>JAQTXD010000045.1 GCA_028688955.1 Desulfuromonadaceae bacterium
CCGGCTTCGTAGTTCCGGATCGCTGTGAAACCTGGATTGACCTGCATCTGCCGCCTGACCGAGATCCGGTTTTCCTTCAGGATACAATCCGCCAGATCGTATCAACCTTTGAGAGCAGAATTCCCGGGTTGGATCTGGCCGTCAGCTTTGATTTCGCTTCGGCCGGGTACAATCTTGGCACCGCGAACCGGTTGGCCCGGATCGTAGGGGACATCTACCACCATCTCGGACTGCAGTTACAGATGGATGCCTTTCGCTCCCATTCCGACGGCAATCTTTTTTTTGCAGCAGGGGTAAAGCCGCTGATACTTGGTCCCGGTTCTCTGGAAACAGCTCATACGCACGACGAACATGTCATGTTTGCTGAGGTGCTGAATGCCGCCCGTATCTATGCGGCCCTTGCTGTGGGATAATGAAAGCCGGTGGTGCTGTGAACCACCAGTACGAAACAAGATCTCCTCACTCGCCGCCATATATAGCAGTTATCGTACATGATACGGAATCCTCTGACGGTTTTTATCCATCCTCTCATTCTTACGTACCTTTTTATATGTACAATCAGGCTCTTGTGCATCTTTGCGGTGCAGAACTTCTCTGGCACACTAGTTGCCATTAATACATTCGGCTGCAGGTGCGCACGGGTGCATTTCTGTAGAGCCTGTACCGTGTGAGTTACTTCAACGCTTCAGAAAGGATTTCACATGAAACATTCAATCATCCTCTTCCTCTTCGTACCGTTACTGGTTGTTTTTTCCTCCGCTCACAGTCAGGCTGCTACTCCGAACCGTGACCAGGATCCAGAGCAGTTATGGACTATTGGCTGGGAGTTGTCTCAAGATAAAATACCTCATCGAACTGCCGTGCGGGCAAAAGGCACTCGGAATGTACAGGGACTGCATCGGAGGATAGCCTGTGCCACACCTCCGCGGAGTGACTTGCTTCAAGAACTGCTGGCTCTTGGAGTTGTCCGTCACGCTAATAATGCTGACGTCGTTATAAAGCAATTCCCATAATAGCGTGTTCCGCTGAAAAACTCGCACATACATGTCGAGTGAGATAAAGAAACTCACTCGATTCCCGTCGTTACCCTCCATTTCCGTAACAACTGCACCGCCTCTTCGCCGCCCCACCCCTGCTACATACTTGTGGACTTGAAAATACTGACACTGCGAAGGTTTTGTGCCCCGTACAATATGGTGGATAACTCTGTCTTGTTGTTATATATGACAGAAATTTTGTTGATGTAATTTGTCGTGTAAATAATAGCACAATTAAACCAGATACTTGCGCTTAAAAAGAATGTTTCTGCCCCTTGGCACGATAGATGAAACCCTCCAGTTACATTCCAGCTGTTTTGCAGCAAAGAATATGAATCAAGCTGGCGCAGATAATGTTTTGTAAGGAGCTGTATCAGTATTGAATGTATATGACAGGAAAAAGGGAGATAGGCTGCATTGTGTTACATAAACAGGATTAATGGAGGAATAAAAAATGAAAAAGCAAATCAAAGTGGATATTTTTCGCAAACTCTCAGTAAAACTTGGTGCAATTGCACTCTCCTCACTGTTTCTTGCTGCGGCACCGTTCCATCCGGGACTCGCTGAAGCCGCACCGGCACTGGGAACGTCCGCATCCTATGCAATCCTTGGCGGTACGGCAGTGACTCTTACCGACTCAACTGTCACCGGAGATGTCGGTTCAGGTCTGCCGTTCAGCACAGTTACTCAGACAACCAGTCCAGTTACCGGGACGATTCACCAGGGTGATGCAAGTGCCATTGCCGCGTACAGCGACTTTCTCGTCGGGTACGACCTGTTTGCCCAGCAACCGTGCAATGTAACCTTGACTGGTGATCTTGCAAATCAGGTGCTGGCCCCGAATGTGTATTGTTTCGATGCAGCAGCAACTCTCACCGGCCAGTTGACCCTCGACGGTCCTGCAAACGGAGAATGGATCTTTAAAGTTGGAACGCTCGGAACAGGTGCCCTGACCGGCACTAACTTCTCGGTTGTCATGTCCGGCGGTGGAAATCCGTGCAATGTGTATTGGTGGGCTGCCGAGGCCGCTACAATGACGACTTCGAATTTTCAGGGGACACTCCTTTCTGGTGCAGGCAGCACATTTACCGGCGGCAGCCTGATGGGCCGAGACCTGTCAAAGGCCGGCGCGACGTTGACCGGTGTTGCCGTCTCAGCCTGTGGCGGTGCCGGACCGATTATTGTTCCACCGGTTGACCCACCAAAGGATCACTGCAAAGATAAAGATCACGACCATGACAATGACAAAGACAATCATCACGACGATGATCACGATAAAGACCATGCCAAGGATCACGACAAAGAATCGAAATGATCTGCCGCTGGTCGGCATAGTTACGCTTTGAACGCATAGATACAAAAACTAGAGACAGGTTGTGATGCCATCAGCCTGTCTCTATTTCACCAGTATTTCGCATTGATAGTTGTTCAAAATACAACTGCACATCCAGCAATAGGTTTTTGGTACATCAAGGGGGTACAGCATGCTAATACCAATTCTCCGCACTGATAATTATTACGACTACGTAAAGGGGTTTGTTCTCGACTCCCTTATTGAAGCGAATGAGATTGTTAAATTCAAACGTGCATCAGGTTGGGTTACGGTAGGGAGAGACAAGATACGGTCTGCGAGGTAAAAGGCTGTCAGCAATGATGTATCAGCTTGTTGAAGACAATTTTTTGCCTCACCGTCACCCGTCACATATTGCAGTTCTTGTTTGTGGTAACAGTTACCGCTTGACGGAAATTTCCTGCCATATTCACTTCAGTAAAATTACCACTGTATAATCAGTATGTTGAAGAATCTGGTGTCGTACTGGTTTACGGCGTGGTAATTGCTCATCTCTATCGTCATGGAATACATCCGTAAGCTGAAGATCGGAACTCTATGCTGGGGAGGTGGTGACGCATGAATGTGACTGCAGGCGGGGAGTAATGCCCGGAAAGCTGTGCACAAAAGAAGCCGTTTATGCAGGTATCGAGAACAGAATACGGGTACATGAATATCAAACCGAAAACACAAAAAAATGGAGAACAAAATGAAAATACATTCTAAAGAATCGCACAGCATATTTGCTGAACTTACCGGATCCAAAGTAAAGTGCACGTTGCTGTCCCTGTTTGCAGTTGTGCCGCTGCTATCAATCATGTTGCCAACCGCCGCATCTGCCACACCTCTGCTTGGTTCTGCACAGAGTTTTGCGGTATTGGGTGCCGCAGCGGTGACGAACGGCCATAGCGACCCCAACGCAACCACGACAATTTTCGGGAATGTCGGAGTGACACCCGGCACATCGATCACCGGCTTTTATCCGACTGCAGCGGTAAGTGGTGGAACGATACATGCGAATGACGGCGTCGCGCAACTTGCTCTGGCTGATGCGACGAATGCCTACAATATCCTTGCCGCTATGGCACCGACGGCAAATTATACCGGTTTTGTCCTCGGTTCGGCAGGCCACTCGACCCTTACCGCCGGTGTCTATAATTTTGACTCGTCGGCTCAGTTGACCGGAAACCTGATTCTTGATTTTCAGAACATCGCCAATGCAGATTTTGTGTTCAATGTCGGTAGTGCCCTGACAACCGCAAGTGCCTCAACGGTAACGGTTATCAATGGAAGTTCAACGAACGGTGTGTACTGGCGGGTCGGAAGTTCTGCAACCTTGGGTACCGGCTCAAAGTTCGAAGGCAATATTCTTGCACTTGCAAGCGTTGGGCTTGATCCAACTGCGCAGATTCTCTGCGGCAGAGCCATTGCACTTACCGGTGCAGTGACGATGACGGACAATCGCATCTCCAACAGCAGCGCGCAAGCCCTCAATAACGGGTGTTCCGACTTTGGCAGCGACGGATACAGCGGCGGTGGCGGCGGCAGTGTGAGTAGTGGTGATGTAACCCCGGCACCGGTACCGGAGCCAGGTACCGTGATGCTTTTCGGTACCGGACTTCTCGTGTTGGTGCTTATGATGAAACGTCGGCAGAATGCTGATAAAGTGTAATTCGAATTGTAATAAGAAGTGACGGTGAAATGGGACCGAAACTGGATTGATAAAAATACAGGGGGTCAGGATATAATATCCTGGCCCCTTTTTCATTACAACGTATCCTCGCGTTTTACTTACATGTCAGAATTTCGGGAAGCGAATACGACTGACCATGAGTGAACCGGAAAGTGCAAAAAGCAGAACCAGCGGGTGAAGAGTGAAGCCGCCGAACAACACATGCCCGAACCAGAGTGAGTCGCGTAAAGCATCCTGGTAGGCCGCTACGCACAACACCAGTACCAGCAGCAGCGACGTGGGGATGGGAGTTCCCTCAAAGAATTTTACTTTACCGCTCTCTCCGGACAATTCATCTGCCGTGACGTTATAGCGTGCCAGACGGGACACGCCGCATGCGACAAATCCTGTCAGAATGATTCGGTCATATAATCCCTGCATCCCGCATCCATAGGCAATAACCGCCGGTGCGACACCGAAAGATATAACATCAGCAAGTGAGTCAAGCTCACGCCCCATGATGGAATGCTTCTGCCGCCAGCGGGCAATCCGCCCATCCAGCACGTCGAAGATAAATGCGGCTAACACCATCCCGCTGGCAAAGTAGACATGGGTGACATCGCCTGATTGCAGGTATGTCAGCATTGAAAACAATGCCCCGGTGCCGCAGACCGCGTTAGCCAGGGTAAACCAGTCGGCAAGCTGGAACTCTCGAATCATGGAAAAGGGTTTATTGCGATTGGTGGTACTCATGGCGGTGATTTCTCCCGTTATGGTATTTAAATCGAGGGGTGACCTCGTTCTTCGCTGCCAGGTATGTCAGCCTTGTTCTCTTCATTATGGCGCTCGGTGGTTATCTCTACAGCTATCGCTGCAGCCTGCTCGGCGGGCATTCCTTCGGCCCGGCGCTCATACTCCTCTTCTCCTCGATCATCGCGCTCCCTGATTTCAACGTCTTCTGCCTGTTCCTGCTGTCCGGGTAACTCAACCCGCAACTCTTCAACCAGCATCAAGGCTGCAGCAGCAACCGGAATCGCGAGCAGCGCACCGACGATGCCCAGCAAAACTCCTCCCGCCAGAAGCGATATAAGAATTACCGACGACGGCAGGCGCAGTGCCCGGCCATAAATCCGCGGAATAATAACGCGGCTCTCGAATTCTTCATACAAGAGCATCAGCACCAGTACGATAATAATGATGGCGGGTTTGAGAGAAAGCACTGCGGCTACCGCCGCACCGACTGAAATCAGGGCGCCAACATAGGGAAGTACATCGGCAGCACCCGCGAGCACCGCGATGGCCAGAGCATTTGGCGCACCACAGGCGGTCAGAAGCAGGAACACAAAGGCCGCCATGAAGGCAGACGTAATAATCTGTCCGCGGACGTAGCCACCGACAATCGTTTCCAGATTAAGTATGACCCGGGAAAGCCGGATATGGTGGGTTCGTGGGACCAGCAGAAAAAGTCCGCCGCGCAGTCGGTCCCGGTCTATGGTGATATACAGTGCGAGAAACAGGGAACTGAGAATATAGGCAATAATTTTGATGGCGCGGGTGGAGAAGGTGAGGGCGTTGGTGGCGGCCATCCGTGCAAGGTCGCCGGAGCGTACGGTGTGGAGCATATCCGCCAGAGGAGTGGTCAGGTGTGAGCCGAGCAACCATTTAACCAGCCCGGTTCTGAGGACCGGTTCCTGATCCAGCAGGTCCGTCGCCTGGGATACAAGTGATGGAACGGTCAGTATGGTGATGAGAACCGTGGCGGCCACGAGGGTGGTAAAAACCATGGTAATCCCCATGCCGCGACTGATGCCATGTTCTTCCAGCCAGCGCACTGCGGGGCTTATGGTGCCGACAATTGTAAGTGACGCAACGAGTACCAGCACAACCGTAAGCAGTTGTGTCAGTACCCAGACACCTGCGATAAGGAGCACCAGCGCGATGATGGTGCGGGGAGACGGCTCGATACGAAGAGTACGATGGCGGGGTGCGTGATTGGTGGATACGGTAGAACCTTTTTTTGGCATAGTGGTGTCACCTGACTATCGCCTGAAGCAGGGCATGGTCCGTACCTTCTTCATGTGCAGTATGCGCAGCCTTACTGTGTCGAGAAGTTTTCTGGCCCACAGAAATTCGGTGCCCACGATCGACAGTCCAATAGGTATAACAATTAATGCCGGTCCAGGTACTACAAGCATGGCAATACCGACAACCAGGATGCTGAAACCGATCACAATTTTAATCACACGCCTGGCTTCATCAAGAGTTCTTGGGATGAGACGTTCCATATTATATTCTCATCTCAGGTGCACCCGCGCAGAAAATACAGCACCAGTAAAACCGGAACCGGGATTCCCACGAGCCACAGTAGTATCCAGCCAATTTTACCTTTTTCATTGATTTGCATAATGCCACTCCTTTTCTGCTGATTATTTTCCACTGATATCAACCGAGTCAGAAAGTAGTTCGCAACTAGCGTGCCACTGTTATGGTGCTGCTCCGGTGAATGCAACGTACTGGTAATGTTGCTATAAAATAGTCAGTGCGCCCTGATTTAATCTGGAGCCGTCAGTAAAATCTGTTGCCTATAACGCAGCTGCCAAATATGGCGGGCAGTATGCGATCGAAATATCGTTACCGTATCGACAAATATATGGCTAAATTCCCGAGTATTATGATATATTTTAATTAAACCAGTGTTCTGTTATACTGGATACGTACAGTCACTACCATTTTTTGTAATAATCAGAGTCCGTGAGGTTGGAAAATGGGAGACGACAACAGTAGCAAAGGAACTGCGAATTCAAAGTTCCGCCACCTGGCAGAAGAACAATTACGCACAACATCTGCTGCCGTGGGTGTTCCACGTACCGATGCGGATTTGCAGCGCGTTGTGCATGAATTAGAAGTGCACCAAATTGAGCTGGAAATGCAAAACAGAGAGCTCAGCCAATTGAGGGACGAGTTGGAGTTGGCATTGGACAAATGCACTGATCTCTACGATTTTGCTCCCGTCGGTTACTGCACCATGGATCAGAAGGGTACGATACATAATGCCAATTTGACCGTAGCCACCCTTCTCGGGATTGATCGCTCCTCTGTTACCGGACGGCGCTTCGAGCAGTTCGTCGATGCTGCATACCATCACCCTTTTGCTGAATTTCTCAGTAGAGTATTTGAGGGCGGTTGCAAAGAATCCTGTCAGGTAAAACTTACGAAAGTAGGCGAGGGCGGTGCACTTTTTGTCCGCGTCGAGTCACGTACGTTCAATTCGGGGCAGGAATGTAGCGTCGCAGTCATTGATGTAAGTGGACGCAAGCGGGCAGAAGAGGAATATCATAATATCAGGAGACGTCTTGAGTGGGTCCTTGCCAATACCGGTGTCGGCATGTGGTTCAATGAATTGTCGCAGGGGAAGGTGACCTGGGACGTGCTGACCAGAAAGCGTTTTTTTATAGACCCTGATGTTGAACCACGTGCCGAGATGTTTTGGAATTGCGTTCATCCCGATGATCGTGACATGACAAAGGCGGCCGTTAAAACGGCCATCCTCAACAACTCCTTGTACGAAATTGATCATAGAGTTGTTGATCCGGTATCGGGAGACATTTTCTGGCTCCATTCAGCCGGGCATGCAACGTATGCCGAAGATGGTACGCCGATTCGTTTCGATGGTCTCAATTTCGACATAACTGCACGCAAAAAAGCCGATAAAATCCTTAAGCAGTCTTATGATGAGCTGGAATTTTTAATTGGAGAGCGCACGGCAGATTTGAACAGTGCAAACCTGCAGCTTACTCAGGAAATAGAGGAACGTAAAAAGGCAGAAGCGACACTGTTGAGCGCTTATGCGGAAATTAAAGAATTAAAGGACCGGCTTGAGTCAGAAAATGTCTATCTCCAGCAGGAAGTTTCCCGACAGGCTCATTTCGGGGATATTATAGGTCAAAGCCCCGGACTTAATCTGGTGTTTTCCCAGGTCGAGCAGGTTGCACCCATGAATGCGACCGTGCTTCTTCTTGGTGAGACCGGCACCGGCAAGGGCGTGATCGCCCGTGCTATCCATAGTCGGAGCACGCGCAAGGGGCGACCGCTCGTAACAATAGACTGCACGACGTTGCCGGCATCTCTGGTTGAAAGTGAGCTCTTCGGCCGGGAACGGGGTGCCTTTACCGGTTCGGATTCCAAGCAGATCGGACGTTTCGAACTGGCCGACGGCGGCACAATATTTCTGGATGAAATCGGCGAGATGCCGTTGGAACTGCAAAGCAAACTGCTGCGGGTCATTCAGGACGGTGAGTTTGAACGATTGGGCAGTCCCCGCACAATCAAGACAGATGTACGTATCATTGCGGCCACCAACCGGAATCTGGCTAAAGAGGTCAAAAAAGGTAAATTCCGCGAAGACCTGTTCTATCGACTCAACGTATTCCCCATCGTCTTGCCGCCACTACGGCAGCGCAAGGACGACATCCCGCTGCTCGTTAATTATTTTGTTGCCAAGTTCAACACAAAGATCGGTAAACAGATATCGACCGTTTCAAAAGATACCTTGAACGTTCTTCTGGAACACCACTGGCCCGGCAACGTGCGGGAGTTGGAAAGTGTTATCGAAAGGGCGGTAATCATCACCCAGGGCCCGGTGCTGCAGGTTCTGGATCGCTTTGATATGTTTCATGAGCCAAAGGAGATGGTAGTGCGTGACGTGATGGCCCTCGTCGAGTTGGAACACGATCACATCCTGCAAGTCCTTCAAAAAACCGGCTGGCGCATTGAAGGGAAAAGCGGTGCAGCGGTACTTCTTGGCCTCAACGCCAGCACCCTGCGCGCCCGAATGCGCAAGTACGGCATTGTACGGGCATAAACCTGACCCTCCCCCTTTTGCTAGGAGGAGGGTCAGGTTTTACTCACCGTAGACCTTCATATTTGGCAGTAATGTTACCCGTAACAGTTCCTCTTACCTCTTCCTTTCCCTCTCCCAGTTCACATACATATTTATCCCTGCAGTATCAACTCTTTACACCAGTTTTACTTGATAGGATACTCTGGCACGCTAGTCGCACATAGCGGTACGGAGATCAATACTGTCGGTGTGCTCACTGCAACTGGTGCATTGAATACATGTGCCACGCGGAATGTGTACGGACTAAAAGGAGATGCGCTCCATGTTAGGAACAATTCTGATCGTTTTAGTTATTTTACTGCTGCTGGGGGCGCTGCCAACCTGGCCGCACAGTCGCCAGTGGGGCTACTATCCAAGTGGCGGACTTGGGTTGGTATTTTTAGTGCTGATCATTCTGCTGTTGACCGGCAGGATGTAGGAACCGGGAATACTGATAGTAACCGGTGCAGTTGCCGGTAACGGAGAAACACACATAAAAGGAGAATAAATCATGATGAAACTGAATCGAATGATCACAATCGTAACCTGCTGCGCACTGATCGGTACGTTTGCGGGATGTGCAACAACACAGAAACATGAAACAGCCGGACAGTATGTCGATGACTCTGTCATTACAACCAAAGTAAAAACAGCCATCTTTGAGGAATCAACGCTCAAATCTCTGCAGATCAATGTCAAAACGTACAATGGCACAGTACAGTTAAGCGGCTTTGTTGATTCTGCCCAAAGTGTTTCAAAGGCGGGAGAAGTGGCTCGAGGTGTAAAAAATGTTGCTTCAGTCAGAAATGACCTGGTTGTAAAATAACCGCGATCCTTTTGATGGCCGTAAAACCCGCTTCGGCGGGTTTTTTTAGTATATGGGCTTTAGGTATACTGTCCGCAGGAGAAGAATAAAGGACGTGCCCAAATACGTCGTTTGAATCAGCGTCTGACGCTATTCCAGAATCCTGGCGTCGACGGCAAAATAGCTTGATTCGCCAAAGCAGGTTGTGGGAAGACCTTTATGCTGTTCATAGTACAGTGAAATCTTCTTCCCCACCGACGAATTGATTTTTTCGATGACGGCTTTATCTCGTACGGAAAAAACAAATTTCTCCGGCAGTGCTCCTGATATCGGCAGCATTTGTAGTTCACCTTCCCAGGTTTTGCACACCCATCCTTTCTCAGAAAACTTTTGGATGTACCCGACTCGCTCACCTTTGGAATAACTCCAGTTGAGTACGATCGCGAGATAGCCGGTACAGAGCATAATTGCACCCACCGTTATAACCAGCAAAAACGATATTTCAGACAGCTTTTTCTTTAATTCTTCACTCATCGTATCTTCTCCGGACCGCATAATATTGTGTGAGTTGTTATGATTTGGTCAGTGCTTGCCACTGCCCGGTATTATTTTTTCGAAGTTTGGTAGAAGCGCTTGCAAAAAAGCATTCCTGAGGAGTGCCCCGACAATCTGCCACGTGCTGGTTTCCGGATTGCCGACTGCACCTGAGATAACAGCCTTGGTGGCTACTTCCTTGTGAGAGTGGTTTTCAAGCAACTGGGCGGCTCCACCGATCATCATCTCATACATCTGATGAAAAACGCCCTTTCCCTTGTCTTTACGGCTGTCATAGACATTTAAATCCTTAAAAAACGGCTTGATATAGCCCGAAATTCTCCCGTTTTTGACGTGGATCTCTGATACGAGGGAAAATAGTCCGGCAGAAACATCAAAATTCCCGTAGGTTCGCAGCACATCATTCAGTGACGTCATGCGGGTATTCTCAATTTTGAGATTGAGATCAAAATCAGGACCGCTTTTCTCCGGTCGGAACGTTGCGGAAGCTGTTGTTATCCCGCTTCCCATGAATTTTGCACTCAGGTGAACCTGCGCAGCTCCCTGGCTAAACTGATTGGAAACATTGCTTATGCGTACGTCCGTTTCAGATAAGAAGACACGGTATGGTCTGCGTGCGGCATTGTTTACCATGCCGAGAGTACACCCGGTCAGATGAATGATATCAGCTTGAATTAAAATTCCGGGCTTGTTACTGAGTTCTTTTGCGGTCTTTTTCACCACGGCAACGCGTTTCTTTTCAGCGCCGGCCGTACGATTCGAATGAATATACTCCATGTTCATACCCTGGATGGTCAGGTTTTTCAGGTGGGCACTTTTAACTGTTGGTGCAAATTCTGTCTCTCCACTTGCCTGAAGAACCCCGCCTTGTATGGTGAGATTTGAACGGGAAATCAACGATTTAAAATAGTCGAGTGGAGTGTTTTCCAGTTTAAAGCGCGCCTTTATACCGGGATGCGGTTCACCGAGAAAATTTGCATCGCCATCAATACTACCGTGACCGGTGCCAAAGATTGTCGTGTCAAGATGAAATGCGGACGGATAGATCTGGTTCGGCTGATGGATGTTGCGGATATTGGTAGCCTGAAGATTCAAATGACTGAGAACAAGCGGTTTTTTCGGATCTTGGTCGATATAGGTGAACGTGGCGTCATTGACTATTACGCTGTTAATTTTAAGAGGATAGATGTCCTCGACCGCCTGCTGCCAGCCCCGATCCTTAAGAGGAATCGTACTGGATACCTCGTTACGCAGTTGCAGCAGGTTGATGTTTAGTGCCGGTTGATCCAGCAGCACTTCAGCGACAAGTTTCCCAAAAAAGATCTCACGCCAGTGGATTGTTGTCGTGACTTTGGGAAAGCGTATGACAGGGGTATCCGGGTGCGCCTGCTGAAACAGGGTCAGTCCTTTAAAGGTCAGTGTCAGGCCAATAAGCTGGAAATGTGCACCGGCCAGCTGACCAGTATACCCGGTGAGGTTGGTATTGATTTTTTTTTCCGTGATTCTGCGCAGAGGCTCATCAATAAAATATGATGCACCATAAAGAACCAGGACAAGAGCTATCGATATACCGACACCCCAACGGATCAGACGGAGGGACAGCCGCTTTTTCGGTATCGGTTTGCTCTGCATATTGCAGGCACTGTTGTTATCATCAGTCATCTTCAGGTGCCCTCGCGTAGTAAATACAGCACCGATACGATTGGAATCGGTCAGTTCTTCTCAGATCAACAGCGCATAGAACGCGTTCATTCTCACTGGTGTCACATGCCGTGTGTTAAAAAGCCCCTCAGAATATCAGAGGGGCTTTGACACTTCGGTTGTTTGTGCACTTCAACGCACCCAACGTTTCTTGGCTATGCTCGTGGTAATATTCTGATCAGAATCATGTTTATTGTGAGTTCAGCACCTGGGCCATCCGCACCGTAAAACCGGGAACTTCCCTGTTCTTTGCGATGATCTCTGTCCGTGATGAGTATTTTACGGCGTTCCTTGATGTACCCCATGAGTGTAATTTCCTGTCTTTTTGCTTTTAAATGTAAATTAATTTGCTGAAATAGTTGTGGATGTTCCAACAACAAATTCGTCGCGACGGTTTTTCGCCCAGGCTGCTTCATCGTTCGCACGAACATCCGGTTTCTCATTACCATAGCTGACGACAGAAAGACGGGCTGATTCGACGCCAAGTGTGACCAGATATTGTTTTGCTGCTTTTGCGCGCCGTTCGCCAAGGGCCAGATTGTACTCTGCCGAACCACGCTCGTCACAGTTACCTTCTATACGGATGGTGGCAGTCGGTTGTTTCATCAGCAGGTTCGCATTATGTGACAACGAACTGCGTGCGGACACGGACAGTTCGGCGGAATCAAAATTGAAATAGATTTTATCCAGAGCAGACTGCAGCCGCTTGCTTGATGACATATTCTGGTCAGTCTCTGCAGGAAGGGACTTCGTCACACTTGGTGCTATCGTCGTTTGTGCCGTTATCTGTGCAGCAGGTGGTGTCGCTGCAGTTGTGTTTGGCTGCGGTTGTTCAACTTGCCGGGAAACGGGTGCAGGGGCAATTCCTTCGTCCTTCCTGACGACTTCCTGTTTGGCACAACCGGCAGTCAGTAATGCGGCAACAATAAAGACGGAAACACCATAGAACGGTACACGCTTTAGCATGTGGGACACTCCTTGAATAGTAGTTTGTTGCAGATTAAAAAAGCCAGGGGCCTTTGGGAGGTACTGCTGCCCCTGGCATAACATACTCAGTACCTCATCAACTAACGTGCCAGAAACGAATGAGATAAAGTAATTTGCAAGTATCATGTTTTATTGGGTAAAAAATAAGAATCGCTCGGATGGGCAATGAAAGCCGTCAAGAGAGTCTGTCTTACTTGACGATACCGTCACATATGGCGGTTAGAACCTGCCGCATAATCCGTGTGAATGGCGATTCTGTGACGAAAGCTGTTACTCTTCAAGCAAATGCCTGGTTTCTTCTGTCTTTTTTGTGTTGGCGCTCTTTGTGCTAGAACAAAGTTCAAACACTGACAACGTGAAGTTGTACTGACAGCCTGAAAGGCGGCGGTTCGATGAAACCTCTGAGTTCTAAAAACGATTTTCCCATTATCTGTGTGGGTGGTTCCGCCGGTGGCCTTGATGCCTACACACGCCTGCTGAAACATCTGCCGGCCGATATGGGTGTTGCTATCGTCATAGTCAATCACCTGAGAATGGTTGCCACACTGCTCCATAAAATTCTTCCGCAGTATACGACGATGCCGGTTGAGTTGATTACGGAGAAATTGGATATCCAACCCAATCATGTCTTCATAATTCCGGAAAAACGTGATTTGCACGTTCTTGATGGTGAGTTCCGATTGAAGCCGATATCGAAGCCGCGGGGGTGGCCCGACGTGATAACGGTGTTCATGCGCTCCCTGACAGAAAACTGGGACGGCAGGCTTATTGCCGTTATTGTTTCCGGTTTTGATGGTGACGGGGCAGCAGCGTTGTGCGGTATACAAGAAGTAGGTGGCATTACTATCGCGCAGAAGCCTGATACCGCAGTGCAACCGGATATGCCGGAGAGTGCAATCGCAAGCGGGTGCATCGATTTTATTCTGTCACCTGAGGATATTGCCAAAGAAATTGTGCGGATAGCCCACGCTGAGTCTGAAACAACGAAGTAATTTTTGTAATGATGGGAGGATGTATGGAAAAGAGAATCGTTGCCAGTGGAATTGCTGCACTGCTGCTGGGCTTGTATTCTCCTGTCATGTCGGCGATGTATTCGATTGAAAACCCCGCTGACAAGATCTACAACCCGGCGGGGAAAATGCGTAACCCGGCGTCTGATATCAAAAATCCGGCGGACACCATTCATAATCCGGCAGCGCATATGGACAACCCGAATCCACTCTCACCGGTGACACCACAGGTTGTGCACCAACCGGATATAAAAGAAGCAACAACGTCTGATACAGCGGAACTGATCAAGGCTCCGCTCCATCCTCACCTGAAGATCGCTCTCCCACGCAAAAACTATCACTTCAAAACAGAGAAAGCATATCTTGCCGCCGCTAAAAATGCCTTCATCCGGGACAATTACCGGGAGTTTGTTTCGATAACGGAGGACGCGTTACGGCGCATAGATGCCGGGACGTTACGGGCTTCGAGCAAGACAAAGCGAACATTGGACAAGTACAGAAAATATGGCTATGGGATGCTGGAAAAAGGCGACGATTAAAAAAATCCGGACTGTTTTGACGGTGACCCCACTCTCAGGCACGCTCGTGTCAATCATGCCTATGTGACGTCATCAACGTTCCTTCCTCTTGGCGTTTGCGATCTCCCTAAAAAATAGTTGCATGAAATAATGCTGCACGGTGTGCGGGAAAATCCGCCACATCTGCTTTTACTGTTATATACGGTGGCCTGGTATGGCTGCTATGTGTAACGCTATCAAAGATATCAATATGTTATGTCTTGGCTCCCTTTGTGCTTTGAGAAACTCACCTTCATATAAGAAAAAAAGCACCTGAGGAGTCACCAGATGATTAAAATTGACAGAGGAATAATTATCGCATTGTCGTTGAGCATACTGATAGGTGGAATGTTCGGATGCAAGAGAAACGAAGGGCCTATGGAACGATCCGGCAGGGAAATAGACAAGGCAGTTGAAAAAACCGGGCAGCAGATCAAAAAGGCGGTCGAAAAAACAGGGGAAAAACTCGAAAAAGCAGGGGAAAAAGTAAAGGAATCAGTCAAGTAAGAACATGTATCAGTGCATGGATCTTGTGAAGCTGCTTCCCTTCCAAACCCGTGCACAGGTATTGACAGCAGTTCCACCTTCATCACCGTCACTGAGGCTACCACCCCCCGGAGGACACTTTCTATGAGTATTACCAGATATTTGCCTGTGTTCCTGATTTTCACCGCGCTTTCATTGCCCGCTGAACCTGCCGGTGCCGGGAACGGACCAACAATTGTGGCAACCGACATCCTGACGGCAGTCGTTCCCCTGACCGGACTGGCCGTTGCGTACTTCACTGACGATATCGAGGGACAAAAACAGTGGCTGCGCAACACCGGCGTGAATCAGGTGCTCATCTCTGCCCTTCGGCTCGGCTTCAATGAAACCAGTCTGGGTGAGCGGCCAAACGGCAACCATTATGGGTTTCCGTCCGGTCACGTTGCCTTCGTGATGTCCGGTGCAACCTTCCTCGGTGAGCGCTACGGCTGGAAGTGGGGGGCCCCCGCCTATGCCGCCGCTGCCTATGTTGCGTACACTCGTGTTGAAGAAGACAAGCATCACTGGCGCGATGTCATTGCCGCCGGTGCCTTGGCGTATGGTGTCGCCTTGATGACGGTAACTCCGGAACATGCGACGTACCTGGCGCCGGTTATCGGCCCCAATTTTCTCGGTCTGCGCTGGCATCGATCATTTTAACATTCTGCCGCATCATGTCGCGGATTCATGGTGAAGCTCTCTGCTGTCAGTAACCCCGGAGTAATTACAATGATAGTAAAGATACTGGTCCCATTCGTATGCTTTTCAGCTTGTTTTGTTGGTGCTGCACACAGTGAAGTGAGCCCCGGAGTAGTGGATGTTATTGTGTCTGAAAATCCGCCTGATGCGCCGAAACTTGCCGCGCTTGCGCCGGAAATGGTTACTCCCTGGGAAAAGATGCCCAATAAAAGTTATCTCATTCCTGCCCTTGAGGTTACCGGTTTTCTGGGCCTGCTCAACCTCTACGATCGAGTCGCCTATCCCAACCAGATGGAGGGCGGGAAAAAGGTGTTCAGTTCCAGCTTGTCCAGCACCTGGGACCATCTGAAAAACCAAAATTGGGTTTTTGACAAGGATCCTTTCAACATCAACCAATTTGCCCATCCGTATCAGGGAGCGACCATGTACGGACTGGCCCGTTCAACCGGCCTCAACTTTTGGGAATCGCTTGCATATAGCAATCTGGGCAGTTTTGCCTGGAAGATGGCTGGTGAGACAGATCCGCCATCAATCAATGACCAGATTACGACCGGCACCGCAGGAAGTCTTCTCGGTGAGGCGCTGTTCCGGATGGCAGAACTGGTGCTTAACGAAGGTGGCTCCAAACCGGATGCCTGGCACGAAGCGGGAGCAGCGATATTATCGCCCCCCACTGCATTCAACCGCACGGCATTCGGTGATCGATATAAAAGACAGTTTCCGAGCCTCAACCCCGCCACATTCTGGCGTTTGCAGCTTGGTGCCGCCACCTCCGGCCCGAAGCAGTATGATCCATTCATGGATTTTGCCATGTCCTACGGTCTGCCCGGCAAACCGGGATATTCCTATACACGACCTCTGGACTATTTTGACTTTGAGATAAGTGGTCGAGGTAAAACAAATCCTGTCGACAATATCCTGTTGCGGGGACTTCTGTATGGTAAAGATTTTCATGCGGGTAACAATTATCGTGGGGTCTGGGGGCTTTACGGGAGCTTTGACTACCTGTCACCAGTCGCCTTCCGTGTTTCAACAACAGCGCTCTCCCTGGGGACCACCGGCCAGTATTGGGTGGCTCCCGGAGTGGCGCTCCAGGGTACCCTTTTGGGTGGTGTCGGCTTTGGCGCTGCCGGCACGACTCCGGGTGAATTTGGCGAACGGGACTATCACTTCGGCGTTGCTCCTCAGGGGCTCCTTGCGCTTCGTCTGCTTTTTGGGCAGAGAGCCGCTCTTGACGTGGTCGGACGTGGCTACTATGTCGACGGTACGGGACACTATACCACTGTGGGCAGTTCCGCATTTGATGCTGCAGGGGGCTCAGAGACGATTATACGCATCAAGACGGCACTCAACATCAGGGTTTATGGTCGCCACGGATTAGGGCTTCAATTTGTCGAGTCGATTCGTGATTCCCAATATGGCACTCAGCCACGCAGACATCAAAGTGAAAATACGACAAGCCTTGTCTATACCTTTACCGGCGACTCTTTTTTTGGTGCTGTCGAATGGCGCGACAACGCAAATCAGTGATTTTTTCTGTGCAAATTAATGGAGTTGTTTTCGAACCATTACCGCGTAGCGAACAAAAAACGGAGAGTGCCTATGTTCCACTGGCTTCGTGATCATCACCGCGCCGAAGTGCGGTCGCGCCCGTTCCCTGCGGAGTGGGATAAGTTTGTGAGTGCAAACGTCCCCCACTTCGGTCTCCTTGACGCAGCTGAATGCGCTGAACTGTGCGCGATGACTCAGGTGTTTCTGGAGGAGAAGCAGTGGGAGGGGTGTGGCGGACTTGAGCTCACTGACGAGATCCGTGTCACTATCTCGGTTCAGGCGTGCCTGTTGCAACTGGGGCTTCCCCACGACTACTATCGCAATGTTGATTCGATTCTCGTCTATCCATCCACCGTTGTGATTCCGGAACAGCATCCCGGCGTCTTTCAGCGAGTAGAAGGTACTCTGGATGGGGATGTACCGATTTTAGGACAGGCGTTCACCCATGGCCCGGTGATCCTCGTGTGGGATGCTGTTCTCAAAGGGTCACGGCACCCCGAACGGGGTCATAACGTTGTGTACCATGAATTCGCCCATAAACTGGATATGCTTGATGGTGCCGTCGACGGAACCCCGCCACTTGCCGATGGTGTTCAGCTTACCGAATGGGTGGAAGTCTGTTCCCGCGAATTCCTCAGACTGCGCCAACTTACGGAGCAGGGCCACAAAACGTTCCTGGACAGTTATGGCGCTAAAAACGAAGGTGAATTCTTTGCCGTAGCCACCGAGGAGTTTTTTGACCGTCCCCAACTGCTTCAGCAGCATGCACCGGATCTGTATCACGTCCTCAGCACTTACTATCATCAGGATCCGGCCGAACGGCTACTGCGCTTTGAAGCTGCTCCTGCAGAACACCCCGCGCATCTCACGCTATCCTTAAAGAATCCACAAGACAGCAATGAAGCGGTCTAACGAAATGTAATGGTTTGGTGATTCCGTCTCCGGCCGGGGGTACCGATGGATGTGGAAGCGTACCCTTCTCCTTCTCCCATATCCTCTCCCCTGTCTGGGCGAACCGGATTACTCTCAGTCTGTTTCAACACCATATCCACTGCCTCCATACACTCACAGCATACGTCTCACTGAAGAGGCGTCGTTATTTTTTGCTGCAGCATCAGCTGGTTGCCGTGCTCGCTTGTTTTAAACGCCAGGTAGTCCTTCCGGTCAAGGTCGAAGAGCTGCTTCGGGTAATGGCTGGTACGGTCGTACCAATCGCTTATTCTGACCTTGAACCGATTTTTTTCCGCAGAACTCTGCGTATTCATAAATGACTGTATGGCAAAATAATACCGTACGGCGTTGCGCTCGATCGAACCACGCGGGCCGCCGATATACGTGGGCTTGCCATCATCGTCAGTGCCGGTTTCCGTAAACCCAACCTTGTCCCGCCCGATGGTTGCAAAATAGACCTTTGCTGCCAGGCGTAGGGCAACACTGTCGCTGTACTCATAACTGACGTGGACAAACGTTCTTCCGCCGGCAAGCGGCATAGCTTCGAATCTCATTATATGCCCCTCTGTGCCGAAGGGGCCTGAATCGGCACTGAGAATTGTATCCATATAGCTGTTATGATGTGTGACGGTGCGATACTGATAGACGACGTGTCGCGTATCTTCCGGCGGTTGGTAGGTTTTCTTGCCGACGTAGAATGTCAGCTGGCCGGATCCCGGCACTCCGCCGTAGGTACATGATTTGACATTCGGGTGGATGGAAACGATATCGCACCAGTTTGCCGGGATTTTGAGCACATCGGCAATGGAAGTGAAGGGAGAATTGAAGATTCCATAGACGTCAACATGGACTCTGTTGTCCCGTTCAAAGGAATCAAGAAACAGTGGCAGGCCGAAACTGCTCTTGTCCAGCCGCGTCGTGTTTTGTTGATAGATTGAGCGGAGATGATTTTCACCCTGATTTGATATTTCGAGAGCGAAAACTGTCCCGGCAAAGAACATAGTCCCGGAAGCAATCAGGAACAGTAAAAACAGCGGTACGGTTTTAGATGAGAGAGGTTGTTTCATTATTCCCTTCAGGTTATTCCTGCGCAGTTTCTCAGGGGAATGGTGAAACTGAATCTGCTTCCCGTGCCGATCTCGCTTTCCGCCCAGATCGTGCCGCCGTGAAGCTCAACCATCAGTCTGATCAGTGCCAAGCCGAGACCGGTACTTTTGAATTTTTTTGTGTACACCGATGTGTGAGGGGTGACACCCAGGAAGAGCTGCAGAAGATCTTGTCCCCTTATGCCGATGCCGCTGTCCGCAACGGTAATTTTAATAAAATGACCTTCTCTGACGGCGCTCACCCCCACCGTCCCCCCTGCCGGGGTAAACTTGACCGCATTGGAGAGCAGGCTGAAGATGATCAGCTTAACTTTCCCCCAATCAGCTACGATGCGTTCGTCAACTTCTACGGCAAAATTACTGGTGATGCGCACGCCAGCTTCCTGAATTTTCTCCTTGAGCATCGTCAGTGAGGAATCCAGTGCATCACGAAGACAAAAGGTGCTCAGTTCAAGCTTGAGCGTACTCAGAACGGTAGGGACCTGTTCGAGCTTTTCGTGTTCCTGTTCCTTCTGCAGAATGTTTTCTCTCCGGTCGGTGATGTCTATCAGGGCGAGATGGCACTCACCGCCCGATGCACTAGCGGCTGCTGCAACCTGCAGGTTACGGGGAAGACCGGCATTATCCACGATTTCGATTTCGCATGTTTCACTTCTCTGGCTGGTGAAGACCGATTCGATGAAGGCGTTGTAGGTTGGCGTACTCTCTTCTGTGACAAGTTCCCCGAACTGCCGCCCGATCAGGAGCGACCGCATGATTCTCAGGAGGTTGGCAGCGGCGAGGTTCATGGCGCTGATTGCCCCGTTGCGGTCAAGGGTGAGATAACCGACCGGTGCAAACTCATACAGGTCAGTGTATTTTTCCAAAGCGGTTTCCACTTCAAAGCGTGCCTCACGCAGTTCCGTATTCTGCATTTCCAATTCGATCTGATGTACCTCGAGCTCATGGACAATTCGCTCTGCTGATATCCTGTTTTCAGGGAGACTCACGACGGATGCTTTTGCCGCCAACCGTTCTTCGGCACGGACGTGCAAGGCGGCAGCGGATGTTAATGGAATCCTGGCACTGCTTGTTTTCATTGGGTACGTTCTCCTCTCCAGTTTCTATTTTCTGAACTGACTCTCAGGTGTGACACCTTCATTGAGGATGATGGCCTCAACCCTTCTGTTCCGCTGCTTGCCCACAGCGGTGTCATTGCCTGCCAGCGGGTATTTCTCTCCGTAGCCGATAGTGACAACCCGTTCGCCGGCAATGCCTCGTGATACCAGAGCGTTTTTAACAGACGCGGCGCGCTGCTCGGAAAGTTCCTGATTGTACTGTTCGTTGCCGACGCTGTCAGTGTGACCTTCAACCAGCAGGTTCCTGTTCTGTTTTTTCTGCAGAAACCCGGCTATCTTGTCCATACTGGACTGGGCGCTGACATTCAGGTTAGATTTACCGGTCGCAAACAGTACGTCGCCGATCGTCAGCACAATGCCGCGGTCGGTCAACTGGCCCTGGAGTTCCGACAATTCTTTCAACAGTTGGGCGAGTTCGGCTTTTTCCTTTTCCGCCTCTCTGTATTGTGCATCAGCTTGTGTCTTTAAAATTGCCGCCTCCTGCGCATGTATGTCTGCAAGAATTCTCGCCCGGTCAGCCTCGCTGCTCGCTACTGCGAGTTGCTGGCGTGCCCGTTCCAATGCGGCAGCTTTTTCATTCAAATCCTGCTGGAGCAGTTTTTGCTCGAGCTGGCTTTTTAACAGCTGTACCTCTGCCCGCTCCTTGCCAAGCCTTACTATCTCGGTTTGCGCACCGACACCTTCAGCAAGAGCCACCGCGGTCTGTGATTTTCGCTCTGCCATGTAGGAAAGGCGGGAGACATCATCGAAAAAGAGTTTTTTATCATCGGCATCATAGCCCCTGGATGCTTCATTCGGGTTCGGCGCATAGGCCTTCTTGTTCACCTGTTCCGCTTCCTGTAATACCTTTTCTGCTCCAAGAAGTGTTTTCATGGAATGCGCTTCTACCATCGGATTGGCTTTTGCCTCTGCATAGGCGCTGCGTGCCTGTTCCAGACGATCTCTGGCGATCTGCTCGCTCGGATCAATTGCTCCCGAGCATCCGGTGAGCATTGCTCCAACAGAAACGCTAATGGCAGCGGCTTTTAACTGGTATGAAATACGACTGATATTCATAGCAACTCCTTGTGTAATGGGATGGTGAATTATTCAAGTTCCAAATCAAAGCGCTACCTTCGTTTGCTCGTATTCGGCACCTCACCGTACTGGTCAGTATGCCTCGGCGCCTCAGTGGACGACCGGTAATTTCTTGATTTCGTCGCGCACGGCCTGTATGGTCTCGCGCATTTTCACGGCCTCACTCTTCGCTTTTTCAGTCGGAGCAAGTGCCTGGGCATACTCAGCATCCACCATGGCTTCATCTGCAAACCTGTTCGCAGCATCGATATCCCCAATCACTACAGCCGATTTGGCTGAGGCCAGTTTGGACTCCGCAGATTTAAGTGGCACCGGGGCGTAGACGCCGGCGTCAACTGCCTTGGCAGCATTGATATTTTCTTCCAGTAGGGGGAAGCGAGAGCTGGCCGTATCCGGTGTTGCACACCCGGTTACCACGCATATGCCAATGGCTACGAGCCCTGGTGCGGTATACCGCGCAATTATTTTTTTCTTCATACATAATCCTCCTCGTTTTAGAACCGCTCTTGATGAACACTATCCAGACCTATGTAAGTCTCCCAACGGGTTGGAAGACAAAAAAAGAGCATACCTTCGTACAACAGGTATGCTCTTTTCTTGAAACTGCTGAGGGTATACCTATTTAGCTGTTGGAGAAGCGGCTTCTTTTGCCGCTTTGGCATCGGCTTCGGCTTTTTCTTTAACCGCTTTTACCTTTGCCTTTGCTTCCTTTGCCTCAGCCTTTGCTTTGGCTTTTGCTTCTTTTGCTTCAGCCTTCGCTTTGGCTTTCACAACTTTTGCTTCCGCTTTTGCCGCTGCTTTAACCTCTTTTGATTCCGCTTTGGCTTTTGCTTCGTTGGCCTCTGCTGTCGTCTGGGTCGGATACTCGCTTTTCTTTACTTCACCGCCAGTGGCGGGAGCGGCAGCCGGGCTGGCGATAACAATAGGTTTCTCCGGGGTTGCAGCAAAGACTACTGCGGTGAACGACATGGCGACGAGTGTGGCAACTGCTGCGGAAATTATTTTTTTCATTTTGACGAGCCTCCTCAGGCGTACTGCAGTGAAGTATGAATCTTAACGAACTATCTCCTGATAGTTTCCGGCAGGTTTTTCATCAGGGGGGACTGTTTTAAATGTTGGTAATTCCGACTTGCCGAATATTTCCTTGAATGAACTCTTCAGTTTGTGAAACGGTCCGCCGGACTTCTCCTTTACACGTTCTTCCATAATTGTCCCCCTCTGGTATCGCTCTGAAAATAGGTGCAGACGTCTAGTACCTGAAGCCGATGGCGGCTGTTGTAATAAAACCGTCAAGATTTATATGCTGGCCGCCGAAAGAAGGTTCAGCCCAGAGGTATTTTGCTTCAACTCCAACGAACAAATTCTCCTGGATATTAATGTTCACACCGGCGCCGACGTGTAAGCCATAGGTGATATCCGTGGAACCACTTATGGTATTACTGTTGTCTTTCAGATCAGTTATGTAGGCCCCGATACCGAACAGACCGTATGGTTCAACCAGTCCGAGAGGAAGGAGAACCTTGCCGGTTGCGACCAGGGGTACAACCTTCAGTTTAAGCTCCCCCGGTTTTGCTGCAATCGAACCTTTACTCTCAAAATATCCGCCTCCCAGTTCCAGGGCAACCATGGGAAGGAAGTAGTGACCAAAGGCGACCTCACCTGCAAAGCCTGTGTTACTGTCGAAGTTGTTTCTGGTGCTGTTTGTGTAGGAATCAAGATTACGGGATGAACTGGGTGAATACACACCGGCCTTAAGCTCGAAATAGTCAGGCCTGTCCTGGGCAGAAGCGATTGTAGCTATGCCCAGCGATGCAACTGCGAGGAGTGTAATTAACGCTTTTTCAATGCTGATTGATTTCATGATTTCTCCTTGAGATAGTGAATGTTTTTTGTGAACTGTACGTCATTGACAGATTTACTGATGAACTGCGGTGCCGACAAAACAATCACCTAATCCCATCATCTCTATATCCAGTTGCAACCTGTCTGGCAGGTTGACTAACGATGCCTCAACTCCCCGGAATTTTGCACACTGCATCCACACATACAGCAGCTGCAGGCCGCTGTAGTCAGCCGAACGCACCTTGCCGCAGTCTATGTGGAAGGTCTTCTCACTGGCCGATCCCAGTTTTTGTAATGAGATCGCCAATGAGTTTATAATGGTGTTGGTCACTCCGGATAGATTCAAGTCACCATGCAGATGTGCAACTGATCCTTTTGTAAATATTTTCATGTGTCCTCCAGGGTACAATTATCACTTAAAATGTGCAGGAACCGTTTCAATGCCGTCTTTCTGCTGGAGTGTTACATATCAACATGCATGCCAGAGTGGGGATATGGTGCAAACCTACGTAAGTTGCTGACATTAAAGCGTAACGTATAAGCTGTTTTGCATGATGATGAGATATCCGTCAAAATTATCTGTCATGTACAACATAACTATCAAATATGAAGGGTAGGGTGCGCGGTTCGTTCACTGTTTAAGATCCTGCTGGAACGCACATGCAAAAGTGGGGATGGACTGAAAATACCTTCTCAGCCTGTCCCCACTTTTTTATGCTGTTTTTGCGTTTTAACCGTTAGAGCTGGTCTGTTGCGTTATGTCTATGGTGCCGGTACGGTAACGACGGTGTTCACCATGGTAACTGATGCATGAAGGGCAAGTGCTCTGCCTTCGAGGGCTGTCAGTGTGGTGTTACCGGCTGTTGAGAATGAAGCACCGGAAAACGCAATGATCGTTCCAACCATGCTGCCACCGCCGGCTGCGTTAATCGTTGCGGCACTTCCGACCTGCCAAAAAACGTTTTTGGCCTGAGCACCGTTGATCAGGTAAACGCTCTGTGGGAATGCGGCGCCAGGGCCGCCGACGGTAAGTGTTGTTGCCATCTGGAATACAAAGGTTGCGTTCGGATCGCCGCGGCCGTCAAGAGTAAGATCTCCTCCGGTGATGCCAAATGAACCGGGTGCTGACTTATAGATACCGGGTGCAAGGTAACGTCCGCCAAGCTCTCCGGCTCCGCCGCCCAATGTTGAAACATCAATGCCGCCGGGAAGTGCTGCAGGTGAGAGGGCGTCAAATGCTTTTTGTGAGGCGAGTGCTACTGCTGCTGCTTTCACACCCGGCGCAGAACCGCGGGGAGCAGTTGCCGTGTACACTACTCCGGTCACTTTCCCTTTATTCATGGTCGTTTCCGTATAGACCGCTTTACTATCGTGGAAGCCGGTGATAAGCGTTGACGCGCCCGTTGTGCCGATATCGCCCTTAATTACGGTATAAATACCTTGGTTTGTCATCCCGGCGCCGCCGCCGAAAACGCCGAACGTTGAAGCAGCGCCGAGATCCACAATCTTGGAAACGATAGGAGGCTTCGTGCCGCCGCCACTGTGGCCACTGCTGTGTTTATCCGAGCCTGCAAAGGCAAACGAACCTGCTGTTAAAACTCCCAAAACAACCATTCCGGTAAGATACGCTTTTGTTGCAATACATTTTTTCATAACATCCCCTTAAATAGTTTTTTTTAACTTACTAGTGATTTATGCTCTTAATCCTGACGTTGTCCCTCTCCTCTCGGTTTATTCTGAACCGTTCAACTGAACTGGATAGGGAGCAACGAGCGTGCCAGACGTGGCTAAAATTCAAGTCGCTGTTTTAATGGAGTATATCTGGAGGGGGTATGTACCACGGTGAAATACCGTCAAATTATTCTGTGGGTTTTAACAGATCTGTTATATGAGACAGATGTTGTTATGCTTCGAGAATCCAGCGTAGTGCCGTTTCATAATCCGTGTAGGCATTAATAGAAAAACCACGGTTGAATGAGCATGTCTCAAAGAATCTGGCGCGATCAAAATTGAACCCGGGGAGAACGAGGAGTGCAATTTTTTTGCGGAAGGTGTTGCCATGCCGGCAGAGTTCAGATGCGAGTTGATAAACATCGACAACTGATAACGTACATTCCGTCTCACGGAAATCTACAAGTAGTTCATGCGTGGCCTGGTGATGCTCAGAGTCGGCAATATCGGTGATAAGTTGCCTGCTGGTGACAAGGTTGATAGTTCCATCCGTTGTTACCTCAATAAAATCACGTGCCGGTATGATTTTGATCTGTGTTGACATATTAGTGTCTCCTTCAGTTTTGCGGGGATTGAAAAAAAACTCACCTGTTTTTGACGCCTGTATCACGGAAGTCAAAGACAGGTGAAGCTGGAATTGCACGATTCGATGCAAGGTTGTGAGTGGCTGGATAGTAATTGCTGCAACTACGATGTCATCGTTTTCTTCTGCGGGGGATGGAACAGTGGTGTATTTGCTTGGCGGGTTGAACGGGCTTGCCACACACCCTCCATAACTGCCGTTAGATAGAGGGAATCAAGGTCGTGACGGGCGTTCTCAATGATCTTCCCCATTATGCCAGGTAAGTAGCTGCCGGTGTACAATGCATCTGCTCTGCCGAACTTCTCCAGTGCAGCAGCATTGTCAGCCTCTGAAAGCAGTTTGATCCCTTCCAATACCGTTGCGTAAAATTCATGGGCATCAACGTGAATATGTTTCTGGTCAATATGTATTCCTTCCTTTACGGCCACCAGAGGGTTAAAGCCAATTTCCTTGACAAGAAAATTGATCAACGGGCGGATTATCAACTCATCCAGTCTGTGCCTGCTGGCACGCGATACCGGCACACTGAGCATGGATCGACAGACGCGATCCCAGGTGAAGTAGAGGTCAAGCGGAGAAAGGAGCGAACAGAAAAAAACCTTGACCATTTCGTTCGGCCACTCTGTTGCGACAGGGTTTCCAGCGATGGAAATACTGAATCGCCCGAGCGTCTGAATATGTATTTTTATATCAGGTGTCACCATCAGATACTCCCTGAATGATTTAAAATTGAGTTTCAAGGTGTTTTGTAGATCGCAACTAGCGTGCCAGTGGAGAACTGTGGGTGATATATGTGTAATGGTTTGATTTTAAAGAGATAAATTATAAAGCGGTGGACTGTCTGGTGGGGGAACTGTAAGGGGAAGCCGTCATGTGTAACATTACTGCCAAATATGAAGGAAGGCGTGAGGGTGGATTCAACAAAAAAAGTTGAAACACAGAGTAACTGAGCAACGGAGGAATCAAACAGGTACTAAAAAGCAGACATCAAAATGGAACGTGATGAATTCTAATTTTAACCTCAATTATTCTTTGCTTTTGCTCTGATGCTCCGTTGCTCTGTGTTTATTCTACTGAGGTGTACGTTATACCCGAACTATGCCGTACTTGCGCATTCGGGCGCGCAAGGTGCTGGCGTTTAGCCCAAGCAGGATAGCCGCACCGTTTTTGCCTTCGATACGCCAGGCGGTTTTTTTGAGAACCTGGAGAATGTGGTCATGTTCCAGGTCGATCAGGGCCTTTACACCATTATCTGCCGGGTCATCTGACTTTCGGAACGTATCGAAACGGTCCAGTACCTGGAGTGCGGTGCCCTGGGTGATGATTACCGCCCGCTCGATAACACTTTCCAATTCCCGAACGTTGCCGGGCCAGTGGTATTCCTGAAGGGAATTCAGCGTGTCTTTTGAAACGGTGGTAATCTTTTTGCCGATTTTAGAGTTGAATTTAACAACGAAGTGATTGACGAGCAGAGGGATGTCGTCCGTGCGCTGCCGCAGTGGCGGCATAGTGACGGGGAATACATTGAGCCGATAGAACAGGTCTTCGCGAAATTTGCCGTTTTTGACCTCTTCTGCCAGATTCCGGTTGGTGGCCGCAATGATACGTACATCTGTCTTGATTGTGCGAGGACTGCCCAATCGTTCGAATTCGCCGTCCTGAATGACCCGCAGCAGCTTACTTTGCAGTTCCAACGGCATCTCGCCGATTTCATCCAGAAATATGGTGCCGCCGTCGGCCAGTTCGAAACGTCCGATCTGCTTGGAATCAGAACCGGTAAAAGCGCCCCGTTCCCGCCCGAAGAGTTCACTTTCTACCAGCGCCGCCGGCAGGGTCGTACAATCAACGGTCACCAGTGGTTTGCCCTTGCGGGAGCTGCTGCTGTGAATGGCCCGGGCGATTACACCCTTGCCGGTGCCGGTCTCACCAAGGAGGAGGACGGTTGCATTCATGGGCGCAACCTGCTCAACCTGGGAAAATACCCGTGAAAGGGCAGGGCTTTGGCCGATAATATCGCCGTAGTTATAGCGTCGGTCAACTTCCTGCTGCAGGTAGATGTTCTCAGCTTCAAGTCGGTCTTTCAATACTTTAATTTCAGAGAATGCAGTCTGCAATGAAATTTCCGCCTTTTTGCGTTCATCTATTTCCTGTGTGAGCTGCAAATTCGTACTGGAAAGCTCCTTTGTCCGTTGCTGTACGGTAAGATCGAGGGTCTTGTTGTAATCCTGGAGTTTCTTATACAGCAGTCGCACTTCCAGCATGTTGTGGATACGCGTCTTGGCTTCGACAACATCAAACGGTTTGCTGATAAAATCTTTTGCGCCGGCCTGCAGGGCACGCAGTTTATGAGCCGGTTGGGCGGTAAGGACCAGAACAGGAGCGTAACCGGTAGATTCGATTGCTTTCAGTCCTTCCAATACCGCAAAACCATCCATCACCGGCATTTGCAGATCGAGCAGGATCAGGTCATAACAGTTTTTTGTATGCAGCGCGCAGACCTCTTCCGGGTTCATTGTCGAAGAGACCCGGGTGTAGCCGGCTTCGCTCAGCAACTGCTCCAACAGGCAGACGTTTACCTCCTGGTCATCAACAATGAGGATGCTGGCGCTAAAAATTTCAGGTTTGCTATTGATCATGACAGTTCCTTCCAATAGTTTATTTATATTTGAGACGATATATTTTGTGCAAATTTCAGCGCAACATCCAGCGTTTCCATGAATTCCTTGACTTTTATCGGCTTGGTGAGATAACGGAAAAAACCGGCTTCCAAGCCCTTCTCAATATCGCTCGGCATTGCATTGGCACTGAGCGCAATAACCGGAATATGTGCGGTGGTGTGATCTACTGCCAGAATTTTCATCGCGTCAATGCCG
>JAQTXD010000046.1 GCA_028688955.1 Desulfuromonadaceae bacterium
TTCTTTCTGGCAAGCGAGGGGGCAAAGCTGCCGACTCCCTGTTGCTGCAGGACCATGTTGCATTTGGTGTGGAGTTTGTTCTTCTGGTTCCGCAGGAGGATATTCAGGGTAAAGAAGAACGGCGTCCGGATCTGGTCCGAGTCGGTCGCCATGCCCATGATCCCACCGAAGAGTTGGTTGGTCTGGATCGGATTGCCATTAAGAGGAAAAGCCTTGGGTGTCACACAGCGGAAGTGCCGGTTGTCAAACTTGAGCGAAGTGAAGCGTTTCTCGATCTTCGTGGCGAGTAAAACCTGCTTGCGGATGATGTTCCGTTCGTCGTAATGACTGGCATTGCTGGAAGGATCTTCGTTCAGCATGCGCCGCAACCATTCCAGCAGCCGTCCCGGTTCAACCACGACCGGAGCAAGTCCGGCGCCGCGCAAGACCTCCTGAATCGTACCGAACACCTCTTCCAGGTTTACATGAGCGATCTCTTTCACCGGGAACTTGACCGTGAAAAACATCCTGAAGTTACGGACCGGGATGCCGCTCAGGCAGCCAAGACCCTCCACTCCCTCCTGAAAAAAATGGGACACGTTGTCAGAAACATCGCGTACCAGCTTGCTCTCACGGGTCTTCAGTGAACCATAGGCATCGACAACCGGTTGTACATACGGATCAGCAAACAGAATAAACTGCATGACCGACCCCTCCGGAAGATTGACGCGGAAAAGTCCTTCCAGAGTCCTGATGCTGGTTTCCGAGGCAAAAGCCAGGGGAGCGCACTCCCACATCATGCCGAAGGTGTTGTCGGTGTTGAGGTAGATCTGTTTTTTGGGTTCATAGGCGATCCAGGGGAAGTGGTCGGAAAACTTCTCCCGCTGAGACAGGCGCCGTAGTTCGCCCCGGGTAATGCCACCATCCTTGCCAAAAAGTGCCGACATGATGCCCATGCGCTATTCCTCCTCACCGGACGACACCGTGTCGCCCAGGAGCCAGCGCGGCTCATCAACAAAGAAGTAGACGTAGCGCAGCATATAGAATTCGTTGTCCTGCCCGGTGTACGGCAGAAGCAGAACTCTCATGGTTTTGGGGGGTGCTACGACAGGCGATACAGGCTCCTTCAGCAGCCCGCTGAACTTGTCGAAAAGCGCGGTACGGTACCGGTTGTAGGTGCCGTTATCTTTCGGAGCAGGATTCAATGTCGCTTCCTTCTTTCCGTCGATGCAGGAACCGGGATTAATACTCTCGGAACCACACTCTTCGGTTGCATGATCCACTTGAGCTTCTTTGACCGGAAGCGCTCCAGAGGCTGATTCGCTGTATGCAGTCTGGACGGAGACACATTTCCCTTTACTACTCTCTGGACAACTGAAACTGCTTTCGTAGGGATTGAGCAGGGCGCAACCGCTCATACTCAGCATTCCAATGGCTATCAGGATATTCTTCACTTTCCGCCTCCCTTGACGATCTTCTTGATTTCCAGGTTGATTCCCTCGCTGATGACGAGCGTCACCGGTTTCGTGGCCCCAACCTCGATGACCGGCATGGTCTGTCGGGCCAGTTCCATGTAGAACTTCTGGATCTCCTTGAACCCGCTTGAAAGTCCTGACCCGACTCCGGACATGGCAATATCCTTCGGATCAACGGTCTGGGTGGTACCGAGAGGACTCACCGACATGGTGGTGGCTGAAGCCTTGATGGCATCACCAACGCCACCAAAGAAGCCAGCCAGCATACTTCTGGCGATCATGGAGCCATCTTCGCCACGACCCGTCCCCGCAGGCCGATCTTGCCATCCTCATCCACGACGAATCCCTTGATCTTCTGGTCGACAACCGCCTGCCCCTTTCGGTCGAGGCAGGACAGTGAGACCAGCAGCAGTTCCGCCCGCTCGGTGGCCAGGTTTCCCTTGCCATCGGCAATCACGAAACACCCTTTGAGGTTCGCCTTGACGCTGTTGGGCAAAACTGCCGGGGTTTTGACCCTGAGCAGAACCGGCACCGGATTACCTTTGGCTTCCGATGTTGTGGGAGCGTCCAAGCCACTCAACAGGGTCGCCTCCATAAAGGAAGGAGGCAGATAGACCGAACCGGTTGCCGTGTCTTTTTTTTTATCATCCGCTTCAACCTTGGCTGATTTTCCAGATCCGGAATGGGACACGATAGTGATGTCGCCGATCTCGGTTTCGGGAGGCGATGGTAGCTGTCCAGCAGGCATTCCTTGCGCTGTGGCTGGCAGTGGGGGCAGCGATATATTGCCTTGCGGAATCGGCGGGGGTGGCGGCAACGGTTGCTTGGACATTACTGTCCGTCCAGAACCGGCTTTTTGTGATTGGCTCTGTTGTAGTGCCGTGGCGGCAATGCGAGTGTCACCTGGCAGAGAGGGTGATGCACCGGTCTGCATCTGTGGCGGCACCACCACGTCACCTTTTTTCTCACGGGTGATCTCATCGAGCTTCTGCTGGAGTTCGGCAAGCTTGTCGTCACGCTTGGCAATCTCTTTCTGGCTTTCAAGGAACTGTGATTTCTCCAGAAGCTTTGGTTCGATATCCAAAGTAGTATGCTTGGCACTCTTCACCGATAGCGTAGACTCCCCCCGGTTCATAACCATGCTCCCCAATAAATAAACCGCGATAAAGGCACACACGGCAACGCCCCAAACAACATAACGACGCTGGTTTCCACTCAGATTGTTCCAGAAGGAGAGCAGTTTATTTTTCATCGTCTGCCTCCTGGTCCGCTTCTTGTGCCTTTGGCTTGGCATTTTTCGTCTGCTTTTCCGGCTGCCCGGTTTTGGTGCCGTCCATCACGGGCAACTCCCCGGCCAGCTTCCGGGATTCAAGCTTCTCGGCCCGCTGCTCCACGACAAATACGCGTGAGGTATCGCCTGTCCGCAGGATGTGACGCTCAAGTGAGATTGCCACCGGGTTCTCGGCAAGTTCCGTTTTCAGGAACATCTTCTCATTCATCTTGAACTCGGTGTTCTCGCCCCGCAGGGACGCTTCGTACTCCTTGATCCGGAGACCTTCTCCCTCGATATCTACCGTTCGCTTCAGAGTCAGGAGGATTTCCCGGAACGAGAAGAAACGCTTCTCCCTTCTGCTGACACTGTAGGAATCGGGTATGTTTTCGGTGTAGACATCTTTGATGGCTTTGAGAGCCTTCTTCTCGAACGGCAGTCCCGAGTAGAGAGAAAGGTTCTCCTTGATCTTCCGCTCCTTTCCTGACGTCAGGCGGATGGTTTGGGAGGGGACTCTTTGCGGAAAGATGACCATGCTGAATGTCTCATCGCCGCAGACCACATAGAGTTCGGTCGGTGTTGTCGAATAGGCAAATTTGTCACCTTTCTTGGTTACCTTGAACTTCACAAAGGCATCCTTGCCGGTGATCTTGATGGTGAGACCTTTTTCGGTGGATGTCAGTGCTTCACGGATATCAGTCGGACAGGAAATGCGATTCATGTCCGAACTGGACAGCCTGACACTCGTGGTCGCTTCCGGGAGAACAACAGTGGGAAATTCTCCCTCGGCGGGTTGTTCGGCTACCTGCTCAATCGCGGTTTTCTGTTTCTGTCCACCACCATGCTCTGCCGCCTGCGCTAATACCGGCACCAGCAATGCGGCTAATAAAGCGATCTTGCGCATCATGCCCCCTTCTTTTCGCCCAATGCCGGCTTCTCATAGAGCCGAATCAGGATGAATTTTCCGTTATCGAATCGGTATTCAATGATGTAGACCTTCAGGACGTCTTCAGCCTTCTGGTCCACCATGTAGGTTTTCTTGGTGCCGGTGACTTCCAGCCTGCGTTTCTCGCTGTCATTGTTGATGGCATGGATGTAAAAGGCACTCGATGCCTTGGTGTTTTCAATTTTATCCGCCAGCTCGTACAGCTCTTTCCGTGAGGCCTGAAACTCGGCGGGATCATAGACAGCCAGCAGTTCGCTAAACTGGGACCGGACATTGACCGGGTTGTAGGTGAGCGCCAAACTCAGGATGTAGCGGGTGAATTCCTTGAGATATTCATCAGATGCCTTGTCGCCTGAGACTGAAATCTTTGAATTGATGGTCGGCGGGACGAGGATTACCCGCTGGCTGTTCAGTGACATGAATAATCCGGCGGTGTTTATGACCACGGCAATGCCCAGCGCCACTACGACGAATTTGAGCAGCCGGTTTTCGGCGAATATGTTGGAACTTTTCTGTAAAAATATGTCGAGGTTCACTTCAATGCTCCCTCTGTAGTAGTCATTCCTGGAAATCACTTTCGAAGAACTGCGGGTATCCGGTCATTGGAGCCAGACCGATGAAATACAGCACATGGCGCAGGAAGCCACGCGGGTACTGCCTTTTGAAGCGGCTGTATGCCCATGGAACGATGATCATCGTCAGCCAGAGATATCCCCCGAATTGTTGGGCAAGGATAAAGCTCGCCGTCATGATTGCCAGATCGTCCGGTTCGAACCAGAGAACCTGGAATGGCTGAGTCAGGTATTGGGGAAACTTGCGAATCAATTTCAACTCCGTTCAGGGTTACCCGCTGGTTAGGGGGGCTTTCGCCCCCCTGGTTGTGGTCAGATGATCATCCCGAGTGAGGTGACGATCTTGTCCGAGTTGATGACGAGCACCCCTCCAAGAATACAGAGGACTGCCGGAACCATTTTTTGCTGGATCATGACGACGACGCCGGCAATAATCGACAGGACACCGGCGATGGCGCCGAAAGGTCCCTTGAGGATGTTGTTGATGAAGAAGTCGTAGGCCTCGAATCCGAATGAACCGGCTACCGGGGCAACGAGGGCCATGGCCTGGGATGCCACCAGGGTTACGATCATCGCAACGGCGGTCATCAGAAGTAGTTTCCGTTTGTGCATTCATTTCTCCTTTAAGCTGTTGGTGTGATGGTCAGACAGAGTTGCCAAATAGATTCAGTGCGATTGCGGCTTGCTCACCTCCTTTCCCTTGTCCAGCAACCCGGTTATCCGTTGGATGTCTGCACCATTCACGTGCGCACCTTCGATCCAGAGTGCCGGTGTTCCTCGAACGCCCAGCCCCACGGCGATCTTTTCCATATCATCAAGTTGCTGTTGTTGTGCGCCATCAGCTATAGAGATCGGCTTACCGTCCAGCACTCCCTCGAATACGTCATGGAATGCCTTGTCCCTGTCTGGCTGCGACAGGATGTAACGGGCCTTTTTCTCGGCGTCGGGATGAATTTTGCGTAAGGGGACGAAATAGACGTAACGGGTCACGTCAGTCCGCTTCGAGAGGAATCTGTCTACTTGGCGGCAATAGGGGCAGTCCGGGTCGGTAAATTCGATGATCTTCTTGAGGCCGTTACCTATTTTCAGGGCTTTATCCAGGGGAAGGTCCTTTATCCGTTCTGCCGCAACCTTCTCCCGCATCTCGGCAGTCAGGTTCTTGCCGTCCTTGGTCCAGATTTCACCAAAGAAGAGGTAGCCTTCAGGGCTGAAGTAAAATACCTGCTCTCCAGCTGTGATCTCATACAGGCCCTTGAGCGGCGACTCTCTGAAGCCGTCAACTCTCAGATTTGGAAAACTTTTCATCAGGTTCTCTTTCTCGGTTCTCACATCGTCATTCGCCATGGAGAACCCCGCCGCAGTCACGATAAGCAGCATCAAGCCGCCAACCGTCATTTTCTTGTTGTTAATCAGCTTCACAACTCCTCCTTTTGATGTTCCAGAATCTCCACTCTCCGGTTAAGACGCTTTTCGTTAGAAACAGGGCAACACTTGCCTTTTCCCTCTATAGTCCCCACATTTAACCCATTAATTTTAATAATTTCGGCTACATGGTTCGCCCTCCTGATAGACAGCTCTTCGTTGTAGTCACTTCTGCCAATCGTGCAGGTAAACCCCGTCACATCGAGCGTGCTGCTTCTCGGCAAATTAGCCAGTAGCCCGTTGAGCTTCTCGCGTTCTGGGATGGACAACTTTGCGCTGTCGAAATCGAACTGAATGGGGACGAGTCGAACCTGCTTAACGCCTGATTGATCTTTATTGGTGGTCTGCACTTTTTGAGTTTCGGGCGTAGCAGGAACCTCAGGCGTGGAAGGCGCGGATATTCGCAGCGCCAGTTTTGGAGCCACGGGCATTCTGGAGAGCCGATTGTCAAGACAGTCCGAGCAGACCACAAATTGGTCATCTGCTTTTGCAACTGCTGCTTCGAGCGAATAGCTGAATGGTCGCTGGCGTATGTCCGTGGCATGGCTTGCCAACGGTACAAGCAGGACAAGCGTTGCGATGCTCCATGATTTGACCGGCATAGGACCTCCTGAACGAGTTGTTCATAGAAATAATCTATAGGGGGGGCAGGTAAACGATGATCGACAGGAACTGAGAATCAGGTTGATGAGCGCTGGGAGTCGTCTGGCGACAATTGGAAACGCACAGTGGGCATATATTTTTTTGGCAACGGCAAGGCTGAGGGTATGGCTGAGATGAAAAACCTGCTCGGCGGCAAAGGGGCCAACCTGGCGAAGATGACCAGCATTGGTCTGCCGGTTCCACCCGGCATGAATAGGCTCCACGCATCGTGTCAGCTTGGATCAAGTTTTTTTCTAGTTATATGTTGGGGAGTTAGATGGTTTTCTCGGGTCAAAATACGAATTGCACCTGCCCCCCTTATAGATATTTAGACAGGGAGAAACACCAAGAACGGAGGAAAAGCAATGGAAGTTCTTTTGAGACAGCGTGACTTGATGGAGATCATGAATGTATCGCGAGCAACACTCTGGAGGGTGCTGAGGCATCAGAATTTTCCCAAGCCGGTCATCTTGATGGGATGCAAGCGCTGGAGATCTGAAGACGTTGAATCCTGGCTTGAGGCACGGAAAAGTGTCTGAGCTTTTAAGGAGACAACTCTTCAACACCGGTCAGGAGGTCACTGTTGCATGACAATGTTCAACCGCTTCTGTTCATCGATTCAAAGGAATTACATGAACCGGATTCATTTCAGGAACTGCTGGCAAGCTTTGCCGCTAGACCGAAATATCTACCCGATTGGCCTGAAGGACAACGGGCAATGCCGAATGAGATCCTGCGTTCAGCACTCTTCAATTGCCGCAACAGGAACCTTCCCCGCGTGTTCATGAAGGAAGCTGAAATAGCAGTGATCGGAGATGGCCAGGTCATCTATCGCGGCGAAGAACTACGACAGGATGATGAGCTTGTCTGGATGCACCTTATGCATCTGATCAAAAAAATCCCGTTGGGTGAATGTGTCACGCTTACTCCCTACTCATTCATCAAGGCACTCGGGTGGCCGATCAAGGGCCAGAATTACGAAAGGCTGCGTACCTGTCTCAGTCGCATGCAGGCCACAGCACTCAGAATCCAGTCGAAGCGACTGGACAGTTTCATCAGCATCTCCTTAATTCAAAAATTCATGTCCAGAAACGACCGGAATGAAAATCTTTCCCGATGGGAGGTCTGGATCTGCGAGGAAATGCAGTTGCTCTTCGACGAAGATTTTCTGACCCGGGTGACCTGGGAAACAAGACGTTCATTGTCTGACGGTATTGCTTCCAAGTTGTTCGGTTATTGGGCCAGTCACCGCAAACCATATCCGGTCAAGATAGAGACGTTATCGAAGCTGTGCGGTTCTGGAATGAGTGCGAAGCATTTTAAGGCGGAGTTGAAAAAGGCCCTCGAACTTCTGAAAGAGGTGGGTTTCCTGGAGTCGTGGGAATTTAAGGGTGAGCTAGTCGTAGTTATCCGAAAGTATTGACCTATGACCGACCGGATATTGACTTATGACCGACTCACTATTGACCTATGACCGACTGCTACTGACTTTTGACCGACCTGAATATTGACTTTTGACCGACCCGACCCATGACCTATGACCGACCTGCATGGTTCTGATTTCTTAAAACATTCGATTGGTTACAAGGTTATCAACACCCCGCTAACCTTCTTTTAACCAATTTTTAACCATAAGAGGTGTCGGATTGACAGGAAGGAATAGCGATGAACTGCCCATTTCCCGATGAAGCAATGCAGACCGTGGTTTCGTATCTACGTCGCTCCGGCCAGACCGTTGTCTTATCGGAAGGTTCATTTGTCCTCACGAAAGGGACGCCAAATATCATCGTCATTGGACAGGCATGCGTAGTCGGTGCGGTGTCTCTGACCGAGGATGGCTCTATTCAGGTATGCGGAACACGAATCATTGGCGAGATGGATACCGTAAAGCTACGCAGAAGAGTTGAAGATCATCTACGCAAATCGGCTTCGAAGCAGGACATTATCCGCATAGCAGCATGTTTGGGAATCAGATTGAAGTAGAAGCTGATTCTCGTTTTCTGAGAAAGCCATACCAAAAGGGCAGTAACGCGTCTGGATTCGATCCGTAGCCGTTTCGGGTCGCTTAATCGAATTATTCATTCTGGCACGGCCAGGCTCACAGCGTTGAGCACTGGCAAAGCCGGTCATCGAAGCACGACTTCGAGGCCGGCTTTTTTTTATCTGGAGGGTTCCCCTATGGACTTTCAGCAAGCAATGGCATGGGTAAGTGAGCATGAGTCTGCAATCAAGGGTTATATCGCCAAGTACCGCAATTTTTCACCGTATGAAGAGTGTGACTACATGCAGGAAGCCTTTGAAGCCGCAATGATTGCGGCTATCCGCAGCAGGGAGAAGAACCTTGCCTTCGAGGCAGCGTTCTGGAAGGTATTCCGAAATCATATCAGTGTCATAACTCCGTCGCCGAATATTCTGACCCATGGATCAAATTCGATTCCCTCGCATGTCTGTACAGAAGACCTGACGTTCGTTACCGAAAACAAAGCAGATAGAAGACACAAAGATCCTGATATCGAGATGATCTTTCAGTCAATGCGCCATCACCTTACGGACAAGGAACAACAGGTCCTTTACTATGCCCTCGGAATCGGCATGGAAGGAAGTATGTCAAATTACGAGATCGCTGATCTTCTGGGGTGTGTCCCGTCAAATATTCGTGACATTCACAAGAGAGCATTTCGACGGATAGAGCAGCTCGTTAAGAAGGGCATCATTGACCCCAAGTGTTTCGCTTGATCAATGCAGTTCATAAAATCGGGGAGGTTAACGATGGATTTGGAGCAAGCAGCAACAAAATTTAGACCAATACCGCTGAAAGCTCTGAAAAGAATGGTTGGAGAGGGGCTGTTGACTGATCCTTTGGACGAGAAAGATCAACATGCACTGCAACTGCTTTCCCGCCTTTGGACAGATGAATGGTACGTCGCCCGGATGAACATGTCTTTCAAATCAGACAAGAGAGCGCTAATGCTCTCATTCCCACAATTCGGTAAGATTGAGCGCTACATTCTGAGCTCCTATCTGCCGAAAGAGGGCAGGCCCAGAGTACGGGTATCGGTACAGGACGTTGCCAACAATCTCCGCATCTATTTCCACATCGAGTATCCGGCGTTCAAGATCAAACGTATCCGCCAGATTGCCTACAACATGCTGCGCAGCTGCAGGGGGGAGTGTCGGAAACTGTACTTTTCCTTGACGGCTTTGGAACGGCAATCGCTGGAAAATCAGCGCAGGAAATCTGTCAAAAAGTCCAACTAACAAACTTTTCTAAGGAAAAGTCTTTATAGAAAAGTTTGTATTACGACAAGGAGTCTGAAATGAAAAACGAAGATATCGAAGAACTGCTCAACAGCCGGATCATCGAAGCATATTCGAAAGGATACAGCGTTGTTGAAATCACCAGAGCGCTTAAGAAAACGTCCATAGATTTGGTCTACGATCTGTTGCGTGATACGGGCAAAATCCAAGTGATGGAAAGAAGTGAGTACCGCCGCCAATACGATATCGACACCAGGCTGACAAGCGCATGCCGGCGGAAAGGTTTTTCCTTTGGACGATGGTGTCTCGGCTGGCGCTTTGATCCGTTTGTGGCAGTTGCAGCACTGAAATCTGCTCCTGACGACGAGAACGAGAGTGCTGTTCATGCAGCATTGAAAAGAGATTTTCCAGAAATTTATCTCAGCATGTATGAGGGAGCGAAGATCACAAAGGAAAAGAAGGTAAAATACCGGTCCAAGCCCGATTCCCTGATGATCGAATGGAGTTCAAAAGGAAAAACTTTTGTTGCGTCGGTTCCTGAACACCCAGGCATCGAAGCCCGCGGCAAGAACTGGGATGATGTTTACTTCGCTATTAAATCGGTGCATCAGATGCACGAATATGTTCAGCGCATGGATCGACTCCTCAATGGTACAGGCAGAGAGCCTGGTCCTGTTAATGGGGTCGAATAGTCACCTCCCCATATTTGCCCTATATTTGGTACCAAGTTTGTTACCAAAAATGCGGCAAGTTGCAGAGGTGGCAAATTTGTAGCCATATTTATCACCATATTTGCCACCGTTACCTGCCCCCCCTATAGATATTTAGTATGGTGGCTTACTGCCATACAAAATTTCTGGGGGTTGATATGAACGTGCTGGTGTGTGATCTCGGGTTTTCTTCGGCCAAGTGGATTTACGGGGAGCGCAAGGGAAGGATTATTTCTGCGTTCAGCTACAACGGCGACAATCTGCTGGTCGGGGAAGATTCCCTGATGTCGTCAGGCTCTTCCTATCTGAAAACGATGGAAGAGCTTGTTCGCTACTATCCGGTATTTGTGGAACAGTGCCTGAAACAGGCTGCCTGCGAGGAAGACATTCTACTTGCCGTCGGTTTGCCTTACTCCTACTGGCAGGAACAGCATAAGCTAGGCGGAGCTGTGCCGGCCTTGGCCAAGTCACTGACCGGGGGAACAATCAAGGATGTGGCAGTTTTCCCGCAGGGGCTGGGAGGCTTGAGAGATTATCTTGATGGACTTCCTGAACGACCGACGGGCAATGTTCTCGGCATCGATATCGGATTCAACACCATTATCTTCACCCTGTTCTCACCCCAAAAGAAGCAGATCATCCATGGCAAGACCCTCAACAAGCGTGGTGTCCACCAGATGGCGACCAGCTTCCTCCTTCCTCGCATCAAAGACCTTGCACCGTCAGGCACCTTCACGCCGGTAGAAATAGCTTTCCTGATTGAAAAGGGATATCTGCAATACGGCTTTGAGCGGCACGATGTCACCCGGGAGATCCAGGAAGCCGGCGTTGCCTATATTGAGCACATAATCCGTGATATTCAGGGTGAGCTGCAGGCGCATGTAGGCATGCATGCAGATTTTGATCGGGTCCTGCTGTTCGGTGGTGGTGCTGCCTTCCTGAAGAACGGTCTTCCGGCCAGAAATATCGAGGTTATTGTCCTGCCTGAACCGGAGTATGCCAACGCCAGAGGATTTCAGACGCTTGCCTTTGCCAAGGGGGTGTGATGTGCCCTTATACTCGCTCAAGCTTTCCACCTATGATCCGGAAATCATAGATGCATTCGAACGCCTGCGCAAAAGCAGAAAACAGGCGACATTCACCCATGAAGCGATCAAGCAATTTCTTTCAACAGAGCGGGGAAAGCAGGTGCTGGCCAATATGGATTGTAATGCGCCATGTCTACAATCCACAAATGCAACATTCGCTATGAACACAACATGCAGTGAATCCACTGGTGAGAGAGTTGCGCTCAACTCATTGAAGTTAACGCCTCAAAGAGGTAGCAGCAGTATATTGGATAGCATCCTGGAGTGATTAAGAGAGATGAGTTGGGTGAAAGAAATCAGACTTGGTATGTTGCATCATTTTTCAGAATATCTCACAACGTTTCTGGGCTAGCCAATGTCAAACGGATGCAAAAACGGATGCACGGAAAATTTAGACAAGAAAAAAGGGTTTAACCAGTTGGCTAAACCCTAGAATTCTTTGGAGCGGGAAACGGGATTCGGACCCGCGACTTCAACCTTGGCAAGGTTGCACTCTACCACTGAGTTATTCCCGCTGAAGAGAAACGTTTTATAACAAATCATTCGTGGAGTGTCAATATTTTTTAGCACCAGTGATCACTTTTCATCACAAATTTGTATCCTGTGATGATACGAGCATTGTCCGATAGCACGAGACCAGAAGTTGTGCTCTGGCACTCCATGAATGCATCCTGATTGCTCTTTCTCTGACTGATTTTGAAAGTGAATTCATTCGTGCACTGTTATGTATCGTTGACAAAAGAGTCTCTGCCAATAATGCCGCATTTCCATGCTCAACATAAATACCGTCTTCACCAAGTATTTCCCGGTTTATCTGGTTGTCAAAAACGATTGTCGGCAGTCCACAGGCCATGTAATTGAACAGCTTGCCATTTGCTTCTGTAAGTGCCAACTTCGGAGACACGGCAATATCTCCTGCGCTCAGGTAAATTGGTGCACTGTCATAATTTACACGTCCGGTGAATGTAATTTCATCTTTAATTCCCATCCCTTCTGCTTTTCTGCGGTATTCCTCATCTGGAAAACCCATCAGCAAGAAATGAATTCCGGGATTCTGAGATTTGATGCGTACAATCACATCCATCAGCAGGTCAACACCCTGATATCGGTTAAGTAATCCCAGATATACGATGAGCTTCGAATCTTCAGGTATATCGAGAGCATGGCGCGCAGCACTTCGGGGGTATGGCCGGAATATGTCCGTATCGACACCATCTATCAGATTAAATACTTTTTTTGGTGAAATTCCCCATTCACCAATCAAATCCTGTTGCCCCGATTCAGAACTTGTCACAATAAATTCAGCCCTATTATTTATAAATTGTTCAATCACCTTGAAAAGCTTCATCAGTAGTGATTTCTCGCTAAAAAAACCATGATTAAGAGATTCGCCGCTTAAACTGCCCTGATAGTCGAACAGCAGCGGAATACCGTGCAGCAACTTGACAAACGAACCAATCAAAGCTCCCTCGTGAAGATGCGCATGAATCAGGTGGGGTCTAAATGAACGGACTTCGGAAAGTACTTTCCAGAGGAGAAGAATATCGAGGTATGGCTTATGCCAGGAGGGGCCTGCTTCCAGCTTATTGTACCATGGGATTCGTGGTGATCGTACGACGCGGACACCCGGCATGTCGCGACCGAGATGATAGGTAACAATACACACTTCATGACCAAGCTTTGTGAGCGCCCGAGCTTCTTCGTAGATCCTGACATGGCACCCTCTGTCAGAGAAATAAGGGGTTGGGGCAATCATGAGAATGCGAAGGAAAGCTTCCTCAGTCAATGTTAATCCTATCTTTTACGGCATAAATCGGCTTGCCTTGCGACTCAAAATAAGTTCTCGCATTAAGCTCACCCAACAGCCCCAAAACAATAAACTGAATACCCATAAAAAGGAGAAAAGCTGTCAGTATCAGAAGTGGATTTCTATTCATGCTGAGGTGTTCAAATAATTTCATATACAAGGTCATGGTTCCCGACCCAACACCAGCAAGAATCGTATAGACACCCCATTTACCAAATAGCTGTATCGGCTTAGTGGAATATGCCATCAGAAATTTTACGGTCATCAAATCAAGGATAACGCGAAGTGTTCGTGAAATACCGTATTTACTCACGCCATGAAGACGTGGAAAATGATTAACCGGCAATTCAGTCACTTTGGCACCAAACTGGGATGCCAGTGCAGGAACAAAACGATGCATCTCCCCGTACAGGTTGATGCCGTCAAGAACTTCCCGCCGATAAGCTTTAAGCGTACAGCCATAATCGTGCAGGTGAACACCGGTGAGGCGTGAAATAATGGCGTTTGCGAGGAGCGATGGAATTTTGCGGGTAATAAACGTATCTTTCCGGTCACGACGCCACCCTGATACTACGTCATATCCTTCGTTTATTTTTTCTACCATGCGTGGAATGTCGGCGGGATCATTTTGAAGATCACCATCCATGGGGATGATTATAGCGCCTTTCGCAAAATCAAACCCCGCAGACATTGCTGCCGTCTGGCCGAAGTTTCTGCGAAAGCGAATGACCTTGAGAGACGTATCGGTGGATGCAAGTCTGGTCAGTGTACGATATGAATCGTCGGAGGATCCATCATCAACCATTATGATTTCATGTGAACAGTTCATGGGAATCAGTGCTGAACTGATCGCTTCATACACCGCTGCCACATTATCTTCTTCATTGTACACCGGTACGACAATACTGATATCCACGGTTTTCTCCATCAATGACGTTCGCATAAGCAACGTATAAGAACTAACTACGCAGGCACCCAGATGATCTTTCTGCGAGAAGCTGATCCCCTATACTCGTAATTTTCGTGATCCGTAGTGAACTGTCACTGACCGGTTCCGGCGTACCATGTGTCAATCCCCACAGTAATCCAACACCATTTACTACATGCATGAGTGGATATATGCAGAGCAAAAGAAGCGAGCAGAGACGGCCGCTCTTGAACAGCACCAGTATCGAACTGAAAAGTGCCGCACAAAGGTATATCACGAGAGGTGCGAGCAGTAAAACATACTTTATGCCGAGCGGTACAAGAATGAGGTATCCGACAAAGAACAGCGGGATAAAGCTGGATATTGAATAAGACGACGTGATCAAAGTCTGCTGCCCCCTGCCTCGACCATAGGCAAACATCTGGCGAATAAAAGCTCTGAGAGTCCGTCGTTGGCTGCGATATACAAACATTGATGGGTCGTGAAGCACCGTATACCCGGAGGAAATTACCCGCTCAAGAAATTCATTTTCTTCGTTTGGGTAGAGACGTTCATTAAAACCGCCCAGCGCAATAAATACTGATCTGCGAATGGCAAGATTACAGAGAATCAGTTCCTTATCCGTAGTTTCTCGTGTCTCACCGTATGCACGATAGCGATTACTCACCACACCTGTTCCAAAGACCGAAGCAAGTGCGGCCCCGAACAGCTGCTGCAGCCAGCTATCGGATTCAGGAGTAATTGATGGTCCGCCTACTGCAGCGACATTCGGGTCATTCATTCGTGCAGAGCAGATATCAATATTGCCGGGAGAAACAAGCGAGTCATCATCAAGAAAATACAATATGTCACCGCATGCAGCCTGTGCCGCACGGTTTCGCTGCTGGCTCGGGGCGCTCCCTTCTGCAAGCAGAATCTCATACGGATGGTCCTCTCGCATAACCATCGCAAGGTGATTGATGGCTGCAACATGGCCGCCCGGCTTTACCGGGATAATTATTGAAAACGAAACCATGGGTGCCTTACACAAAAAAAACCGGGCATGCCCGGTGTGGTAAAATAATCTCGATTGGTTGTAAACGTCAGTCAAGACCTCAGAGGTTCCAGCAACCTCTGAGGTCTTGAAAGGGTACGGTTTTGGTTACATCTTTGAGCCGCCATAGCTATGCAGTCCGGAGAGGAACAGATTGACGCCCAGATAGCAGAATATGGTGGCGGCGAAACCAATTACGGAAAGCCAGGCGGCACGTTTTCCAACCCAGCCTTTGGTAATGCGGGCGTGGAGGAAGGCGGCGTAGACAAACCAGACGATCAGCGACCATGTTTCCTTAGGGTCCCAGCTCCAGTAGGTACCCCAGGCATAATTTGCCCAGGCGGCACCGGTAATGATACCAAGTGTCAGCAGCGGAAATCCGATCATGATCGAGCGGTAGTTAAGATCATCCAGCACTTTCAGCGGCGGAAACAAAGACATCAGTCCGCCCGCAGATGCTGTTGTACTGCTGTTGGTACCTTCAACAGCGGTTTTGATCAGATACATTATTGAGATGCCGCAGGCAACGGCAAATGCGGCATAACCAAGAAAGCAGGTTATAACATGATACAGCAGCCAGTTACTCTGCAGCGCCGGGACAAGCGGCTCGATGCCGGTGTTCATGCCAAGTTGGGCCCAGGACATTCCCAGTAGAGCAAACGGCACGACAAATGCTCCAACAATTCGATATTTATAACGAATATCGATATAGGCAAACAGGAGTATGATCGTCCATGAGAAAAAGACTATGGATTCATACAGGTTAGACATGGGAGCATGGCCAACACCCATATCATAGGATTCTTTCCAGCGGAGCGCGATGGCTACCGTTTGCACGATGAGGCCGGCATATGCGATAAAGCTGCCTGCGAGGCCGATCGATTTGTTCTTGCTGGCAAGGAATGCAAAGAAAACGATCATGGAGATAAGATATGCAAAAGTTGTAATGTTAAAAAGCATGGAGCTGTTCATAGGTATGCGCCTCCGTTAGATTTTTATTTCTTTAAATTTTTCAGAAAGGTCTTCGAACTGCATCTGAAATGCAGCCTGATTCTTGTTGGCATTGCCATACATGCGGGCATGCCCTTTTGTCACAATGACCCACACACGCTTATGTGACATGAAAAATGCGACAGCAATTCCGATCACCATCAATGCGCATCCCAGCCAAACGACCCAGACACCAGGATCTTTGGCAACCTGCAGACCGGTATATTGCTTAGCACTTGAACCTTCATAGCCAAATATCAGGGCATCTCCCCGCTGGGCATTAACTTCAGGGAAATTTTTGAAGGCAATGAAAGTTTGTGCCGCTGCCCCTTTCGGAGTCACTTCTATTCTGGCAGCCGGGCCAGAATAACCGGGGGCAAACTGACGTACTTCCTGAGTGGCCTCAAGCAGTTTGAAAGTAGTGCCGTCCTTCAGAGTAACCACTTCTCCCTCATGAACTATAAGCTTCTCCACAGCCCCGCCATTTCTTGGAGTAATCGAGATGTAATGTTCGCTCCCTTCAGTGGCCTGACCATAACTTGACTGATAAAACGTAATACCCTTATAGGTCAGCGGCTCGTTAACGATAACCTTTATCTTGGAATAGCCGGGTACCGGCTTGCCGTTTTCCAGTATAGTCAGGATACTTCTGAATTCTTTCGGGGCCCCGGTAGCATAAAACTCCACATTGAAATTTTCACAGAGGACATCAAATCCAAGCGGCATTTTCTGCCCGTTCTGTCGTTCAAAAGAGTTGACACTGGTGCCCTCGACAATAGTCACAAATCCTTTATATCCTGCCAGCGAGCCGATAATTGCCCCGACAAAAATCACCAGAATGCTAAAGTGAACAACGTACACGCCGAGGCGGCACCATGCAGTTTTTTGAGCGAAGAGATGATACTCGCCATTATGCTCAGTGACTACCGGCGATGAAAATTCTTTGCCAAGAAACTCGGCAAGGCGTTCCTTCCCTTTTTCAATGGCACCGGTAAACTCCAGATCTTTCTTTAAAGAAAACGAATTACGCTGCCCTTCACCCAGCACAAGGGTTGGCTCGCTGATAAACTTGAAAACATGTGGTAATCGCTTGATTGAACAGGAAATTAGATTCAGGCTGAACACATAGAGCAGAGCTATAAACCACCAGGAGTGGTACATATCAAAAAAACCAAGCTTGGAATATATCTGCAGCTTTGTGGGACTGATTTCGGCGACATATTGGGGTGGCAGCACACCCTGCGGCAGAACCGTGCCGATTATCGATGTCAATGCCAGTGAAATCAGCAGGAACAGGGTTAACTTAAGAGAGCAGAAAAAGTCCCAGACGTTGGTAATAAAGCTTCGATCAGTGGTTGCCAATGGTATCTCCCAAATATGAAATGATTGAGTTCCGCTACTATATGCACTTCATTAACTGGCGAACAATACCTCAATTTATAAAAAAAATGCACCCCTTTTTTTTCAAACAATGCTTTATTCTGAGCGCATTACATAATGAATCATTTTCATTTTTCAAACCATCGTGTATACTTCGACTGGACAGTAAGCATCATGTTTCTCGCGGAGGCGGTTATGCCGGTTATTCTGGAAGCAATTCTCGTTTCTGCAGGTATGCTTCTCATATTCGCGCTTGCATTTCTGGCTTTGTTTCTTCTGGCGATCACAATGTCGCCCATCGAGCGGAGTCTGTCTAAAATTATCTGGGATGCAACAACCCCCAAGAGACCACTGCCGCCTCCACCAAAAGGCTCTTTCCGGGATTTCAGCAGCAGACACTGACATTATCTGGTCTGTTCATCAATGTATACAAGGCCGCTCGGTTTCGAGCGGCCTTGTTGGCGTCTGCGCCAGCACAAATGTCACATGACATTTCGTTATAAGAGCACATAAAAAATATTATTGACACGTTTACCGTACAACTGTTATTTTTCCACGAAGTTTTCACACTTATTATCTCAACATACATATTCTTATCAAGAGCGACCGAGGGACTGGCCCTGTGACGTCGCGGCAACCAGCCTCTCGGCAAGGTGCCAATTCCAGCGGGACCGCTTGCGGTTTCGGGAGATAAGGAAGAGCGCCATCCCACGATCCTCTTCCGCACCCCGGAAGGGGATTATTTTTTGGAGGGTACTATGAACATTTCAACGCACGCGGTACAAATGGGACTTGAGTGGGATACACGAACCGGAGCGGTCACCGTACCGATCTATCAGACCGCCACCTTCAGGCATCCCGGTCTCGGACAGAGCACCGGCTATGACTACAGCCGTTCCGGCAACCCGACCCGTCAGGCACTGGAAAGCGGTATGGCTCGCCTGGATGGTGCGGCCCGTGGGTTTGCCTATGCATCTGGTATGGCGGCCATTACCAACCTGCTGTTGCTCTTTAAATCGGGTGATCACCTGATTGTGACTGAAGATCTATACGGTGGCACCTGCCGACTGTTCGACAAAATATTTGTTCAATACGGCCTTACCTTCAGCTACGTCGACACGACTGACATGGCGGCAATAGCAGCGGCCCTTTTGCCCTCGACCAAAGCAATTTTTGTAGAAACACTTACCAACCCGCTCCTCAAGTTTGCAGATCTCCGGGCAATTTCAGCACTCTGCAAAATGAACAATCTGCTTCTGATTGCCGACAACACCTTCCTGACCCCCTATCTCCTCCGACCTCTCGAACTGGGAGCCGATATCGCAGTTTACAGCGCTACCAAATACCTGGCCGGACACAATGATACCGTTGCCGGTGTGGTGACAGTCAAAGACCCTGTGCTCGCAGAAACCGTGTATTTCCATCAGAATTCGGTCGGAGCAGTATTAGGGCCGCAGGATTCCTGGCTGACAACCCGCGGCATCAAGACTCTTGCCATCCGGTTGGATCGCCAGCAGGAAAATGCCGGGCGGATTGCTCAATGGCTGGCTGCTCACCCCCGCATAACCAGAGTATACTATCCCGGCCTAAAAGATCACCCGAACCACGACCTGATGTCCCGGGACGCCCGTGGATTTTGTGCCATGATTTCATTCGAGGTTGACAGTCATGAACTTGTCGAGCACATTCTGATGAAAACTGAATTGATCTCGTTTGCGGAAAGTCTCGGCGGTGTTGAAAGTCTGATAACATTCCCGGAGGCTCAGACACATGCAGACATCCCCCCCGCTCAACGGGCGAGATTGGGAATCAACAACGTCCTGCTGCGCCTGTCAGTCGGTATTGAGGATTGCGACGACCTGATTGAGGATCTTCGCCAGGCACTTGAGGAATAAAGGAGTTAACAAATGAAACTAGCAACGAAACTAATCCACGGCGGTCCGACCGTCGATCAGCAGACAGGAGCGCTGGGCATACCGATCTACCAGATATCAACCTATCGCCAGACCTCCGTCGATCATTTCAGTAAATATGATTACGCCCGGGGTGACAACCCGACACGGGAAGCGCTTGAAGAGACCATCGCCGTACTGGAGGGTGGTACGCGCTGCCTTGCTTTTGCTTCAGGTATGGCCGCCATTTCTACAACGCTGATGATATTCTCCCCGGGAGACCATCTGGTTGTCTGCGATGATGTCTACGGCGGTGCCTACCGGGTGCTCTCAACCATATTCAGTCGGATGGGGATAACCTCAACATTTGTTGATGCCACCGATCTGACGGCACTGGAAGCAGCCGTGCGCCCTGAAACGAAAGGGATCTACCTCGAGACACCGTCAAACCCGCTCCTGAAAGTCACTGACCTGCGCAGAGCAGCAGAGATTGCCCGTCGCCACGGCATAATCACTCTGGTTGACAACACCTTTATGACTCCTTATCTGCAGCGTCCCCTGGAACTTGACTGTGACATTGTCCTGCACAGCGGCACCAAATTCATCAACGGTCACAGCGATGTTCTCTGCGGCTTTGCTGTCGTCAAGGACAAAGAACTCGGGCAGCGCATCCGCTACATCCAGAATGCCTTTGGAACCGGATTGGGACCGCAGGACTCATTTCTGACGCTGCGCGGCGTCAAAACCCTTAAAGTCAGGATGGAGCAGAGCCAACAGAACACACACAAGATAGTTACCTGGCTGAAGCAGCACCCCCGTATTACTGCAGTTCATTATCCGGGCCTGCCCGAGCACCCTGGGTACGCAGTTCACGCCGGGCAGGCCGACGGCCCGGGCGCGGTTTTCTCTTTTGAACTTGATTCCTACGACACGACAAAACGATTACTTGAAAATTCGCACCTTGCGGCGTTTGCCGTCAGCCTGGGCGGGGTCGAAAGCATCATCTCCTATCCGGCAAAGATGTCCCACGCCTCGGTGCCGAAGGAGGAACGCGATCGCAAGGGAATCACGGATTCACTGGTACGGCTTTCGGTCGGACTGGAAGACCCGGATGATCTGATCGCTGACCTTCGACAGGCAATCGGGTAAATCCGTGCGGATCACTATCAACGAAAAGCCCGCAGAGGTCATCGAAGGCATGACACTTGGTGCAGTCGCAGCCTCCTTCAAAACGGGCGCAGACGTCCTGATCCAAAACGGCTTTCCTGCAGCTCCGGAAACAGTGTTGAACAACGGGGACGAAATTTTTTTGATCCGGCGCGGCGAACCGCCGACGGAAGAGGAGTTGGAAAGCCTTATGGCCGCCCGACATACGCCCGGTGTGCATTCTTGCCTCAAGCGTGCGACAGTCGGCATCGCCGGAGTCGGCGGGCTCGGTTCAGCGGTGGCGGTTGCTCTGGCGCGAGTCGGTATCGGCAGGCTGATCGTTGCCGATTTCGATGTTATTGAGCCTTCCAATCTTAATCGACAGCAGTATTTCATTGACCAGATCGGACGTTACAAAGTAGATGCGCTGGCTGAAAACCTGCGACGCATCAATCCATATGTCTCCGTAGAAACCCATTGCACCATGCTCACCCCGGAAAACATTCCGACCCTTTTTGCAGACTGTTTAATTATTGTTGAAGCTTTTGACCGGGCCGACATGAAGGCAATGCTGGTGAACACCGTTCTTGAATCAATGCCCCGGAGCACCGTAGTAGCCGCATCGGGGCTTGCCGGGTATGGAACAAACAACAGCGTTGTAACACGCAAAATTTCATCGCGTCTCTACCTGGTAGGCGATACCGTCTCGGAAGCAAAACCGGGCAGCGGCCTGATGGCTCCCCGGGTCGGCATCGCTGCATCGCACCAGGCCAATCAGGTGGTCAGAATCCTGTTAGGGGAGGACCAATGAACAGGATTGCTGTAGCAATGAGTGGCGGGGTTGATTCATCCGTCACCGCGGCCCTGCTGAAACAGCAGGGGCATGACATCGTTGGCATTACCATGCGTCTCTTTGCACCTCACAGCAGTGGCGTCGGTTCCGCCGTCCACGATGCTGCCGTTGTGGCGAAGCATCTTGATATCCCGCATCATGTCGCAGACTTTTCTCCTGACTTCAGCAGACTGATCATAAGGGACTTTGTTGATGAATACCGGTCCGGTCACACCCCTAACCCCTGTGTGCGTTGCAACCGCTATATCAAATTCGGGCTGTTGCTTGAAACAGCCCGTGAATTGGGAGCCGACCTGCTGGCCACCGGACACTACGTCAGAAAGAGTGTCGACCCAGACGGAACCTGCCATCTGCGGACTGCCGCCAACAGTCCCAAAGATCAGTCGTATTTCCTCTATACCCTGACCCAGCAGCAACTGCGGCAGGTCATCTTCCCGCTCGGGACGATTGAAAGCAAGGATGACGTGCGCCGTCTTGCGCGGGAATTCGCCCTGCCGGTGGCGGAAAAAAGCGACAGTCAGGAGGTCTGCTTTATCCCGAATGACGATTATGTGACATTTCTCGAAAGGGACGGGGGATTCGGCGCAGGCGATGGCGACATCATCCACCTGAACGGGCAGATTGTCGGACGCCACCGCGGCACACACCGCTATACCATCGGACAGCGCAAGGGATTGGGAGTTGCCTGGAGTGAACCGCTCTATGTGACGTCGATCGATGCCGAGCGGAATATTGTTTTGGTGGGGGAGCAGCAGCATGTGTTTGCCGGCGGCTTGCAGGCGGAAGCGATCAGCTGGATTCTTGAACCGGAGGCGGAGGAATTTCCCGCGACCTGCAAAATCCGCTACCGGCACCAACCGGTTCCCTGCCGAGTGCGATTAATGGCGGCAGATCGTTGTGAGGTATATTTTGACCAGCGGCAAAAAGCGATCACTCCCGGACAATCGCTGGTTTTCTATCGCGAAGATGAAGTGCTTGGCGGAGGACGGATAGTCGCTTCGCTACCCTGATATTGCACTCCAAGTAGCCGGAGATTTTGGATTCCTGATCTTAAACTCCAGATACTGCGCCGCTTTTTTTAGCTTTTCGTTAGGAATTACCATTTTCGAAAACTCGTTAAGAGCATCCAGAACCCGTTTTTCAGCATTTTGATTACATAGCCCCTCCCCTTCCACAATACCCCGCAGGTAACCGAGCAGAGACTTCTGCTCTTCTTCACTCTGCACACGCTTCGGATCTGCAATAAAAAGCAGATAGCGGGCCTTGTCGCGAACCACCCCGCCGAGATTTTTTTGCATCAGCAGCGACTCGATTACCGTAGCAATGCTCCCCTGCTCGGCATAATTGAGGTTACTGTTTTCAAGGTAGGATGCGAGATGATCCAGTGCCGCCATCCGGCTTGGCATATCGCCAATCTTGTGCAGCAGCAGTTGTACCGCCTGTAATTTAAGAGCGTCAGGTTGATCCGGGAGGAGGAAACAGCGCAGCATCAACCCCAATTTTTCCCGGGCACCATCGGTCAGAGACGACTCCTCAAAGCGTGAGCGGATTTGTTCCAGAAGTTCGCGTTTGTCGGCATATTCCCCGAAGCGAATCTGAACGATCATGGCACGGACCGCGGGGGTATCCGTTGCATCCCATAACTCATCAACTGCCCGCAAAATCCTGCTGCAGACGGCCCTGATTTTTTCCTCTTTGGGAAGTTCTTCCTGGTTCCAGTAATCCGGATAGGTATCGAGCACTGTGTCTGATTCTTCCGGTTTCTTTGACTTTTCCAGGACGCTTTTAAAGTAACCGAGAAGTTTAATCTGATAATTACTCCCCGCTTCATTGAGAGGCCTGAGGAGATCATCCAGAAACGTATTGTTCAGGCCGGTCGCACCGCTACTGAGATACCGGTACACCCCTTCGGCCTTGTCAACCTGCTTTTCAATGTATTTGCGGCGCAGCGTTTCTCCAAGATTAGTGGATTGTACTTTTTTGAAAAACACACTCAACAAATTGGAGGCGTGATGTTTGATATTGTGGTCGATTTCATCCGAAACAACGATATCCAGGCAGGCATCGAATATTTTTACCTGTTCCTGTTCATCCCGTGATGTGTCGATATAATCCTCAACAATTGCCAATATTTCCGCCATATGCTCACGGTTACGGCTGTTAAGCAGCGTGGTGAAGGTCTCGCGCAGACTGTTCGAATCAACAATACCGAAGAGAAACTTTACAGCCGAGTTCCGACTGGAGGTCCCCTTGCCGTCCACAGATTTCAGCAATTTCAAAATACTTTCCGCAGGGTCGGTCACCCAGTCCGGCACCAGATCTTCCATAACATGTTCAGCTTTTTTTCTGACGACGATATCCAGATCGTATATAAAATAACGCGCTACATCTATCCGGAACTCCCGGCTTGCAGAGGATGACGCAATTATTTCTAGAGCTACCGCCTTATCCTTACCGGAAAGCTGGGCAATATCCTTTTTGGCCTTGGATGAATCATTGATTTTTACATAAAAATTGACTATGTCTTTGACGGACACTTCTGCATCTATATCGACTTCCATATCGTCTGTCATGTCATCTGCCTTTCCCGAAATTTTGTGCGAGTATATCTGTAAGAGGCTGCATCCGCAACAGCGTCACCACCAAATCACCAAAATATATTCCGTTTGGAGGATACATATATGCGAATTACATCCATCAGCATCTGCCTTATGTCTCTTTTCGCTGCTTCCGCATCAGCATCACCGCATACCATAACTTTCTACCGTGACGGTGCTCTCCACGTGCAGGAAGCACGCGGAGTGAAAGGGGTCATTGAAACTCCGCTCGCCGCCGCTCTTCTGGAACATTCTCTGACAATAACTCCGGCTCCAGGTACGACAATCGTATCAGTTGAGACGGTCAAAACCGCGCGAGAGAGATCCGTTGGTAGTGAACTGGATGCCTTGGCTGAACAGCGCCTCCGTCTGGAGGACCGTCTGCACGCGTTAGAAACCCGCGAAGCAATATTTACCTCCGCAGCCAAAGCTCAAAGTGGTAAGGCACCACGCAAGACAAAGGCAAACCCTGACCCGATGCAGGCGATCCGCCAAGGTACTGATTTTGCAATCGCACAGCTTGAAGCGGTGTATACCGCGCGACGCAGGGCAACACAGGAAATCCAGAAAGTTGACGCTCGCATTGCTATCGCCAGAAAAGGGCACCGACCAGTTGAAAACGCCCTTCGAATCTATGTATCACCTCTCCGGGGCACGGTGACCATCCGCTACGCAACCACCGAACGTGGCTGGCAGCCACACTACAATCTGTTTCTGGAGAATAATGGCACCGCCAGACTGCAGCTCTACGCACGGACAAGCAGCCTTTCACGAGGTGATCAGGTACGAGTTTCTCCCGCGTCCCTTTCCGAGAGCATGAATGGCGTTGAATCATTCCCTGCGCAGTACGGCAGTACACTTCTGGCCACGTACCCTGTTTCGGTAACAGGGGAACGCTCAGTGGTAGGAGTCTTCAACAACTTTTACGGGGAGATAACCAATACCAGTGCGTATTATCTGCCTGAGGGGGAATCGGGGTTGTTTCGAAATGGCGTATTTCTCGGGAAGTTCCGATTTGAAGGGATTTCATCGGGGAGAAGCGGAGTTGTATCAATGGGGAGGTAACCTGCTCTCCACAGCGAAGAGCGCACAGTAAGGTCCACAATTCCGATATGTTATGTCATATTTCCGCGCGCCACTCCTGACAAAACAAGGCAAAATTATCTGACGAGAGCGGGCGGCTGAAATAGAATCCCTGAATTACACCGCACTCCCGTTCCGCAAGGTAGCGCACCTGTTCCTCCGTCTCAACCCCCTCTGCCACCAGTTCCATGTCCAGCCCCTGCCCCATCGCGATAATGGTATTAACGACAGCTGCATCATTTCTGGTAGACAGCATGCGGCGAATAAAAGAAATATCAATTTTCAGTTCATTAATCGGAAAGCGGCCCAAATATTCGAGTGACGAATATCCGGTCCCAAAATCATCAAGCGAAAGTATAACGCCGATATCTGCCAGGGCCGTCATCTTTTCAAGCGTACGGGCACTGTCAACCATGAGCATACTTTCCGTCAACTCCAGACACAGACAGCGCGGGTCTAATCCCGTAACCTCCAGCACCCGCTTGACGGTGACATCAAGGTCACTTCGCATGAACTGCAGGGCCGATATATTAACCGACATACGCAAGGCGGAGAGGCCATGTTTCTGCCATTCAACAGCCTGCGAACAGGCCTGCCACAGCACCCACTCCCCGACCGCAACGATCATGCCGCTCTCCTCAAGAATCGGCACAAAAACACCGGGAGAAACAGAGGCTTCACCGGTCGGTGTCCAACGGAGCAGCGCTTCCACACCCACAACGGTTCCCTCTGCCTGATTTATCTGCGGTTGGTAATTGAGACTGAACTCACCCAGGTCAATCGCCTTGTAAAGTTTTGCCTCCAGAGCAAAGCGTTCTTCAAGCTGCCGGTTCAATTCGCGGGTGTAAAAGCAGATAGAGTTTTTACCCTCTTTCTTCGCCTGATACATGGCCGCTTCGCCGTTTTTCAGCAGGCTCTCCACGCATTCGCCATCTTCCGGATACAGCGCAACACCAATACTCGCAGTGGCAACGATCTCGGTTCCGTTGATGACAAAGACATCATTCATGGCACTTCGAATCTGCTCGGCACCAAGATAGGCGTCATCAGCATCAGTTGACAGAGGTGGAATTATAACAAATTCATCCCCTACGAACCGCGATACAAAGCCGTTTTTTCCATAGATTGTTTCCAAACGTCGAGCGATCTCCCCGATCAAATTGTCGCCAAAGTCATGGCCGAAGGTATCATTGACATATTTGAGGTTATCAATATCCAGAACCATGAGAATCAGAAACTTGTTTTCGAGATTGCTCAGTTCCAACTGCAAATCCAGATGCTTTTGGAAAAAGTGGCGATTGGGCAGACCGGTCAAGGTATCGTAATTGGCCTGGAAGTATAACTGTTCTTCGTATTGCTTACGCCCGGAGATATCCTCTTTGATAGCGACAAAATTAGTTATGGCACCGGTTTCGTCCTTGATCGGCGCGATGCTGCACAGCTCCCAAAACGGCCTGCCATCCTTCGCAATATTGCAGAATTCCCCTTGCCATTCATTGCCGGAAAGAATTGTTTCCCACAATTTGGCATAATAGCTGTCCGGCTGCGTACCCGACCGAAGAATGCGCGGCTTCTGTCCGATCAATTCTTCGCGGCTATAGCCGGATACTTCTGTGAACTTGGGGTTGATGTACTCAATAACCCCGCTGACATCGGTGATAACGACACTATTTGCACTCTGCTCGACGGCGGTGCTCAGAGTGCGTAATTCAGCCGTCCGCTGCTTGACCAGCATTTCCAGATTATCATGGTAGCACCGGTTTTCCCGCAGCAACCGTGCCCTCTCGATACATCGGACAACCATCATCTCCAACTCAATCAGGTCTACAACCGGCTTGCTTAAATAGTCACAGGCACCGCGACGCAAAGCTTCAATCGCGTCTGACAACACTCCGGTACCGGAGAGAACGATTACCGGCAGGGTATCATCATACTGTTTGACCGCATCCACAACGTCCATACCATCACCATTCGGCATGCGCAGATCAGTGATAATCACGTCCGGGTGCAGTGAGATAATCTTTTCAATCCCCTCTTTCCCATCACATGCCTGGATCACAGTAAAACCGCTGTCTTCAAAAAAAGCCGCAATACTGCTGCGCACCGTTTCTTCGTCATCAATGGTCAACAGCACCAGATTGGCAGCCTGTGGGGCCATCACATGCTTCTCCCTGCGGTGGCAATGTGCCTGATTTTTGTTACGAGCTTTGAAAGGTTATGGACCGGTTTCAGCAGAACGTCATCAGTAGTCATGCCAATGGTACGCAGTTCGTCCGAAAGCGAGTAGAGCGTACCGGTATGAAGCAGATACCCTGTATCAGGACAGAGAGCATAGGCTCTACTGATGAACTCCTCACCATTCATCCCCGGCAGGCGCAAGTCAGATATACAGACGTCCGGACTGAGAGAGACAATCGACTCCAAGGCTTCCTCGCCACTGGCTGCACCATGCACACGAAACCCTTCATCCTCCAGGTAGGCAGCCATACAATCACGGATCATAACCTCGTCATCAACCAGCAGTATCGAAATATCAGCGCAATCCATCACGCTATCCTCTGTAGCGGGAGTTTAATCGTAAAGCAGCATCCCTCACCCGGTCGTGTCACTACATCAATTGATCCGCGGTGTCCTTTGGTGATGATTGCGTACACAACCGACAACCCGAGACCGGTTCCGACACCGACCTCTTTCGTGGTGAAAAATGGTTCGAAAATGCGCACTCTCGTTGTTTCGTCCATACCGGGGCCATTGTCTTCGATGTCGATCTCTACCATCTCACCGGACAAACGGGTACGCAGAATAATTTTCGGGGCCTTCAGGGCCTCCGACCCGACCATTGCCTGGGCCGCGTTAACAAGAATATTCAACAGGGCCTGCTCCAGTTCAACCTCTACCATTAGAACCGGGGGCAGATCCGTGGCGTAGAGACGCTGAATCTCTATCCCGCTGAAGTTGTACTTTTTCCTCAAGTCATAATCACTGCCGGCTAACGCAAGCACCCTGTCCATCAGGGTTGCAATATCGACAGACGCCGCACCTGCATCGCTGCGCCGACTAAAGTGAAGCATATTGGATATAAGATCAGAAGCACGCATCCCCGCAGTACGGATGTGACCGATGAAATCAAATATTCCCCGTTTTTGAAGATAGGAGCGCACGAGTTCAAGACTGACGCCGACTTCATCTGCCGCTTTATGATTTGCCGGAATTTCCGCCGAAACCCGTCGTTCAATATTTTGAGCATGCTGCAAAATAGCGCCCAGAGGATTATTGATCTCATGTGCCATACCGGCGGCCATGCCGCTGAGCAGTATCATCTTTTCCGTTTGG
>JAQTXD010000047.1 GCA_028688955.1 Desulfuromonadaceae bacterium
CAAGGCTAAAGTCATCAGTCACAGGGCCTACGGCTTCAGATCGGCAAAGAACTATATTCTGAATCTTTATCACTGCATGGGTGACTTACCCATGCCTACTTCCATGCACAGATTTGTGTGAGGAACCCTCAATGGCGAGTCGAAGTTTACTCTGTCGCCGGAGTCTCGATTACCGAAGTGGTTCTCCTTGCCTCCGGGAAAGGCAAAAAAAGACGTAGAAGTAAAATTGACCTACTTCACGGGAGGAGATGCACTTTTTGAACTTTTAGACGCCATCGAAAAGGTTCTGAGCAACGAAAAGGGCCGAATTTGCTGGCACCCCGAAACAGACAAAAAGAGAAATAAACAAGGCGGATTCGACCCGAATTTAGAACCAACTTACACATACGTCAGGATAAATGGGCTCCTTGAAGTTATTGAGCATAGAAAAGGGCCAATATTCCGCATTTCTGATGACCCGAAGCTCGTGAAGGAAGCTGCTGAATCGACAAGTTGTAAGTGAGATGGTTTAACCAGGGCCTTGGACGCCGACCGGGGCTGAGAAACGCCCGGCGCGGGTCAAGGCCCGACCCGTTGGACGACGAAAATGACAAATAATTCAAAGATAAGAACAACGAAGCAGGAATGGAAACTATTCAGCAGCTTCTTTGGCCTGCTTACTTGCGCCGGAGGGATGTTTTATGGAATCAACCAAATGCAGGTAGTCGGCAGCCTGCCTGTCTACATTGACTTGATTTCTATTGCTGCCGGAATGTGTGTGGGAATATTTGCTTGCACTTCGATCCGATGCCCTGAATGTCGCCTGAAGTGGGTTTGGCATGCCGTCACGAAGAAAGAGGTTAATCAATGGGTGCCGTGGTTACTTTCATTTGAAGTTTGCCCACGTTGTGAATCTAAATCTGAGAAAAATGCAGGGGACCAAACGGATGTCTAACTCACGCATGCTTCATCGGATGTTCCTTCAACCATTCCCGTAATGCTTCGTTCATACGGGTCTGCCACCCCTTGCCAGTGGCCTTGAAGGCTGCGAGAACATCTAGATCAAAACGGACTGTTTGCAATGCCTTGGTTTGCCCGGCAGGCCGGCCACGGCGGACAAGTTTGTTGCCTTGCATAAGGTCTGCTTTTTCAAACCATGCATCGATCAATTCCGGGGCATCATCAGGATCAACCAAGATGTTTTTTGTAACGGCTGATTTCGCGGTCATTGGCGTACCTCATAGAAATAATTCGGCGGGCGTCGTTTCTCGGAGTCCAGACAATCACAACCACTCGGCCATCCAACAGGCCGATGGTGAAGAAACGCTCCTCGCCATAATCAAGACGATCATCACGTGCAACAAAGTGAATACCGGCAAACACCTTGTCAGAATCAGCAAAGTCAAGCCCACGCTCTAACAGGGTCTTTTCTCTTTTGACAGTATCAAACTCGATGATCATGGATTTAATGTAACAACAATAAATTAATCGGTCAACGTTTTTAAGTTACAACATTAATTGATGAAAAAGGACACAGCCCAACCATCGGTAAGACCCGCCGAGGGCGGGTCAGCCTCGGCCCCGTTAGACTCAATTTAACCAATACAGTTTTTATTAAATTCAGGAGGTATGACTTGAACTATTTAATTGCATTAACTTTTATGATTTTGTTTTTATTCAATTGTATATCTTGCTCACAACAAGGAGTAAAACACGCAACAAATCCCAAAGTAACCTCGCAAATTGCAAAAAAAGCAACCAATAATGATGCCGTTATAGTTCGATCTGCTTTAGAAAAACAAATTCAGTCTATGTTTGAGAACAAGAAATATACTGAACTTGATGCTATGGCTGATGAGTTTCGAACGACCAAAAGTCGTTTTTTAGACGGTGAATGGAAACTACAGACCTTTTATACGGCTTTCGACCTTGGCACAAATAACCCAGATTCGGAATTCGACAAGTATTTTAAGCTAGCTGAAGAATGGCAAAAAGTACGTCCCTCATCAATTACTGCACAATGTGTCTTGGCAAAAGTTTGGCTAGACTATGCCTGGCATGCACGTGGCGGTGGCTACGCAAGTGAAGTTAAGGAGAACACGCTGCAAATTGTCAACGAACGAGTTGACAAAGCATGGAAGATTGTCAATAAGCCCCTTGCGCCAAATGTCAGCGAATGTCCAAATCGCCTTAATTTAATTCTCAGATTAGCTAGAGCTCGAGGAGTTGATAAAAACACCTTTGAATCATTTTTTCAGAAGGCTATCCGACAAGAGCCTGGTTATTATCAACACTATGAGGTGAAAGCGGTTTATCTTGAGCCGAAATGGGGTGGGGAAGAAGGAGACTGGCAAAAGTTCATCAACAAGGTATTAAAACAGAACCCTTTGGGAGAAGGTGCCTCCATCTACACTCGAACTGCGTGGACTTTGCACAGAAGGCAAGATTGGGTAACATATGACAACTCAGGCATCTCATGGGATAAAATGAAAGAAGGATTTACTGAGATCAATCGTAACTATCCAGGGTCAATGTGGAACATCAATTTTTTTGCAAAGTTCGCCTGTCTTGCCAAAGACAAGGAAACTCTAGTAGAACTACTCAAGCAAGTCGACTCGGGCGTTAAATATAATAATGCTTGGCGGGATATCAATATGGATGATTGTCGCGATTTCGCTGATGGTCAGACGTTCCCTAAAAGCCCAGAAGAACGGATTTTTCGTGATATTCTTAAAAAAGGAGAGCGGGGTGACCGAAGGACTTTTAGCTTTTTGGGATATAGATATTTGAACGGGAACGGTACGCAAGCAGACCCTGTAGCTGCATATGCTTGGCTCGCACAAGATGAATCTGAGAATAAAAAGCTTTTGGCAGACGTAATTAAAATTCTTTCTGCTGCACAATTGCAGCAAGCGAAACTGAAGGCAGAAGAATTACGTCTTAAATTGTCCCAACTAAATAGATGAAACTTTGTTCAGTATAAGCCAGGTCCAATCGGGTAGCCGGGGGTTTTTCTCCCCCAGCCCCCACACCACCCGGCATGCGGGTCCGCACCGGGCGGTTCGATAGAATTACCGGGCCGTAGCCGGGTAATGAAGCTTCACCCACAGTTCTTTGACAGATAGGATGGCTCAGGTGTCAAACCTACACTCTTGACAAAGTAAAATGTGTAGGTCTGACACCCTAGTATTTTATGCGTTTTCCCCTTGACAAAGCTTATCATGGATGTCCCCAGAATTTCTGTAAGGAAAAAAGAATGAACAGGCAAATCTCAGGTCGTCCGCGAAGATGTTTTTATTTGACGGAACCTCAATTAGTGTATATACAAAAACTGTGATCTGGGACGAAACAAAACGGCATATAAACCTTGAAAAGCATCATCTTGACTTTATTGATGCCGGTCTTGTCCTATCAAACCGCTACCGTCTGGAGTTCGAATGCGTCCGTAATGGAGAAATAAGACGTCAGACGTTTGCAAATGTCACCGTGGTATTGACAGTGCTAACGGTTGTCTGGGTACCAGGCGAAAAACGAAGGGTCATTAGTTTCCGTATAGCCCACAAAAATGAAAGGGAGGCTTACCATGCCTGGCTTGAAAAAGAATTCAAAGACTGACTGGGAACGCGTGCAGCGTGATGCTGCAACCGACGCCCCAATTACATACGATCCCGATACAGACCTGTACGATCCTAACGATCCAGCACAAGTGCAAAATTTCTTTGCATCGGCAAAGGCTGTTCGCAAACCTGGCAGGCCGAAGGCAGAGACGACCAAGATCCCTACTGCCATCCGCTTATCATCCGATGTAGTCGAATACTTCAAATCAACCGGAGCAGGTTGGCAGTCACGTATTGACGCCGCCCTGCGCGACTGGATGGCCGGACATCCGCTCAAACGAGCATAAGCAGAATTCTTAATAACAGAGTGCATATAGCAAAAGGGCCACGTTTCAACTTCAGAAAATACGAGAGTTGCCATGTGGCCCTTCTGATTTTCAGAGAGAGAATGTCCAACTCTCGGCGGCAGACGGTCGCGATAAAGCCGCGCCGCTGCGCCTCCAACCCGATTATGTCGGGTAAGCATTGGCTCAGGTGTCAAACCTACACTCTTGACAAAGTTAAATGTGTAGGTCTGACACCCTAGCATTTTTTCTAAGAGGTGCGTGAGGAATCATGAAATAAAACTTGACGCACGTACCATTTTTGGTACAATGAATTGGAAATGACTGATATCACATTTGTCCTGAAAGTCGTGTTTTATCGTTCCGAAGTCGGTAATGAGCCGGTCAGAGACTGGCTTAAAGACTTACCTCGCGATGATAAACGCCAAATTGGCGAAGACATCAAGACCGCCCAACTAGGCTGGCCTTTAGGTATGCCGCTCATCAGAAAGATCGATAAAGAATTTTGGGAAGTCAGAACCAGATTGACCGACGGTATTGCACGGGTTTTCTCTACGATTGACGGTGAGTATATGATTTTGCTGCACGGTTTCATCAAGAAATCTCAAAAAACCCCACAAAACGAACTCAAGACGGCAATGAGCCGCCTTGGAAATTATAAACGAGGCACAAAATGAAAAACGAACATGTAGGATCAAATTTTGACGATTTTCTTGAAGAAGAAGGACTTCGGGCAGATGCTGAAGCCGCAGCCATTAAAAGGGTTATTGCCTATCAGATAGAATTGGAAATGAAACAGGCAAAACTATCAAAAACCGCCATGGCTGAGAAGATGCACACCAGCCGCACGGCTTTGGACAGGCTCCTCGATCCCGCCAATGTTTCTGTCACCCTTCAAACCCTCGAAAGAGCGGCCCTTGCCCTCGGTAAAAGCCTGAAAGTAGAACTGGCATAACCAGCCGGTTGCACACCGCCACGCCCTGAAAAACCGGGCGAAGCGGGTGAACCGGGCACCCCGTTGAAACAATATATAAGAAGGTGATGAGAGGAGGATTCCATGGGGAAACCGAGACTTACATTGCAGGAATATGAAGCTTTAATCGAACAATCACCTATCCTGAGTTGGAGAGCAAATCCCGATGCCCTTTGTGACTACTTTAACGATCGATGGCTTTCTTTCAGAGGTCGTTCGATGGAGGAAGAATATGGCAATGGTTGGGCTGAAGGTGTACATCCGGATGATTTTGATCGTTGTCTGAAGATCTATCTGGATGCATTTAAAGCACGCGAAATATTCGAAATGGAGTATCGACTGAAACGATACGACGGTGAATACCGTTGGATATTTGATCGAGGAGTGCCTTTCCAAAATAAGAATGGCGAGTTTGCCGGATATATCGGCAGTTGTATAGATGTGACCGACCGAGTCGTCGCACAAGAGGCATTACGCAGGAAACTCGAAGAAGAGATTAAGACTCTCAAGGGGATAATACCTATCTGTGCCTATTGTCATAAGATTCGAAATGACAGAGAAATTTGGCAGCAAATGGAGTCTTACATAAGTGAACATTCAGAAGCTCTATTCAGCCATGGGATGTGCCCTGAATGCAGTGAAAAAGAAATGCAAAAAATACGCAGCAAGAAAACAACCTGAAATCGGGAAACCAGAGGAGATGCTGCTTTCTATGTTGCTATTGAAAATTATTGGGACAAGTAGCTTGCTGAAATGAATGGCGAAGTTTCTACATGGCTTGTAACCCGCCCTTAGAGAAGCGGCGCGTCAAAGCCATGCCCGTTGTACGAAGAGAAAAAGCTTTTCCCCCCACATATTCCAAGCCAAAGGAGAACAGTCCATGCCAAATTCCGATTCCATGGTAGCGCAGGCAGCTTTCTGGGTATTGAAGCAGTTCGGCGGAGGGGCTGTCAGCAGCAGCGGCGGCCTTGTTCTTGGTAAGGTGCTCGAAGCAATCGGCACTGGCGGGCCGAACCTTAACGACATCAAATCCGAGATTCAGAAGGTCCAGAGTTCGCTGACTGATGTCTCGCAAAAGCTGACCTCAGTCTCGAACCAGCTTGATACACTGCTGGTCATGGCCGAACTTTCGAGGACAGAGATTCTTTCCAGGCTGGAGGAGCTGAAGATCTGGGAACCGATGCAGAAAATCAATGCCGCGTTTGATAATCTGCTAGAATTCAATCCTGCGCAGGCCGGAACGCCCCATGCCCGCAACTGGGCGTGCGAGATGGTCGAGGCAATATACAAAGGGAAGTATGACATAGACCTGCAGCTGCGCATAATCCACAACGGCATTGTCGACGGTATTCTGGGCGGATTCCTGACCGGCTATACCGACCACATCCTGGCCAAACTGCGCAACGGAAAAATATCACTGCCGGTCGCCTACGATGCCTTGGAATGCCTGTACGGCGAACTGCTCGGTTGCCAGTTGCACGGCCTGCTGCTCTACACCGAAGCGCTAAATTACCGTGATGCGGTGGAGAAGGATAATGAGCAGCCGGATAATGCTGCTAAGCCGCGGACAGCACTGAACAGCGCTGCCGATTATACGGCCAAAGTCTTCAAGAAACATATCGAAGAGCAGATCGCGTTGTTCCTGCACTGCATTGATCGCCTCGTGCTCTCCCAGGCCGATCTGCGCATCGTTCTGCCAAATATGCCGGCATTCCTGCCGCAGGAGAGCATTGAGGTGTACCACCGCGCCGACCTCCTCGCCCGTTGCGTCTGCCCGGCCGTACATGGGCATGAGGTGGTTACCCGGCTGATCGGCGACCCAACCTGGATTGAAGGGTTGGTAAAGTACTGGGCGCTGCATGGTATTGAAGGCGAAAAGAGCGTAACCGTATCTCCCGGCCCATTCATGCCGGAGCTCATTCCTCTTTGTAACAAAAGTGTTACCTATGTGGAGCAAAAAGATTTAAATCTCCCACCTGCCGAATTCCCCACCGGGGAATTTCTGGAATTCACGCAGAGTGGTTGCCGGCCCCAGACACGCCTGGCGATAGCGAAGTTCGGCAGGAGCTCAACAGAGCCGCGCACCTTTATTCACACTGAAGACGGCGCTATAATGTCCCCTGAGGAACGGCTGGTTTTCTCTACGGATTTTCAATGGTATGACGGATCTTTGAAGGCATCGAGCAAAAAGCAACCGGACAGTTTTCTCCTGGTAAGCAATGTTGCAATCGTACGCTCCTGGCCTTACCCTTCTTCCTGTTGCTTTAACGCGGAGTGTATCAAGATAGTCAACGGCTCTGCCGTAAAATACAACGATAATATTGGCTTGCTGACAACAACCATGAGGCCGGAGATGACAGGGAAATGCATCGGAGCGAAGTTCGTGCTGACCGAGCACCTGCTTTATGAATGGTCCGACAACTGGTATGCGACAGCAGCGACTGACTACACTTTCAAGTACGCCGTGGCCAACAGCGACAAGACGGAGTGGCTTAGTGTGAACCACCCAGTTGAAGTTAAGGCATGGGATACGGAGATGAACAGGACCATACGATCAAGACAAACGCACTTCGTGCCGGCGACTGTTGAGCCGGAAGTTAAGTACGCCTGGGGATGGTCGGCCGAGGTGATGCTGAAGCATGTTAATACGTTTGACCAATGCCCCTGGACAAAGGTCCGTAAACGGCCAATGAGCTCGTCGATTCCAAATCATCCGGTATTGCAGCATTTTTCGTTCCAGCTTGACGAGATCAACCTAACGGTCATACCGGCTCCGGCGCAAAGCAGTTAAACAAGGTACAGACAATAAGAGATATTCAGCTGGACTGCTGTTTACCCAGGAATCAATAAAAAAGTAAAGGGGTCAGGCCTTGAAAAGGGAATATTGTGAGGCAGGGAAAGACTGAGGGGACGCTGGTAAGTTATGTAACGTATTGAGAGGGAAGGCTATTTCCAACCGGCCGGTTTGGCGCGGCCTGTAGCTGGTCAACCGGGCACCCCGATATCCAGAGAATAAAATGACATTACACGAGATCATATAATCAATAGACGCACAATCAGAAGTAGCTACGATAGTTGCTGGATGAATAATGAATTATCAGAACCAGCAGCATCGAATATAAACTAAATAATAAAGGGGAAGTCTAGTGGCTTCCCCTTCAATTTTAATATATGTACAATCAGATGTTTCAGTAGCCAGCTTTATTTTTCAAATACGGTCGTTTCCTCCGAGTAACAAACTTACTCAACGGTAACGCTTTTTGCCAAATTTCTTGGCTGGTCAACATCGGTCCCTTTCAACACGGAAATATGGTATGCCAGAAGCTGCAACGGTACAGACATTAGAAGCGGATCAAGATCCTCATCGAGATGCGGAACTTCAATTACAGTTTCCACCCTGTCATGTATTTCAGTATCACCTGCAGAGCTAATTGCAATTACGCGGCCACCTCGGGCAATAACCTCTTCCATATTGGAAAGTGTCTTCTCGTAAGAACTTCCTTTTGGAACAAGTACAACAACCGGTACATCCTCGTCGATCAGAGCGATCGGTCCATGCTTCATCTCACCTGCAGGGTATCCCTCAGCATGGATATAGGATATTTCTTTGAGTTTCAACGCCCCTTCAAGAGCAATCGGAAAGTTTTTCCCGCGACCGAGATAGAGAAAATCCCGGGCGTTCATGTATTTTTTAGCCACTTTTTCAGTATAATCGTTCAGCTTCAGCGCCTCTTCCAATAGGCCTGGAACTTGTTTGAGTGCAGCAATCATCCGTCTACCATGGCTGACATCAATCGAACAGTTGGCACGACCTAAACGGATCGTAAAGAGGTACAGCGCCGTCAGTTGGGTAACAAACGCCTTGGTTGAAGCAACGCCGATTTCCGGGCCGGCATGGGTATAAATGACGCCGGCCGATTCCCGGGCAATTGAAGAATCAACGACATTGCAGATGGACATATTCTCCGCGCCTCGCGATTTTGCCTCCCGCAGTGCAGCAAGTGTGTCAGCAGTTTCCCCGGATTGAGAGATGACAATTGCCAGCGTATGTTCATCCACAACCGGGTTACGATAGCGAAATTCTGAAGCGATATCGACCTCGACAGGAACGCGGCACAGGCCCTCTATGTAAAACTTGCCTACCAGTGCAGCGTGCCAGGAAGTACCACAGGCAATAATCACAATCCGCTTGATTGCCGCAAGCTGGCGATCACTGAACTGCAGGTCCTCAAGGTACACGTCGCCATCACTTTCAAGCAGTCGGCCAGCAATTGTGTCACGAACCGCCCGGGGTTGCTCATGAATTTCCTTCAGCATGAAATGGCGATAGCCGCCTTTCTCTGCCATCATGGGCGACCAATCAATATGACGTGCTTTTTTATCCAGTCGTGCCCCTGCTATTGTAGAAAACGCGGCGACTCCACCTTTAAAGAGGACAAGTTCTCCATCCTCCATGAACACCATTTCGCGAGTGTACGCTAAAATGGCCGGAATGTCGGACGCAACAAAAAACTCACCATCACCCAGTCCGACAACCATCGGCGATCCGAGTTTTGCTGCGATCAGACAACCGGGTTCCTTTTCGTTGAGGATACAGACGGCATAGGCACCACGCAACTGAGCCAGTGCGTTCCGAACCGCTTTTTCAAAATCAGATTCAGTTTTGAGGGCTTCCTCAACCAGGTGCGCTATGACTTCCGTATCAGTTTCGCTCTTGAATGTATGTCCCAACTGTTTCAACTGTTCTTTAAGCTGCAGATAGTTTTCTATGATGCCGTTATGCACGACAATAACCGACCCGGCTTTATGAGGATGCGCATTGATTTCAGACGGTTTGCCGTGGGTGGCCCAGCGTGTATGGCCGATTCCTACGGTTCCGGCAAGCGGCTGTTCCCGCAGAATGTTTTCCAGGTTAACTAATTTGCCCTGACTCCTTCGCGTAGTTGATTCACCATTGGAAAGAGTTGCTATTCCGGCAGAATCGTACCCACGATATTCAAGTTTTTTCAGCCCTTCCAAAATAATTGGAGTAGCCTGCTGTTCACCGATGTACCCAACAATACCGCACATATAACTCCCTCCAGGACAGAACACACGAAGTAATTTCCATGAGTGTAATACCATAAACAAGCCGTTGATGGCACGATTATTTTGTTATGAAGCCACAACAGGCGACCGCATACAGCTGGTCCGCTTTGATTATGTTTGAAATAGTGGAATGATATGCTATTTTCCACTTCTCAAAAGTTTGTCGCCGACAACATCCAGGAAGCAGGAAGGTCCGTAAAATGGAAAGAAAGATTCAATCCCCGTCCGCACACGGCAGTATATGGTCAACAGTGGTGCTTTTTACAGCAACCCTGGCCGTTGTTGTTACACTGGGAGTCACCGGCTACGTATTTTATCTCATGGCAAAACTGCCCCGGGTCGACCGGCTTGCAGACTATAAACCACCTATTGTCTCTCAGGTGTTTGGTGATGACGGCACCCTGGTCGGTGAATTTTATCTCGAACGCCGCATCGTCGTACCGGTCAACAAAATGCCGCGCAAACTGATTCAAGCTTTCGTTTCTGCAGAAGATTCAAACTTTTATTCTCACAAGGGAATTGACTATTTGGGAATAGTCCGAGCCGCCTTCAAAAACATAATGTCCATGAGCAAGAAAGAGGGTGCTTCCACCATCACTCAGCAGGTGACAAAATCCATGCTGCTGACACCGGAGAAAAAGTTTTCCCGTAAAATCAAGGAATTTATTCTGGCAAAGCGGATGGAGGAGCGGCTTACCAAGGACGAAATTCTCTACCTCTACCTGAACCAGATCTATCTCGGCAGCGGCGCATATGGAGTTCAGGCGGCGGCGGAAACCTACTTTGGCAAGAATGTCGAGCAACTCAATCTTGCTGAAATGTCGATGCTCGCCGGGCTTCCCAAAGCGCCAAACACTTACTCGCCCATCAAGCATCTTGATAAAGCCCGTGAACGCCAGGCATACGTACTCGAACGCATGACCAGGGAAGGTTATATTACCGCAGCCGAAGCAGAGCACGCAAAGAGTACACCGATAGTTCTGCAACCGATGAAGAAGGTCAACAACGACCAGTCTGCCTATTTCCTTGAGCATCTGCGTATTCAACTTGAACAGAAATACGGCGAGGACCAGCTCTATAAAGGCGGTCTTAAAATCTACACCACCATGAATGCCGGCATGCAGCGGGCGGCATACGACAGCCTCCGCAAAGGACTCAAGGAAGTCGACAAGCGACAGGGCTTTCGCGGGCCGACAAAATACCTGAGCGAAAGTGACGTCGACACCTACTGCAACAAAGTTGAGGACTCAATTGATACCGTACTCCTCAAAACCGGCGAAACCTATCAGGGTGTTGTCGTCGGGTTCTATCCTGAAAGAGGAGACGTTCGCATCAGAGTCGGGGAACGAAAAGGCATCCTGAGCCGAAAAAATATGGGCTGGGCCGGCAGACTTGCCATGATCAACCGCTACGGCAAGCCGGAAAAGGGGATCAGGGGACTGACTCTTGGCTCCGTTATCGAAGTTTCGGTCGTGTCTCCGGAACTGAACAAGGAAGGCGCCCAATTTGCGCTTGACCAGACACCGGAGGTGCAGGCTGCATTGGTATCCATCGACCCCCGCAGCGGTGGTGTCAAGGCAATGGTTGGCGGGTATGACTTTAAAAAGAGCCAGTTCAATCGCGTTATGCAGGCCAAACGAAATGCCGGTTCTGCATTCAAGCCGATTATATATGCCGCAGCACTCGACAAAGGGTTGACCCCGGCAACAGTCATTAATGATGAACCGGTCGAATATCCTGATGGTTCCGGCGGCGTGTGGAAACCTCAAAACTATGACCACGAATTCCGTGGCCCCGTAACCATGCGTGAAGCACTTACCTATTCCATTAACATCGTCAGCATCAAGATCATGGAACAAATCGGGGCACCATACACTGCTGAGTATGCGAAAAAGCTCGGTTTCACCTCCCCGATTCCGGCAAACCTTGCCCTGGCGCTGGGAGCAGCCTCCGTATCACCTTTTGAGCTGACGTCCGCATACACTGTTTTTGCCAACAACGGGATACTCACGCCACAATATTTTATCACCAGAGTGACTGATACAGACGGCACGGTTCTCCAGGAGACACCCCCCCCCGTACCGGTTTCGGTCATTCCACCCGAAACCGCCTACGTCATAACGAACCTTATGCAAAGTGTCGTTGCCAGCGGCACCGGATTCCGCGCCTCCATCGGCAGGCCGGTCGCAGGGAAAACCGGAACGACCAACGGAGCGAAGGATGCATGGTTTGTTGGCTATATACCGCAACTAGTGACCGGGGTCTGGGTTGGCTATGATCAGGAGCGTTCTCTGGGAAGTGGCGGGACCGGTGGTCAGGCGGCTGCACCGATATGGGGTGACTTCATGCAAAAGGCGATTATGTCTCTGCCTGCGGAAGATTTCACTGCACCTGAAAATGTATCGTTTGTGCTGATAAACCCGCGAACCGGTAATCTTGCAAAAGAGGGTACTGAGGGAGCTGTGATGGAATGCTTTATCAAGGGGACGGAACCGACTTCATACGACTAACACCTATAATGAGATCACGTTCCGGTTCACGCGGGGCACTGATGGAAATAAAGCGAGCACCGACAGGTCTTCATCGCATTCTCGCCTGGAAGAACTCGTATGTGGGCGGCGTGCCACTGAGAAGATCCTGCACCGGCATATCAGTCCGCCACCTACAGCGAAATATCCTCGGCAATCCCACGCTTCTGCTTAATTACCATTTTGATCTTCTCCCAATCAACCCGGGCAGACAGCTTCTGCTTTTCTACCAACTGCCTGGCTTCTGCCAGCAAATCAGAGCTTTTCTTGTACACATCCTGGTGCACCTCAAAAAAGACCCTCCCGCTCTCGGTAACAGCCAGCTTGACCGGTTTATAGATTATTTCTCCCCGTGTATTCACTTTAATCTGCGGGTAAAGATCCTCCATCTGGCTTGGTGAGAGACGGATGCATCCGTGGCTGGAAAAGCTGTAAATTGAGGACGGCTTGGTTGTACTGTGTATCAATATGCCGGGGATCGAAGTCTTGATCGCATATTTGCCAAGCGGGTTTTCCGGCCCGGGAGGCATACTGGCAACCACCTCCTTACCCTTTTCCTCCATTTCATTTTTAATTGAAACCGGGACCGTCCAGGTTGGGTCCTTCACTTTTCCGGTAATTTTGAACTTCCCAACCGGTGTCTGCCATACATATTTTTCATTCTTTACCACAGAACCAAGCGCAACAGGAAGCGACGTCACGAGCACCCCTCCCTGAAAATAGTAGAGGGTCCGGTCCGGGATATTGATGATAATGCCATTCTTCAGCTGTTGAGGAATTATTTTCCTATTATTGTAGGCTAGCTTTTGGCCGACTTTAAGATGTGACTTGGCGTCCAGGCCGTTCTGGCTGCGGAGGTGCTGCTGGGTAACTCCCAGCTTTGCGGCAACAAGCCTGAGAGTATCTGCTTTTACAACCGTGTATACTCCTTTTGTTCCGACAATCCGGTCTGAGCCGGATTCATCATCAAACGCCACAACCTGATCTTTTACCGGCAGTTCACTCTGGAGTTTTTGGTCTGGAGCAGGCTGCATATCTGCTACATCAGGGGGAAGAGAGGGGGCAAACGCTTTGAGCATTGACTCGATAATCTGGGATTTCTGCAGCGCGAGCAGGTAAAACTTATCAGCAGCTTCCCATTCACCATTCGAATAATAGCGACGCGCCACTTCAAAAACGAGCTCAAGACTTTTCATATCGTCAGAAAACTTTTGGGCATTACTATTCTGGTGCAGGCTTGCGACTGCAAACTCGGCATCTTCCCTGAAATCAGCGTACGCAGGAACTGCAGACAACAAAAGGGCGAGAACAACAAGGTGCTGCCGGACATATTTTGTATAATTTAATTTCATGGCAGTGTTTTTTGTACAGTATCATCGATAGTAAATGCAAATACATTTTAACGTTTTTTGGCAGTTTGCACGTAGACGCCCCCGCCGGAATCTCCAACGGGGGCGTCTCGTGCAACCAGTGCATGCAACTCTGATATCAGCCGAGAATGGACTTCATATCGGCCTCAACTGTGGTGATTGGAGCAATGTTAAAGTTCTCAACCAGGAAATTGAGGATGTTTGGGGTAATGAAGGCCGGCAGTGACGGGCCGAGCTTGATATTCTTGATGCCGAGGTGGAACAGGGTCAGGAGAATAACAACCGCCTTCTGCTCGTACCAGGAAAGGATCATTGAGAGCGGCAGGTCATTGACACCACATTCAAACGCGCCGGCAAGAGCGACCGCTATCTGGATTGCAGAATAGGCGTCATTGCACTGACCGACATCCAGCAGGCGGGGAATGCCGCCGATATCGCCAAAGTCGAGTTTATTGAAGCGATATTTTCCGCATGCCAGCGTAAGGATAACCGTATCCTGGGGAAGCTTTTCAGCAAATTCCGTATAATAGTTACGGCCCGATTTTGCACCGTCACAGCCGCCAATCAGGAAGAAATGCTTGATAGCACCGGATTTGACTGCTGCAATAACCTTGTCGGCAACTCCAAGTACTGCGTTGTGGCCGAAGCCGGTCAAAATTTCCTGACCGGGATTATCCGGGAAACCGGGTAATTCAAGGGCTTTGTCGATTACAGCAGAGAAATCCCAGCCATCAACGTGCTTTACGTCCGGCCACGCAACCAGCCCCCAGGTGTAGAGTCGATCTTTGTAGCTGTCTGATGGTCTCTGGATGCAGTTGGTGTTAAATATAATCGAGCCGGGGAAGTTGACGAACTCTTTTGCCTGGTCCTGCCATGCACCACCAAAATTGCCTGCCAGGTGGGTGTATTTTTTCAGGCCGGGATAGCCGTGAGCCGGCAGCATCTCGCCATGGGTATAGATGTTGATCCCCTTGCCTTCTGTCTGCTTGAGCAGCTCCTCCAGCATCTTCAAGTCGTGACCGGTCACAAGAATCGCCTTGCCTGCTTTGGTGCCGAGTTGTACTGCCGTCGGGACCGGATGACCGTAGGCGCCGGTGTTTGCGCTGTCAAGCAGCCCCATTACCGTCAGGTTCTGCTTGCCGCACTCCATCGCAAGGCCGACAAAATCCATCAGCCCCAGATTGGCGTCGGTGGTTGCAGCAAGTGCTTTCTGGAAGAAGGCCATGACCTCATCATCAGTCTTGCCATGAATCATGGCGTGATCCATATATGCCGCCATTCCTTTCAGGCCGTACATGAGGATCTCGATAACGGAACGGATATCTTCATTAACATGCTGGGTATTGATGCCGTGGGCTTCGCCCTGTACAGTCATGCCGGCCAGATCAGCGGCAGGCTTCCAGTCAGCAACCTGACCCGTCAGGGTGACACCTGCAGCGGCCTTGGCTTTTTCCTTCAGTGCATAACACTGTGTGATCAAAGCGCCGATACGGGCCGGCTCGAAATCCACGTTGGTAACCGTGCTGAAAAGAGCCTCAATGGTAAAGCGGTCGATTTCTGCATTACGTCCGAGTTTATCTGCGTACAGTGCCAGGCTCTTCAGACCGTAGAGCAGGTGATCCTGCAGTACAGCTACTTCCGGTTTTTTACCGCAGACGCCAGAGATATTACAACCGGTGCCGTTAGCTGCCTGCTCGCATTGATTACAAAACATTTCCATGTGTGTTCCCTCCGTTTTGTTGGTTGAGTGATTAAACTCGTGTGGTGAGTTTTTCTGTTTTTTATGGTAGTGAACATATATCAGGAATCGGGATAATTACTTGACGGTTGTCAAATAAATCATATTCACAGGAGAAATAAGATGTCAAAAGTCTACTTCAGTGACATGCGTACCGGACACAAGGAAAATCTGTTTGATAAAATCGCCAGACTCCTTACACAGGCGGGCCTTGCAAAGACGGTTAATGAGGGAGATCTGACTGCAGTTAAAATCCATTTCGGCGAAAAGGGAAACCACACCTATCTTCGACCGGTCTTTGCGCGACGGGTAGTGGAGGAAATTAAAAAACGGGGAGCAATCCCGTTCCTGACCGATTCATCGACACTTTACCCCGGCCAGCGCAAAGAGGCGGTGTCTGCACTGGGCTGTGCCATTGAGAACGGATTTGCGTATGCATGCGTCGGTGCTCCTTTGATAATCAGTGATGGTCTGCGCGGGGTAACAGAAACCGAGGTGCCCGTTGATGGTGAGCTGCTGAAAAGCGCATTCATCGGCACCGAGATAATTGAGGCAGATTCTATCGTCACCATGACCCACTTCAAATGTCACGAACTGACCGGATTCGGCGGTGCAATAAAAAACATCGGCATGGGTTGTGCCAGCCGCAAGGGAAAATTGGTACAACACTCCACCGTAGCGCCAAAAGTGTCCCAGAAGAACTGTACCGGGTGCGGCATCTGCCCAAAATCGTGCGCTCATGGCGCCATTGTTGTCGCCAACAGCAAAGCATTCATCGATCCGGACAAATGTGCCGGATGCTCTCGCTGCATTACCGTCTGCCCGGTAACGGCAATCAACATCCAGTGGAATGCTGCGGCCGACACCGTCATGCGCAAGATGGCAGAGTACACAAAGGCCGCTCTTACCGGTAAAGACGGCAAGGCCATATATATCAACTTTATAACCCAGGTATCACCTGCCTGCGACTGCTATGGCCATTCAGATGCTCCTATCGTCAACGATATAGGCATCTGCGCCTCCACCGATCCGGTTGCAATCGACCAGGCCTGTGCGGATCTGGTCAACGGCGCTCGCGGCAACGAAGGCTCCGCCCTGCAAAGCGGCCACGAACCGGGGGGTGATAAGTTTCGAGGCTGCTGGCCGGAAATCCCCTGGGAGGTCCAGCTGGAACATGGGGAGAGGATCGGACTCGGGAGCAGGAAGTACGAACTGGTGAGGATCTGACGATGAATTACTGGCCGGCGAAATACACACTGCGAATTATTGTATTGCCACTTCTGACCGCATGTTTCTTTCTTGCCGGGTGTACTGCCAAAGGGTGGTACGAAGGATTCCAGCAGGATCAACGAAGGGTCTGCGACAGATACCCCCAGCAGCATGAATCCCAGCGATGCATTGAAAAAACAAACGGCATGACCTATGACGAATACAAAAATCAGCGGGACGAACTGATTAAAAAGTAAATACAACAGACTCACCGGCGAACAACAACCCATTAATTTCAGGAGTTGTCACAATGAAAGCTGTCCTTCAACGTGTTACCTCTGCCTCCGTGGCTGTCGATGGCAGCACTGTCGGCAGCATCAACCGCGGAATCATGGTACTTCTGGGTATTGAAAAGGGTGATGCGCATACAGACGCCGACTGGTTGGCTGAAAAAATCTGCGGTTTGCGGATGTTCTCCGATACTGCCGGCAAGATGAATCTTTCAGTGGCAGATATCGGCGGGAGCCTTCTGGTGGTTTCCCAGTTTACCCTGGCGGGAAATTGTACCAAAGGAAAACGCCCTTCGTTTGATACGGCCGCCCCGGCGGATGAAGGAAAAAGACTGTACGATTACTTCGTAGATGTCGCCAGACGAGCCGGCATCACGGTTGAAACCGGTATTTTTCGGGCCGACATGCAGGTTTCGCTGACTAATGACGGACCTGTTACTTTTATCCTCGAACGGTAGCTGTAGAAAGGATGGCAACCATGGACCAAACACTTACCCTCGGGTTTTCCCCCTGCCCCAATGATACGTTTATGTTCCATCCGCTCGTCCACGGTCTGGTTGAGACAGACGGAATCAAGTATCAGGAGCGGCTGGAGGATGTAGAAACACTCAATCAGTGGGCACTGAAAGAGCAGTTGGATGTCAGTAAAGTATCGTATCACGCATTCGGTCATATCCGTGACAACTATGCCCTGCTCCGCTCCGGCAGCGCTCTGGGACGCGGCTGCGGCCCCCTGCTGGTCGCATCAGAGAAATTATCGACTGCCGACCTGCGCGGGAAAACTATTGCCGTACCGGGGCGCTATACGACGGCAAAGCTGCTGCTGCGGCTGTTTGACCCGGCACTCGACAGTTTCATCGTCATGCCGTTTAACGAGATTATGGATGCCGTATTGAGCGGCAACGTCGATGCCGGGCTGATCATCCATGAATCCCGGTTTACTTACCAGGGCTTTGGCTTGCACAAGCTGCTTGATCTCGGGGAATGGTGGGAAGGTGAGACCGGCCTGCCGATTCCGCTTGGCGGTATCGTAGCCCGACGCTCCCTGGGAGCGGAAACAATTGCTGCGGTGGAACGCGCCCTGAAGGCGGGGGTCGAATACGCCCGTACTCACCCGAATGAGGCGGCGCGGTATATCGGTGAACATGCCCAGGAGATGAGCCCGGAAGTCTGTGCCGCCCATATCGGCCTCTATGTTAACGACTACTCTGCCGACCTTGGCACCGAAGGGATAGAGGCGATCACCTGCCTGCTGCAACGCGCCGAACAGGCGGGGATTATTCCGGCATCAAACATGCCGATCTTTATCTGATATAGATCAAAGGAGAGAAAGCGAATGATCGATCTGAAAGAAAAATGGCAGGGATGGCTGGCGCTCTCTACTGCAATTATGGCGGTACTTGCCGCATTGACGACGCTCTATATGGGGAAATTTTCTTCACGTGCCATCATGGCTCAAGGGCAGGAGAGCGACCAGTGGGCCTTCTACCAGGCCAAGAGCATCAAAGGGCATACGTTCGAGGTAAATAAGAAAACGCTTGAACTGCAGTATCTTGCGCAAAAGGGCATGTCACCTGAAGTAGCAGCGGAATACCAAAAAACCATGGCAAAATATGGTGAGGAGATCAAACGGTACGAAGATGAAAAAAAGGATATAAAGGGAAAAGCCGAGTCAATCGCCAAGGTCAAGCTCAAGGCACAGGAGATGGGAGGCGACTTCGCCTATGCATTGATTTTCCTGCAGATCGCACTGATGCTTTCGTCCATCTCCAGCCTGACCAAACGTCATTACCTCTGGTACATCGCCCTGATCTGCAATCTGGGGTGGCTGTTCTTCTTCCTGGATGCCTGGCTGCTCTTTTACTAAACAGCCGCTATTTCTTGTACTGGGTCAGGACAGAGGGAATTAATCGTTTTATGTTGGCAATACGTGTTGTATCAGAGGGGTGGGTACTGAGAAATTCGGGCGGTGCCGCCCCGCCTTTTTGTGCGCCCATACGCTCCCAGAAGGAAACTGCCACATTCGGGTCATAGCCGGCCATCGTCATGAATACCAGCCCGAGGTGATCCGCCTCACTTTCCTGCATCCGGCCGTAGGGGAGCAGCGCACCGTACTGTGTTCCCACACCGTATGCCGACATCCAGAGCTGTTTTGTTGTTTCCGACTGTGTAGAAAGGGCCGTCGAAAGAGCAGCTCCACCCAACTGGGCAATCAATCCCTGGCTCATCCGTTCGTTGCCATGCTCGGCAATCGCGTGGGCAATTTCGTGCCCCAGAACAACCGCCAATCCGGCATCGTCCCTGGCAATCGGCATGATGCCGGTATAAACGACCACCTTGCCGCCCGGCATGCACCAGGCGTTAACCTGTTTGTCCTCTACCAGATTAAATTCCCAGTTATAATTTTTCAGATAATCCTGCTGTCCCCCTGAAGCAAAATAGCGCTCAACAGCGGCCTGAATACGGGTTCCGACACGCTTGACCATGGCGATCTGCTGCTGATTCTGGCTGAGCTTGTTTTCCTTCAGAAAGGTACCGTACTGCTGTGAACTCATGGACAGCACCGAGGAACCGGGGATCAGACTGAGTCGGGAGCGCCCGGTCACCGGGACGGTGCTGCAGGCAGACAGCAGCAGGCTTACAAGGATAAAGATGACGAATCTGGACATATGGACTCCTTTCGACCTCGTGCAATTGCGTTACGTTGCAATATCTGCCGGCGCCAGCCGCTGCAGGACATTCTTCGCCACCTCAAGAATCCCTTCGAACGACGTATCCTTCAAGGTGCAGACAAGCTTGTAATCCGGGGTAAACTGGTATTTTTTCGGTTCACTCCGCATCATGCCGATGATGGTATCGGGCGATGCCGGGGTACGGGGATGGAACGAAACGATGACCGCCTTACCGTCAAAGTCAATCTGACGGACGACCAGCTTTTTCAATAACACCCGCAGCTTCATAATCTCGAACAGGTAGGAGGTGGCAAGCGGATACTTGCCGAAGCGGTCGAGCACTTCGTTCTGCACATCAAGCACATCCTCTTCAGATTCAGCCTGAGTCAGTTTTTTGTAGATAACCAGGCGCTGCCCGGCCTCTTTGACGTACGCTTCAGGGATGAATGCCGGCACTTTAAGATTGATTTCCGGCTCAACCCGCTCCACTGAATCTTCACCCCGCATGCGGGAGATTGTTTCCTCCAGCATCTGGTTATACAATTCAAATCCGATCTCCGTGACCGTCCCGGATTGCCGGTTACCGAGCATGTCTCCCGCTCCGCGAATCTCCATGTCGTGTGTGGCAATGCGAAAACCGGCCCCCAGTTCGGATATTTCCTGCAGGACACGGAGCCGTTCCCGGGCATCGGAGGTGATCGCCCCCTCACCCGGAATCAGCAGATAGGCATAGCCACGCTGAGTTGAACGCCCCACGCGTCCCCGCAGCTGATACAGCTGGGAGAGACCGAATTTGTCCGCGTGGTCAACGATCAGGGTATTGGCCCGGGGGATATCGAGGCCGGATTCAATGATAGTGGTGCAGAGGAGCAGATTGGTTTCGCCGTGCATAAAACCGAGCATAACCTTTTCCAACTCATGCTCACCCATCTGCCCATGTCCCACGGCAATTTTTGCTTCCGGCACCAGTTGCGCCAGCAGCTCCGCCCGCTTACCGATCGTCTGAACACGATTGTGGACAAAGAAGATCTGTCCGCCACGGCGCAGTTCGCGCAGCACCGCTTCCCGAATCAACTCCTCGGAAAAGCGGGAGACGATGGTCTTGACCGCCAGACGATCAACCGGCGGAGTATCGATAATTGAAAGATCGCGAATACCCATCATCGACATGTAGAGCGTGCGCGGGATCGGCGTTGCGGTGAGGGTCATGACATCCACCACGGCACGGAACGATTTGAGCCGTTCCTTATCCTTGACCCCGAAGCGCTGTTCCTCATCAATAATCAGCAGGCCAAGGTCCTTAAAAACGACATCTTTCTGGAGCAGGCGGTGGGTACCGATAATGATATCCACGTTGCCTCTTTTCAGGCGTTCAAGGGTTTCTTTCTGTTCTTTGGCGGTGCGGAAGCGGGACAGCACCTCGACAGTAACCGGATACTCTTTCAGCCGTTCATGGAAGGTTTCATAGTGTTGCTGGGCCAGAATGGTAGTGGGAACAAGAATGCCCACCTGCTTGCCGTCCAGCGCCGACTTGAATGCTCCCCGCAGGGCAACCTCGGTTTTTCCGTAACCGACATCGCCGCACACCAGGCGATCCATCGGCTTCGAATGCTGCATGTCGGCAAGCACATCCTGAATCGCCGAAAGTTGATCCGGAGTCTCCTCCCAGGCAAATGATGCTTCAAACTCCCGGTACATCTCATCAGGAGGCGAAAACGAGAAACCTTCGCTCAGCTGCCGCCGGGCATAAATTTCCAGCAGCTCACCGGCAAGTTCCTCTATATTCTTGCGGGCCTTACCCTTGGATTTTTCCCACGAGACGCCACCCAGCTTGTCAAGTGCCGGATGACTCCCTTCCGGGCCAACGTAGCGCTGTACAAGTCCAAGACGATCAACCGGCAGAAACAGTTTGTCCGAACCGGCATACTCCAACAGCAGGAAATCGCCGCCGACACTGCCGACACTGATATGCTGCAAACCACGATACAGACCGATGCCGTGGTCGATATGCACCATGTAATCGCCCGGTTTCAGTTCAGCCAGAGAGGCCAGCAGCTGTTTTTTGCGCACCTCGGAGACACCGCGCCGCCTGACTCTTTTACCGAACAACTCTTCTTCGGCGATCAGCACCAGATGAGAAGCCGGAAGGCGGAAGCCGCGGGAAATATCGCCGACCAGAATTGTTATTCTTGATTGAGATTCTGCCGTGCCCGCAATATCCTGGAAAACACCTTCGCTGATGATACAGGGGATATTGTAGGGGGTCAAAAGATCCTTGAGCCGTTCCGCCTGTGGCTGCTGATGGCAGGCAACCGCGACCTGCTCGCCGGCGTCAAGCCATTCCCGGAGTTGATGGGCCAGCGGCGCCAAAGCGTGACTGCTCTCCTTTGACACGTTAACCCGCAAGTCGCTGTTATCCTGGCAGGAGATGGCGATCGTTGACGATTTCTCCGCTACGTCGAGGAGCAAACCGGACAATTCAATCACGCGGCGGTCGGCAAAGACAGCTTCCAGTTCCGAATCACTCTGGAACAGCTCCGCCGCCGGAGAGTGTGCCAGTCCCACAGCAGCGGCTTTGACCACTCCCCCCTCAATTTCTTCACCCGCGGTAAGGATGGCATATCTGACCGCCTCAGGATCAAGCAGAATCAGCGCAGCGCCGGCAGGTACGTAATCGAAGACCGTTTCAAGACCGGGATGAAGAAGTGGCTGCAGAAAGTCGATACCCTGAAAATAAACCGCATTCTGCAGATCTTCCTGGATACGTCGACGTCGGTTTGTAGGTATATCAAGGTCGTCACAGAGTTTTTTCAGGCGCGGGGCAATATCAGTGAGAACGTCATCTGACAGCAGCAGTTCACGTGATGGAAGCAGCACCAGCTCCTCGACCGGCTGCAGTGAGCGCTGCGTCAGCGGGTCAAAGGCCCGCAAGGTTTCAGCGGTATCGCCAAAGAACTCGATTCTGACCGGAGTTGCCAGGTTTGGGGGGAAGATATCCAGAATCCCGCCCCGTACGGCAAATGTGCCGCGATCCTCCACCAGCGGCACATTGGCGTAGCCCATCCGGATGAGGCGGGCCAGCAGATCATCACGGTCAAACTCTTCGCCGGGAAGAAGGTAACAGGAGGAATCATTGAGGGTTTTTCGCGGTAATACCCGCTGCAGTGCCGCCGCCACCGGCATGACGGTGATGCGGGACAGCCCGTTTTGCAGTCGAAAGAGCGTGTCGAGGCGTGCCCCTGTGACATCCGGGTGCGGAGAAAAGGCAGAAAACGGCGCAGCATCCCATGCAGGAAAGAGACCTGCAAACAGATCACCATGGGAAAAGAAGGTCAGTTCCCGGCAGAACTCCTCTGCCGCTTCCTGGGTTGCCGTTATCACCACCGGGGTTTCAAGTCCCGAACGTACGAGTTCTGCGACGAAAAGCGCCGGAGACGAACCTGTCAGTCCCGGCACGACAATCCGTCGTTCTCCACGCCGGAGTGCAGCACAGACTTCAATTGTTTGGGGGATGCGAGTGATCATAGTGGAATCAATGCTGGACGGTTAAAAAAATTAGTGTTTACGAAGACCGGCCTTCAGTTTTGCCTTGCCATCCTCGATTACAACCCTGAAGGCAAGATGTTCCGTTCCGAGCTTGGCGACCAGGGCCGGCTTCTGTTTTTCAATGGTTGCTTCAATCAGTTCCCGGGTAATATTCACGACCGGCAGATTGCAGGCTTTTCGTGCTTCACGGAATTCATGAACGAGCCGGTCAAGGTCAGACTCAGCCGTTTCAACCGGCTGCTCCGCCTGCGATCTCTCGGGCATGCGTTTTTGACGCGTATGCAAATCGCTGATAAAACGGTCGCGAGAGTAGCGCCCCTCCTCCATCAACTTCAGGATCCGGTTCCAATGTTCTCTATAGGTATTAAGACGCGCCACCATCATAGTAAAGCGGTGCTTGTACATTGTATTGTTGATCGGCGTACCGGTATAGCGCCGCACGAGCTTCTCAACCTCACTCAGCAGGGAAAGCGGCTCCCGTTTTTCCAGACCGATAAAATACTGTTCGTACTTCAAAATAAGTTCGCTCAGTTTTTTATCCAACAGCATGATATCGTCAGCAATTGCCATCGGTAACCTTTTGGAGGAAGTCAATACAGAGACTAACTGCACTATAGTCAAACCTGCAGATAAGTAAAGGTTAAAGAGCGGCTACGGAGTCGCAAGTGTGCTAATCTCTTGACGCTTTAGCCAACAATCGCATAAAGTGTGCGGACGAATATACCTTCAATGTAACCTATGGAGTTAATCGCTATGGAATCACTTGCAACTGTTGTGCTTGCCGCCGGAAAAGGGACCAGAATGAAGTCCGGCTTGATCAAGGTTCTCCACCCCGCCGCCGGGTTGCCCATGATTGCCTGGCCGGTCGCTGCCGCCCGGGGCGCCGGTTCGGACGCCATCGTCCTGGTAATCGGCCACCAGGCTTCAGCAGTTCAGGGGGCGTTTCGCGGCGCTGCGGATATTCGCTGCGCCATGCAGGAGGAACAGCTCGGCACCGGGCATGCGGTGGCCTGTGCTCTGGAAACCCTGACCGGTTTCCGCGGCACGGTGCTGATACTCTGCGGCGACACGCCATTACTGCGTGCCGAAACGCTCCGGTCGATATTGGCATATCACCGCGAAAACAAGGCCGCCATAACGGTGCTGACCGCGCTGATGGACGACCCGTTCGGGTATGGCCGCGTCGTTCGCGATCCGGCCGGCCGGGTAAACCGCATTGTCGAGCAGAAGGATGCCACGGAGGAGGAGCGGGAGATCCGGGAGATCAACAGCGGCATTTACTGCATGGACTCCGGCTTTCTTTTCAATAACATCAACGACATCAACAACAATAACGCTCAAGGAGAATACTACCTGACCGATCTCCTCTCGATTGCTGTGCAGAAGGGGTTGACCTGCCTGGCTCTCCCGACAGCAGATGCCGATGAAATCATGGGTGTGAATGATCGTGTACAACTCGCGGAAGCGGGACGTATTCTGCGCGGCCGTATCAACCGTGAGCATATGCTGAACGGCGTTACACTGATTGACCCGGAGACGACGTATATCGACCACGGCGTCACCATCGGCGCCGATACGGTCATTCATCCCGGCTGTCAGATCGGCGGAGGGTCAGTCATCGGAAGCGGCTGCGAAATAGAGGGGGCGGTCAGCATTTCGGATTGCCGGATTGGCGACGATTGCCACATCAAGGCTGCATCGGTGCTTGAGAGTTCCGAACTTGGCGAGGATGTGGCGGTCGGGCCGATGGCGCATCTGCGCCCCGGTACTGTCCTCGGGAAAAAAGTCAAGATCGGCAACTTTGTCGAAACCAAGAAAATCGTCATGGGGGAGGGGTCCAAAGCCTCGCACCTGACCTATCTGGGCGATGCCGAAATCGGCCGTGACGTTAACATCGGCTGCGGCACGATCACCTGCAACTATGACGGAGTCAACAAACACCGGACAGTTATCGGCGATGGTGTTTTTATCGGCAGCGACGTTCAGCTGGTGGCGCCGGTCAGCGTCGGCCGGAACTCTCTGGTGGCCGCCGGCACAACAGTTACCGTAGACGTTCCGCCGGACTCCCTGGCGCTTTCCCGTGTTCCCCAGGTCAACAAGGAAGGTTGGCGTTTAAAAAAGAAACCGTGACCGCGTTGCCCGGCCACAATGCACTTTACCTGCCGACAGAGTGCGAAATACTGTCGGTAACCGACCTGACTCCTGCCGAAAAACTGTTCCGGGTACGGGGAACGGACCGTACGCCGCTCGGCCATCTCCCCGGGCAATTCGTGCAGGTGTCGCTGCTCGGATGGGGGGAGGCCCCTATTTCAGTCGCATCGTCGCCGACACGGGACGGATATTTTGAACTGGGTGTGCGGCGCGCCGGCACTCTCACCGGCGTCATGCATGAGTTGAAGGCGGGTGACACCTTCGGCATCCGCGGCCCCTTTGGCAGGCCTTTCGACCTGTCGCAGCTGCGCGGCCGGGACCTGCTGCTGATCTCCGGCGGCTGCGGCCTGGCGCCGCTCCGCTCGTTGATTCAGTATTGCGAAGACCGACCTGACGAGTTCGGCACCATATCCATACTCTACGGTGCAAAAAATCCACAGAGCAGACTTTTTAAAGAGGATCTCACCCTCTGGGAGGCCTCGGCCCGCTTCGCCTGCAGCCTGACCGTGGACAGCGTGTCCGGTGGCGACTGTTTCAGCGGCAGTGTCGGCCTTATTACCGCTCTCATACCCCCGTTGACGTTTGATCCCGAAAATACCCGTGCCGTTGTCGTCGGCCCGCCTGCCATGTACCGGTCCGTTATTGAGGAGCTGGAAAAGAAAGGTCTGAGTTCAGACAGAATCATCGTTTCCCTGGAACGGCAGATGCGCTGCGGAGTCGGCAAATGCGGACACTGCACGATAGAACATCTCTACTGCTGCCAGGATGGTCCGGTGTTCCGACTGGATGAAATCGAGCACCTGAGGGGGGCACTATGAAACGGACCCTTACGGTCTGCCCCTATTGCGGAACCGGCTGCATGTTCTACCTGGTAAGCGACGCAGGGCGCCTGGTCGGAGTCGAGCCGAGCAGCACGCATCCGGTCAGTCGCGGCAGCCTCTGCGTCAAAGGGTGGAATGCCTTTGCGTTCGTCCATCACCCGGACCGTCTCACGACGCCGCTCGTCCGCAGGGACGGCGTGCTGCAGCCGGCCACCTGGGACACGGCGTTGCAGCTGGTTGTCGAGAGGCTTCAGGGCGTCCAGAAAAAACATGGTATGGATGCAATCATGTTCGCCTCTTCCGCCAAGGCGACCAATGAAGAGAATTACCTGCTGATGAAACTGGCCAGGGTGGTGTTCGGCACCAACAATATCGACCACTGCGCCCGCCTCTGCCATTCTTCTACCGTCACCGGCCTGGCTGAAACCTTCGGCTCCGGAGCCATGACCAACTCGATCTCCTGTTTCGATCAAACCGACGTTATTCTCGTCATCGGCTCCAACACCACCGAACAGCACCCTTTGATCGGCACCCGTATCCTTAACGCTGTCCGGAACGGCACGCAGCTGATCGTTGCCGACAACCGCCGTATCCGCCTCGCCCGTCACGCCGGGCTGCACCTGCGCCACCGTAACGGCAGTGACGTCGCCCTGCTGAACGGGATCATGCACGTCATTATCGGCGAAGGGCTGGCCGACAAAGGATTTATCGAGGCACGCACTGAAAATTACGAGGCGCTGGCAGAATCGGACGCCGACTGGACGCCGGACAAGGCGGCCGCCGTCACCGGCCTGAAAGCTGCGGAAATCATTGCCACAGCACGTGTGTTCGCCAGAGCGGAACGGGCCATGATTGTCTATTCCATGGGAATCACCCAGCACAGCCACGGTGTTGACAATGTCCGCTGTATCGCATCTCTGGCGCTGCTGACCGGCAATATGGGTCGCCCCGGTACCGGGGTCAATCCCCTGCGCGGCCAGAACAATGTGCAGGGGGGATGCGACATGGGTGCCCTGCCGGACCTGTACAGCGGCTATCAAAGGGTGACTGATCCGCTGGTGCGGGAAAAATTTGCCCGCGCCTGGGGAGTGGCATCGCTTCCGGCAGTGCCGGGATTGCCGTTGACACGGGCTATGAATGCCGCTTCAGAGGGGAGTCTGCAGGGCATGTTTATCATGGGGGAAAATCCGATGCTCTCGGATGCTGACCAGAATCATGCCCGTTCTGTTTTGGAAAATCTGGAGGTGCTGGTTGTGCAGGACATCTTCCTGACCGAAACCGCCGCTCTGGCCGATATCGTCCTGCCTGCCGCCTGCTTCGCCGAAAAAGAGGGGACCTTTACCTCTACCGAGCGGAAGATTCAGCGGGTGCGCAAGGCGGTAGAGCCGCCGGGTGAAGCCCGCACGGACGGGGAGATCATCTGCGGCCTGGCAGAGTGCGCCGGTTTCAAAGGGATATTCTCTTCCGATGCATCGGTGATTATGGATGAAATAGCCGGTCTCACCCCCATCTACGGCGGCATCGGCTATGACCGCCTTGGTCCGCACGGCTTGCAGTGGCCCTGCCCGGATCGGAGCCACCCCGGCACACCGATTCTCCATCAGGAAAAGTTCACCCGCGGTCTCGGTCATTTCAGTCCGGTGGTTCACCGGCCGCCCGCCGAGCTCCCGGATTCAGAGTATCCCTTTGTCTTGACCACCGGCCGCACCGGCTTTCATTGGCATACCGGCAGCATGACCCGTCGTACTCACCTGCTCGAACGGGAAGAGCCCCGCTCTTTTGTCGAGCTGCATCCGGACGACGCCGCCCGTCCCGGAGTGCGTAATCATGAGCAGGTGCAGATCTCCAGCCGGCGTGGACAGCTGCGAACAGAGGTGCGACTGACCGACATGGTTGTCCCCGGTGTTATCTTCATGCCTTTTCACTTTGCCGAAGGAGCGGCCAACGCCCTCACCAACAGTGTTCTTGACCCCGAGTCCCATATTCCGGAA
>JAQTXD010000124.1 GCA_028688955.1 Desulfuromonadaceae bacterium
ACTGGGGGTCGTAACCATTATTTATTTCGCGACCCGCTTTCTCGACCTTTACATGACCAGCTGGGTTCTTCAGGAGCTGGGCACCGTCCTCATTATCCTCATCATCGTTGTATTTCAAACCGAGATACGCCAGGCGCTGTACCGCTTCAGCCTTCTAAGACACATGCTTGACAGCCACCAGGAAACACAACACAGTCAATTCCAGGAGATTGCCGAAACTTTATTCCGGATGGCAACCAGCAAGACCGGGGCTCTGATTGTTTTTCAAGGCAATGAATCGCTGCACGACCTGACAACAAACGGTGTCGTAATAGACAGCGAGATTTCCCCCCAAATGCTGGAGTCCATTTTCTATGATGGCGCACCGTTCCATGACGGTGCGGCCATTATCAATAACGGCAGGATTGAAAAAGCGGCCTGCCACCTGCCGCTCTCGGTAAGCCCCGACGTACCACAGCACCTGGGCACCCGCCACAGGGCAGCACTCGGACTATCTGAACGCTGCGATGCCGTTGTTGTTGTCATATCGGAAGAACGTGGTGAGGTTTCCCTGACAACAGCGGGTACATTTCGGCTTATGCACACCCCCACCGAACTGATCACGACACTGGACGAACTGCTCAGAAGCGAGATTGAAAGTCCCCGCATCACGCTACGGCAACGTTTCTTTTCCAATATGCTCCCGAAGGTTCTGCTTCTGCTGGGCGTATGCATTTTCTGGGGACTGATAACAACCCGCCAAGGACAGATAACAACGGTAACGGCACCCGTACGGCTGCATGGGGTCCCCGACGACATAATCCTGCTCCGTACGGCACCCGAAGATGTGACCGTCCAGATAAAAGCCTTGTCAAGCCTTGCACCGACACCATCAAAGCTCGACCTGACCGCCGAGATCGACGCGTCACAGATTTCAGAAGGCACCACCTCAATAAGAGTCAACGGCACTGACATCTCTGCACCATCAGGCATGACCGTAACGTCTGTATCCCCTTCCACCGTTCGCATCTCTGCGGAGAAGAAGGTACGCAAAAGCGTTCCGGTAAAAGTCATGCTTAAAGGGAGGCTGCCATCAGGGAACCTTCCCTCGCAGATCATCTGCGAGCCTCGATCGGTTGACATAGAGGGACCGGCCAGCCAGGTGTCACAAATTTTGTCGATGCCAACTGAGTACATTGACGCCAGCCGTTTAAAGAGAGGGGAAGAATATCTGATGGACCTGCAAGCACCGGGAAAACGGGTAACCATCCTCCGTGACATACCGGTTACAATCAGGCTTTCAGCCAAAAACAAACGCAAGCCATAGGGGCGTCGGCATGGTCTTTGCTTTCAGCCCAATCAGGAAAAACACAACAAGAGATTGACTTTTAGAACCGACTGTTATATAAAAGCTAAAATTTTTACCAGATATTAAAACAAACCGGAGGGAACATGGTCCATATTCGTATCGTTGTTACGATCTGCCTTATACTCCTGACACTACCTCAGCTGGTTCTCGCATCTAAATCCCATATCGTACGCAAAAGTGAATCACTTCAGTCAATTGCCAGAAAATACCATGTGTCAGTTAGTGAGATTAAATCTGTCAACAACCTGACCGCCTCCCGTGTTCGCAAAGGGACCCGGCTGATCATACCATCGCATGCCGAGCCGCAACAGAAGAAGGGCACCACTGCAGCTCATAAGAACACCTATAAAGTATCCAAGGGTGATACGCTCCCCAGAATCGCAAAAAAAACCGGCGTTAAAATGGCCGACATCAGAAGCCTGAATGGACTGAGAGGCAACAGAATCAAGGCAGGACAGGTTCTGGTCCTTGTCGCCGCCGAGACAACCACCGACACCGTCCGCACAAACAGACTGCAGCTCGTCAATAAAGACCTTTTAAATGAGCAGGAGCTGACTGACACTCTGGCCGAGTTAACTGACCTAGAGTCTGATCAACCGGTTGACCTCGCCAAAACGCTTGAAGCCAGCCAGACAATAAGCAGCCTCAAGAAAAGTGCCTACAGCTTCCTTGGCGCCCGCTACAGATTCGGCGGCAGCAGTCGCAGCGCTCTTGACTGCTCCAGCTTCACTCAGCAGGTCTTTCGCGAACTGAGTGTCAAGCTCCCCCGCACTGCCAGGGAGCAGTTTTATGTTGGCAGCGAGGTGATGCGCGGTGACCTGAGAAAAGGCGACCTTGTCTTTTTCCAAACCTACGCCAATTTCCCTTCACACGTTGGCATTTATCTTGGCAACCGCAAGATGATCCACGCTTCATCGCACGAGCACCGCGTTGTTATTTCAACAATGGACACGCCGTACTACCTGTCACGTTACCTTGGGGCCAGGCGTATGACCGACACGGCATCAGACTCCATAAGTTTCAACGAGCTGCTTCTTGGTGTTGAAGAAGAACAGAATGAGACTGAAATTCTTAAGAATGATACGCTTGGCGTATCACTCAATGTTACAAAATAGCACCTCTCACGTGCGTACCTCTCCTACATCCGGGTCACCTGACCCGGATTTTTTTTCGTCATGAAAATCCTTCTCGCCTACCAATCCGGGTTACCGCACCGTGATGATCCATACATAAGCCTCGTCCCTACCGGTTTATGCTATCTGCACGCATGCCTGCGGGAAGCCGGGCATGACTCGACTCTGGCCAATTTTTCTGCATGGCCGACCGCAAGTATCAAACAGGAAATACTTCGCATACAACCCGATTTTATCGGAATTTCTCAGTGGACCCACAACAGGCACTGCTCACTGGAGCTTGCCCGAACATGCCGCGACCTGCTCCCGGACAGCACCATAGTGATGGGGGGAGGACACGCGACCTTCTGCTATGAAGACATATTGCATGAAGGGTCGCCGGTGGATATCGTCGTCCTGGGTGAAGGAGAAGCAACGCTGCTGGAGCTGGCAGCACGGGGTGCCGCAAAAACTGAACGACAAAACATCGCCGGAGTGGCATTCCGCCACAACGGCACAATCACGGTAACTCCTGCCAGAAAGAACCTTGAGGAGCTGGATCGCCTGCCGTTACCGGCGCGCCACCTCGACCGGTCGATCGGCTTTGATCTTGAGCTGCAATCCGAATTCATCGTAACAACCCGTGGCTGTCCATCCGCCTGTTTTTTCTGCAGTTCACCGGATTTCTGGGGAAAAAGGGTCCGGTTCCGATCGCCACAGGCGATTATTGAAGAAATCAAGTATATCCGTCAAACGTTCGGCCTGATCTACTTTTCAATTCGAGATGACACCTTTACGGCTGACCGCAGAAGAGTCCTTGAGTTCTGTTCCCTGCTGCAGAAGCAGGAGGTCAACATCCTCTGGAACTGCCAGTCGCGGGTCAACGCTATTGACGAAGAGCTGGTGATGGCGATGAAACGTGCCGGTTGCGAATGCATCCAACTCGGTGTCGAATCAGGCTCACCACGAATCCTCAAACAGCTCGGCAAAACCATCGTGCCATCCCAGATCGAGAACGCCTGCACACTGATCAGGGATGTCGGCATAAACCTTTCAATATACCTGATCAGCGATGTTCCGGGAGAAACCGGCGAGGATATTCAGCAGACGGTTGAACTTATACGCCACATACATCCAGACGACGGTTACGTCTCGCCCCTTGCCTATTATCCCGGCACGAGACTCTATAAAGACGCCGTGACATCCGGTAAAATCACTTCAGCGATTTTCACAGAGTCACGCCAAAGCGCCCTTTACGTCGCATCAAAGTCTGGACAGCCATCCGCTAAACTTCTCAAAGAGCTTACAAAGTCTCGACTGAATAATCCGGAACGCTTCAAAGACCAGAAAAAGCGCCTTGGGTACTACTATGCAACCAACGTAATCGCAGGAGAGTGGTATCGCCAGCAAGGAGAGTATGACAAGGCTGAAGAGGAGTTACGGGAGATTACCACCGTTCAGCCGGGCAATCCATGGGGATGGTTTCTTCTGGGAGATCTGTATTCCGAACGGGGCAGGATCAAAAAAGCAAAAGAGTACTATGGGAAGGTACTGAGCATTGTTCCGCAGCACGGTCCGTCAAAATCGGCACAATAAAAAACGGGGTCATTCACATGACCCCGTTCGCGGTACATATTCCAGCAACTACTTTACAATCCGGATACCAGGAATGAAGTATATTGTCTCGAATGTCTTGTTCAGCGTCTTACTGTGAAAGTTAACCATTGGTGGAGTTTCCGGATACTCGATCTTGTCACCCTTTGCGACCTTCATTTCAGGCAGTGCCAACCAGGCTTTCACACCTTTTTCATCAGCTGCTTCCACATATGTGTAGCCACCTGAGTTCATCGTCTGGGTAACAGTTGCTTTTTTGCCAACTCCTGCAGGAATTTCCTGAGCTTTCATACCTGCGTGCGGATCTCCGCCTGGAGCGACACTACCCTTTGCCACATCCGGATGGCCGGCCGGCATCTGGCCCTGTTGCGGTGCTGTCATCGGAGCTTCAGTTTTTGGTTTGTCTTGACACCCTGCAAGGGCGAGAGCGGCAATACTGAGGACTACTAATGCTGTTTTTTTCACCTGGTACCTCCTGTTTTTTGACTAATATGGTTTTTTTCTATCACACTCAGACGGCGTGTTCCAAGAAAATTATTCTACCGTTCAAAAGTATAACAGCATTATCAACGGCCCATACATAGTAGATACAACGGTTCCAGAAAGGTAACCGCTCTGTTTTTACTGCGTTATCCGCTCAGCGTCAGATTCGTTGAGGGAGTCGAACAGCGCAATCTGTTCCGCTATGGAACGTTTTTTACGGCCACGGCAGCCCCCCCGGCTCAGGCAGACCCTGCAGCGCTCGTCCGAACACCACTGACAACAGCTGCAGTCAGGACACGGGTGCTTTTCCGGAGCCGGCTCAGTCATCAATAGGCGATGTTTCGTTTAACGGCGTTGCCCTCAAGCAACTGCACAAACGCCTTGCCACTGTCGGCATTAACCAGCAGATAGCGTGGCAGCCTTGAAACAGAATCGGCAGCGGTCGCGTGCCGCCGTTCAATGGTGAAAGTGGCGGCATAACCGGCCTCAGCAGCCTTGCGTATCAGGTAGTCGTCGTATATCCCGAAAGGCCAGGCGAGCATGTCAACCTTTGTCCCCAACTCTGTCTCCAGGCGACCCCTGGATTTTTTCAGCTGCGTCATAACAAAATCATCCAGAGCCGCCCGGCTCAGCTTCCTGTGTTCTTTCTTGAAGTTCGGATGCCAGTACGTATGAGACTGAACTTCAAAGAGGCCGGTTTTTGACAGATCGCGCAACTGCTCCCACGTCATAGCATACTTGGCATTGGAAATGGCTGACGGGTAGGTAAAAACGGTAACCGGATAGCGGTATTTTTTTATGATCGGCAGCATATCGCTGTAGACCGACTTGTGAGCATCATCCTCGACAATGACAACTGACTTGGGGCCGGGCGCCGGGCCCTTTCCACGATAATAGTCGACGAGCTTGCGCAGAGGTATGACTCTGTAGCCATTGTCATGCAGATATTTCATCTGCGCCTCAAAGACCGGGGTCGTAATCGTCATACCATCGGCAACGGTGGCACCAAACCGGTGGTACAACAGGATAGGAACACGGAATTGTTCAGCGGCAGACGCCGCCAGGGGCGACAGCAGCATGACCAAGGTTAACAGCAGGTGTGCAATAAAACGGTACATAAAAAACAATCCTTCCTGAGTCAGCCCCTTACGATAAAAACCGAACAGGGGGCATTACTGGCAACGGTATGGGAAATACTCCCCTTAATGCGGCGTTGGATGAAACCCTTGCCGGAACTGCCTATTACTATGACATCAACTTCTTCTCGCTTGGCCAGATTAATGATTTTATCGACCGGGTCACCATATTCAACGATCATTTCCAGCGGGATATCATGCTCTGCAGCGCATTTTTCTATGACGTAAAATATTCGTTCGCGCAGCTGATCCCATTTTTTTGTTTCTGTCATCGGCGCAGCAGGAACAAAGTCGGTGTAGGTCGCATTCGGCGCATTCGGCAGTACAAGCAATGCATAGATGCGACTTTTGAACTGACTCCGGTTGCCGGCGGCAAGTCGCACGGCCTCTTCGGCAGCTTTATCTGACTGGGGGGAACCATCAATCGCCACAAGAATTCTTTTGCGCAGGTTCAGCATAACATCCTCGTAAGTGTTTTATAAACAGTTATCAGGCGGATACAAATTACCTGCTTCGGAGATTTAAATATAAAGCAATTTTTCACACTTGACAATTGTAAAACAATATTCTAGTATTTTAAAGAATTATCGTGAAAGTTGCA
>JAQTXD010000125.1 GCA_028688955.1 Desulfuromonadaceae bacterium
CGCCGCACCATCTGAAATCATTCTGTCATCCTGAGCGGCAAAGGCGATCTGCCCACTGTGTGCCGAGCCGTCAGAAATCAGTTTTGCAGAATATTTTGCGATCTGGTCAAGCATCAGGGGAGCGATGAGGGGATGTTGGTAAATAGAATCGAGCCGTCGGAAAGTGTTTCACTCCGGAATCGTTGTGTCCGCTGGCTGCTTGCGACAAGGGCACTTTTAGGCAGGGTTACACCACTGTTGGAAAGGAATGCCATCGTAATGTTTGATCCTGACTGCCAGGCTTCAAAATGGAGGTGAGGACCGGTTGACCTTCCGGTGGAACCCGAAAGGGCCAGCGTGCTGTCAGGAGTGACCAGCTGCCCCTCAGTAACCAGAAGACGGCTATTGTGGGCATACAGCGATATTATTCCGTTGTTGTGTTCAACAACAACCGTGTTGCCATATCCGGTGCGGCTTCCGCTATAGACAATAACACCAGGCGCAACTGGTTTTATCTGGGTTCCGGTAGGAATCGCGATATCGATGCCGTTGTGCATGCGCCACATTCCATCGATAGGGTCAATTCTCATTCCAACCTGCGAGGTTATTGTCCCGCCAACCTGCGGCAGATGCGCCTCAAAGCTGTTTTGTTCTGCTTCAAGGGGGTTAAGAGAGGCGCTCACAGCTTTCTGGACAATTTCATCCAGTGAAATATCGTGGGTTTTCTGCTTTTTTACAGAACTGCGTTTTTTGGTAGCGGTGACACCGCGATCCTTGATAATTATCGTGGCACTCTTGTCGGATGGAGCATCGGTAAACGTTTCAACTCCGTCGATTGTGACAAAGCGGTAAATGTCTGCCGTCGCAAAAGAGGCTGTCAGGCAGAACAGAAGAGTAGCGGGTAGTATATGCAGGAGAGGTAACAAGAGTGAAAGTTTGCGCGCAACTATGGAGGGACCTATCAATAGTGCTTGTTGTTCAGCATTTTTTCTGATAGTTAAATTCATTCAGACTTTATATATTATTTTTTAAAATAGTTCAATTCATCATGTCTGGGGTGTTTGGAGTGTTTGAATATTACGACAAAGCCGTGCGTGGAACTGAACAGGAAGATTCGTTTGTTATTCTCCAGTTTTTAAAAGGGATGATCGGCAGTACGTTTTCGTTTTTGAATTACTATAAAGAAATTCCAGTTTCATATGATGCAAAATTACTGAATGTAGAGCACCAAATGGCCGAGTTTGCCGTCCATGAGTATCAGGCCAAAATCATCAGTATGGAGAAACAAACTCTTATACACAAACATCCTCAAAGCTCGATTCCGGAAGACATGATTGCGGAGGCCTTTTATGTGAGTTCTCCCAAAAAACGTGTCATTCTCTGTAATTTTGGATATGCACTCATTCGTTCTGGAATGAGGCGGTTTGTACGGGTACGGCTTGATAACCCGGTTGAAACAGAGTTGCTGTTTGAATGCGATATGCTTAAAGGTCAAGTAAGAGACCTCTCGCTCGGTGGTGCGGCAATCACAGTTTCTTCAGCAGATCTGCTAGAACCCGGACTTGATGTAAATCTGTTTTTGAAATTGCCGGATTCTACTGGCAACTCCACACTTGAAGTTGGAATGAGTGCAACAATTGCAAAAATCATAGGAACCTCTTCACCGTACCTATGTATAGTTGAATTTCACGCAGAAAAACATTCCCAGCAGCAGATTGCCTACTATATCAACCAGCGTCAGGTCGAAATAATCAAAGAGCTGCGGGATATTCGATAATAGAAAAACAATGGAATTGCTTGGTGTCCGTATTTTATGCAGTTTTACGGATGTATGACTAATTGTAGGGCAAATAATGCGGCCGAATGTTGACCCAATGTGTAACCTGCTTTCTAAATGCCCACATATAAGCCCATAGAAATTATGAATGCGTAATTGGCAAGGTGCTTGCTTTTTGAGACAACTGATAGTTCAATAGTCTCGGTCTCGTAAAAACAGGTTTCTTGCGTGCATAAATCTCAAGTCGCGGGGGGAGAGAGTCGTGAAAAAAGTAGAAGCGATCATAAAACCGTTCAAGTTGGATGAAGTTAAAGAATCTCTGAATGAAATTGGCATTCAGGGCATTACAATTTCGGAAGTTAAAGGTTTTGGACGTCAAAAAGGCCATACGGAGCTGTACCGGGGGGCAGAATACGTCGTTGATTTTATCCCCAAAATAAAGTTAGAGATAATCGTTGCGGATTCAATTCTTCCTCAGGTTGTCGAGGCAATAGAGAAGTCTGCTAAAACCGGTCGTATTGGAGACGGGAAAATATTTGTTACTAATGTTGAGGAAGTTGTTCGTATCAGAACTGGTGAAACCGGAGAAGATGCACTGTAGCATAATTATAAAAATCGAAAGGAGTTACAGATGACCCCGAAGCAAGTAGTTGAATTTGCCAAAGAAAATGGCGCACGTATGGTTGATTACAAATTTATGGATTTTGTTGGTACCTGGCAGCACGTCTCTGTACCCATCACAGAGTTTGGTGAGGAAACTTTTGAAGAAGGCCAAGGGTTTGACGGCTCTTCCATCCGAGGCTGGCAGCCAATCCACGCATCAGACATGATCCTGCTTCCTGACCCGACTACGGCAAAAATGGACCCTTTCGTCAAGGTTCCGACCATGTCGATTATCTGCGACATCTTCGACCCGATTACCAAGGAAGATTACACCCGTGATCCACGTAACATAGCAAAGAAAGCAGAAATGTATTTGAAGTCCACCGGAATCGGCGATACCGCCTTCTTCGGTCCTGAAGCAGAATTTTTCATTTTTGACGATGTGCGTTATTCTTCGACGGCAAATCAGTCTTTCTTTGCCGTTGACTCCGCTGAGGGTGCCTGGAATACCGGTCGCGAAGAATTCCCGAATCTTGGTTACAAACCACGTCATAAGGAAGGGTACTTCCCCTGTTCACCCGTCGATTCACAAAATGACCTTCGTAATGAAATGGTTGAAGTGCTTCAGCAAGTCGGTATCCGTGTAGAATGCCAGCATCACGAAGTTGCAACAGGTGGACAGGCTGAAATCGATATGCGATTCTCATCACTGGTTGATATGGCCGACCAGTTACAGTGGTTCAAATACATCATCAAAAACGTTGCCAACAGAAACGGTAAAACGGTTACTTTTATGCCCAAACCGCTTTATGGGGACAACGGGTCAGGTATGCATTGCCACCAGTCGATCTGGAAAGATGGCCAGAACCTGTTTGCCGGTGATAAATACGGTGGTCTTTCCCAGATGGCGCTTTGGTACATCGGCGGTATTATCAAGCATGCAAAGGCGCTCTGTGCGATTACAAACCCAACCACAAACTCTTACAAACGATTGGTTCCAGGCTTTGAGGCACCGGTAAACATGGCGTACTCAAGTAGAAACCGTTCCGCGTCACTTCGTATACCGATGATGTCCACCAACCCTAAGGCAAAGCGTGTTGAATATCGTACGCCAGATCCATCATGCAACGGGTATCTTGCCTTCGCGGCCATGCTGATGGCCGGTCTTGATGGTATCGAGAACAAAATTGATCCGGGTCAGCCTCTGGACAAGGATATCTACGGACTTTCACCAGAAGAGTTGAAGGATATTCCATCTGCTCCAGGTACGCTCGAGGAGGCACTGAAATGCCTCAAGGATGACCACGAGTTCCTTCTGAAGGGTGATGTCTTTACTCCTGATGTCATTGAAAAATGGATTGAGTATAAAACCGAGGCAGAGGTAAACCCAGTGCGTATGCGTCCGGTTCCTCTCGAGTTTGAATTGTACTACGATATCTGATTAATCATTGAATTTGTATATATTGTGCACATTCATGAAGGGCGGGAGCAATCCCGCCCTTTTTCCGTTCAAACTCCCTGATAGTATTAATAAGCCTCTCTAAATAGCTAAACTGCTGATGTTTTTGCTGATGTGAAGGGGTGAAAAGTGGGTTGTGTCTTCAGGCGTGGAAAGGTATATTGTGCCGTCATCACGATACCAGTTGACTTGCATGACAGAGAACTGTGAAAACAAAAACGACAGCAAGCTTATACTGAAATCAGGCACTCAGGGGATGCTGACTTACCATTAGGATCAACAGCCTGAAAGTTGAGGCGTTACAGTAGATGAATAAGATATCCGTATGACACGCACTCAGACCATGAACGGGCATAAAGCACCCTTCAGGTCAAGTGCTGAACCCGTTAGACGAGGAAAAATAAATATTCGGCTGCCAATAATTTTCCCATATGCCATTGTCGGAGTCAGTTTCGAGAATTTTTATCCAAGCGAACTGGTCTTATCAGCTCTGGTGAGATCCCGTGGCTGGGAGTACTGGCGTGGCTACTATATCAGTAAAATTTTGAGCCCTACACGACTCAGGAGGAGAGCATGAGCAAACTAAAAATCGGTATGGTAATCGGAATGATGAGCGGCTGCTTGCTCAGCGGGGCTGTTTATGCAGCGCCCGCTATTGGTAGCCTTCAGACACTGGGCATTGGAACGCAAGAGATCACAAGCGAAGGCAACAAAATTTCTGTCAGTACCGTGCAGGCAGCAGCACCTCAGCCCGCATGGAGCAAGAAGATATCCGGTGCTGAACGATGGCAATCGGTTTTCGAGGGAAAAGCAGTGCTCGACAAAGAGACCGGCCTCATCTGGCAGAAGGTCACTAATGGGCAGACCAGCTCCTGGGCAGATGCTATTTGGACCTGCTATGATTTGAGCCTGGACGGACGAAAGGGGTGGCGGCTTCCGAGCCTTGAGGAGCTCACCAGTCTTGTTGACACAACCTCCATGAAACCGGCACTGCCCAGTGGTCATCCCTTTACCGACAGCCCAACTACTCTGAGTGGTCAATACTGGTCAGCAACTACCCATGCAATTCTTCCCGAACAGGCATGGTTTATCGATCTTAAGGATGCCCATATCAACCATAAACGAACTACGGGAGATTCGGCAGCACATATGTACTCTCGATGTGTACGAGGCGTGAAATAACATATGGCACCGCCCATAAACCCAAATCTTCCAGCAACTGGTAAATCTGGGCTAATGACAGGGAGTGAATCGATTGTCAATGGAGTGATAGCGATATTAGCAGATATCCCATTTATCGCGTATGAATCTATAAAATGTGTAAACTTAAGTCTGACAGCTACACACCCTGGACCGTTCAGTCCGGTTTAAGCCTATGGATTTGCTTTGTGATAGGTTCTGAAATGTGCTAATAAAACCGCTTATGTATTATGAATAAACAAAAAGCATACGAGAGATAACTTATTGATATTATACGGTAATCTAAGTTAACCAGGCGGGAGCAATCCCGCCCTTCATGCGTAGTCAACTCCCGGAACAGACTGATTACCCTCTTCAAATAGTTCTATTGCTTCTACTCTTGCTCAGTGAAGGGGTGGAAAACGGGCTGTCCGTCCAAAAGTTAATCGTCTTTTTATATTACCCTGCCACTTCAGGTCGGTATTTATCACAGTCCCAATTCATCTGATACTGTTTCTCGTTTCGATTGCTTCTCTGTGATGTGTGACTCTGTAAGAGTGCCGTCGTCTTCTAATGCTGCCAAAACATACCGGCACCAGGAATCTATTTCGAATCAAGGAACATTATGAAAATACTTACTATTACCTGCTGGAAACATAAAATTAACTACTTCCTGTTGTCCTGGGATGAACGGGCAACGGTACTTGCTTCAGGAGTTCTGGAGCGGGTAGGACTCGGCGGCTCTTTTATCTCACAGACGGTTCCTGGCCGGAAACCATTCGTTTTAGAAGTTGACGACATCAGTCACCAGAGTGGCATACCCCTTATTATCGCTGCTCTGACTGATCAGCGGTACGGTGTTATTGGCCACGTGTCTGATATTTGTGCCGTTGGCCATCGAGTGGCTCATGGAGGAGAAAAATTCCGACATTCCGTTCAGATTGATAATGATGTTCTTGAGGCGATCCGTGCACTTGAACATCTGGCGCCACTTCACCTGGGTCCCAACATTGCGGGTATCGAAGCAGCACTGCTGCAATTGCCCGCTATTCCTCATGTGGCGATTTTTGACACATCCTTTCACGTATCCATGTCCGAGTGTGCCTACATCTATCCGCTTCCCTATGAATGGTATGAAAAGTACGGGGTTCGCCGGTATGGTTTTCGTGGCCCGTCGCATCTTTACCTCTCGCGGAGGGCAGCTGTGCTTCTCGGTAAGCCGCTCACTGAC
>JAQTXD010000048.1 GCA_028688955.1 Desulfuromonadaceae bacterium
ATGTGGCGGTACAATTGTAAAAAGTGGTGCAAAGAACAGCGATAATCCAAACAGGGCAGCCACAACGAGAGCAGAAAAACCTGTTCGCCCTCCCTCTTCTATTCCTGCAGCAGATTCGATATATGCACCGGTAGTACTCGTACCAAGCAGCGGTGCAGCCATTGTAGCCAGTGCATCTGCAAGCATCGGTCGTTCAATTCCAGGAAGATTACCGTTTTCATCAAGCAGATCGGCCCTCATGGAGAGCCCGATCAGCGTCCCTATCGTATCCAGGAACGCCATGATAAAAATGACCATGACAACAGGAAAGAATTGAGGTGTCAACGCACCGGCAATATCAAGTTTGAACAGTATCGGATCTAGAGAAGGCGGCAGACTGACAATACTGGTTGGCAACGGCGTAAGACCAATCATAATTGAACCGATTGTCGTGGCGATAATGCCGATAACCATCGCTCCATGGACTCTACGTGCCACCAGAACGATAACAAACATAAAACCAGCTACAGCAAGAAGGACTGAGGGTTGTGAGATATTTCCAAGGCGGACCGGAGCTCCCGGTACTCCAACGGTTACCAGGCCTATTTCGTTCAAGCCGATAAAAGTCAGAAACAAGCCGATTCCAACAGCAAAACTGGCCTTCAGTGACATCGGTATCGACTCCGCAAGCCACCCCCGGACCTTGAACACTGTTAACAGCGTAAAGAGAACCCCGGCTATAAAGACTGCACCCAATGCCACCTGCCATGTGTAACCCATAACCTTAACCACAACAAATGCGATAAAGGCGTTCTCGCTCATGTAAGGTGCGATTGCAAATGGACGCCGTGCCCAAAGTGCCATGATAGTCGTGCCGATAACGGCAGACAGTATGGTGGCTGTTACCGACGGTCCGCGCGGTATTCCGGCATTTTCGAGGATGGCTGGATTGACGATAATTATATACGCCATAGTCAGAAATGTAGTAACACCAGCCACTGATTCCTGACGATAATTCGTTTTGTATCGCGTAAACTCAAAAAATGTTTGCAACGGTTATAATCCTTTTACCGCGTATATTCCTGGCGCATTACGCCAATATCCCTTGTAGTCAAGTCCATAACCGAACAGAAAACGATCACCTACTTCAATACCGGAAAAATCGGCACGCATGCCAGGCGTAATCTTGCGAAGATGCAGTTTTTCAACAAGTACCGCCATAAAGACGTCTGACGCCCCCTGCTGACGGCAGTAGTCGGCAATAGCCGCTAAAGTTACCCCTTCGTCAAGAATATCATCAAGAAGCAACACTGTGCGGCCTCTCAAATCAAGCTGCGGTCTTACAGTCCAGTTCAGCTTTGCTCCGTTCACTTCGTGGCCGTACCGTGTAGCGTGGACATAATCTACCTCAAGAGGAAATACAAGATTGGTCAGCAGTTGACCGGCAAAGATGAGGCCGCCATTCATCACACATATTATCACGGGGCAGGATTTATCCAACTGACTGGTAATCTCCTGTGCCATCCTTTTTATTGCAGAAATGACTTCCTGTTCAGTTACAAGCAGATCTGCATCAGTCAGGACGTTGTTAGCTTCTTCGATGTTCATAGTTTCTCCTTTCGTTGTGCTCCAATGACCCGTTCTATCCCGCATGGATCAGTGGCAACAATCGTTGTTTCAAAATCGTTGGTCTGATCAATTAACCGTATAATATCCTTTGACTGGCCAATACCTATCTCAAGCAATAGCCATCCTCGCGGAGCAAGGTATTTTGACGACTCCGGTATGAGAGATCGATACATATCAAGTCCATCACAGCCGCCATCAAGTGCTGTTCTCGGATCATACTTGCGGACTTCCTGTTCAAGCAGCTCAATATCTGCGGTGGGAATATAGGGTGGATTCGAAACGATCAAGTCAAAGCGACGATGTGCAACCGGCGCAAAAAGTGATCCCTGCAGAAATTCTACCGACGCATCATTGCGTAGAGCATTACGTCGTGCAATCACCAGTGCCGCCTCCGATATATCCGTTGCAGTAACAGCTGCGTTGATGCAGTGCTTCTGCAGTGAGATAGCAACACAACCACTTCCGGTACCAATATCAAGAATGGTATGAGCCTCTGGATGGCGGATCAATGCCTCAGACACCAGTACTTCAGTATCATGCCTCGGAATCAGTACATCGGCGGAAACCTCAAAGTCCAGACCAAAGAACTCCTGACTGCCTAATATGTGTTGTAATGGCTCTCTATGGGCTCTTCGAGTAATTAATGAACGATATGCTGACAATTCATCTTCATTTAAAGGCTTATCAAACTGTAGGTATAGACCAACTCTGTCAAGTTTCATGACTGCACATAAAAGCCACTCAGCCTCTAATCGAGAGTTTTCAACTCCTTTGGAAGAGAGATATTCTCTGGTCCACGTTAAGATTCTCATTGTTGTCCATATTTCATCGACACCCATCGTATCTCCCGAGGATAAAATAACGACTCTTGTTCATGACTTCGTTGAAAAAATTGAAGGGCGGTCCCTACAGGAAACCGCCCTTCAACTCCACTATATGGGGTGTCGATTATATCAGCTTTACAGCTAACTGAGCATATTCCAGAATAAACGATGGAATAATACCTGGAATAAGTGTACCAGCGGCTGCAATTATGAGAGCAAGAGCAACCGGTGCAGACACCTTAACCCAATCAAACTCCTCAGTTGATTCCTTGAAGTACATTACGACCATAATACGGAGATAGTAGTAGACAGACGCCGCGCTGTTTAAAACACCGATGACGGCAAGCCAGATATATCCTTTTTGAATGGCTCCGGAAAACAGGTAAAACTTTCCGATGAAACCGGCTGCCGGTGGTACACCGGCTAATGAAAATAAAAACAGTGTCATTGCAAGAGCAAGAATTGGCTTTTTGAAACCCAAACCGGCAAAATCTGAAACGTTCCCATTCGTGTCACCCTTCTTGGAAACAAGAATGATAATTGTGAATGCACCAATGTTCATGAACGCATATGACAGCATGTAAAAGAGTATACCGGCTGTACCGGTGCCGTTGCCAGCAGCAAAACCGACAAGCGCGTAACCGGCATGTGCAATTGAAGAATAGGCAAGTATTCTCTTGATGTTATCCTGACGAAGAGCAGTGATATTACCGACCGTCATTGTCAATACAGCTAACACCCAGAGTAATTGACTCCACTCTACCTGGAGCGTCGGCAATGCAACGAGAAAAATGCGAAGAAGCGCTGCAAAACCTGCTGCCTTCGGGCCTGCAGACATAAAAGCCGTCATTGGAGTTGGAGCACCTTCATATACGTCAGGTGTCCACATATGAAACGGTGCAGCTGCAATTTTAAATGCGAAACCGGTCATCATCAGCAACATACCGGCGACCAGAAGAATATTAGCTGAAGGGAGCGTCATCTGGCCAACAATAGTGGCAATCTTGTAGAGTCGTGTTGTCCCGGTGGCTCCGTAAATAAGTGCCATACCGTAAAGCATGAAACCGGTAGAAAATGAACCGAGCAGAAAATACTTGAGACCTGATTCATTTGATTTTTTATCTGCACGGTTGAAACCGGCAAGTACATAAAGTGAGATCGACATTACTTCGAGACCAAGGAAGATGTTCATCAGGTCAGTACCGGATGCCATCAGCATCATACCGACAACCGTGAATAATATCAGCGGATATAACTCACCATGGTTACACCCCTCACGCTCCATGTAGCTATCTGATATGAGCACAGCTAAACCGGCGGCAACAAGGAATGTCATCTTGAAGAACGTGGCAAAGTTGTCAAGTACAACTGATCCACTAAAGCTCTCTATATGGCTTCCCCACCCTGCTCCTACCAGTACACCTGTCGCAACGATGCCGAAGAAACTGATATATGCAAGGTATGACTTCTGCCCGCCGGAATTAAAAACATTAATCAGCAGAAGAGCCATTGCCAGCACGGAGAGAAATATCTCCGGTAGAATCGGCGTCATGTTGACGGCTGGAATTAAAATCATGTCCATCTAAAATATCCTCCGGTCGGATTGACTCGTTATTTGTTTACTTAGCGTCGTGCGGATTAACAGCAGGTGATCCATGTGGTGAAACTGGTTGTTCGATCGGGTGCTGGGGCGCAGACATTTCTCCACCATGTCCTGCAGGCATTTGACCACCCTGCTGATCAGCCGGGTTCTGCTGCATGTCACCCTGTTGACCATGCGGCATCTGCATCAGACCTGCAGCTGGTACGGCAGGAATTGACTGTGCATTAACAGTTGTAACGCGGACCTGCGTGACAAGTTTCTTGATTGCAGGGTCCATTTTGTCGATAATCGGTTTCGGGTAAAGACCCATGAAAAAGATCATCACTAATAACGGCAGCATGATTGCGATTTCGCGTGCATTAAGGTCGAGCAGTTTCTGATTCTTAGGGTTATCCAGTTCGCCGAACATGACACGTTGGAAGACCCACAACATGTAGACTGCGGAAAGAATGACGCCGCTGGTTGCGATAACTGTCCACCAACGCAACTGGCTTTCAAATGCACCGAGTAAAATCAGGAACTCGCCAACAAATCCGTTCGTTCCCGGTAAACCAACTGATGAAAATGTAACAATCATGAATATTGTTGCAAAGATCGGCATTTGCTTGGATAAACCGCCAAAGTCAGTGATAAGGCGTGTGTGACGACGCTCGTATATGAAGCCGACGATAAGGAACAGTGCTCCGGTTGAAACCCCATGATTCAGCATCTGCATCATGCCACCGGTAATGCCCTCTGTATTGAATGCAAAAACACCAAGCATGACAAAACCGAGATGAGCTACAGATGAATAAGCAACAAGTTTTTTTACATCCTCCTGAACCATGGCGACAAGCGCCGCATAAATTATCCCGATTACAGCCAGGGTAGCAATGCCAGGAGCAAACTTGTGCGCTGCCTCAGGAAAGAGCGGTATGGCAAAGCGGACATAACCGTACGTACCCATTTTCAAAAGGACTGCTGCCAAGATAACAGAACCTGCGGTCGGTGCTTCAGTATGGGCATCCGGTAACCATGTGTGAAGCGGAAACATTGGAACTTTGATTGCAAACGCAAAGGCAAAGGCGAGGAACAACCAGATCTGCGTAGCCATATCGAGTTTGAGGTTATAGAACTGCAGCAGACCGAAGTCTGAAATGCCGGCTTCCATACCTTTGAAATAAAGGAAAACCAATGCTACAAGCATAAGTAGCGATCCGACCATTGTGTAGATAAAAAATTTGACGGCTGCGTATATTTTGTTTTTGCCACCCCAGATACCGATCATGAAATACATCGGAATCAGCATTACTTCCCAGAAAATATAGAACAAAAATAGATCCAGCGAAATAAATGCGCCAAGCATGCCTGTTTCAAGCAGAAGCAGACAGATCATGTACTCTTTAACCTTCTCTTCAACCGCGGTATACGTTGAGAGAACAGCAATCGGCATAATGAAAGTAGTAAGAATGACTAACCAGAGGCTTATGCCATCGATACCGATGTTGTAGCGCATGATAAACGGACCAGCGGCAATCCAGGGTACGTTTTCCACAAACTGGAAATCAGCATTGGTCTGAAATCCTGTCAGCATGATCAGCGACACTAAAAAAGTGACTACTGTTACCGCGAGGGTGACATTCCGAAGTACTCCCTTGCTGTCTTTCGGGATAAACAGCAGCAACAGGACACCCAGTATCGGCAGGAATGTCGTCAGGCTCAGTACGTTACTCATGAATTCGTGCTCCTTTATACAATGTGCTAAAGAATTGGTTATTTAAAAATGAAGTAGCCTAGCATTACGACAACACCGAGCGCCATTGAAAACGCATAGTTATAGATATAACCGGACTGCATGTACCTGAAGATACCGCTAAAGCCCATTACTACGTTTGCAACTCCATTGACAACGCCATCAACTATTAGTACGTCAAAGCCTTTCCAGAGGAACTGACCAAGAGCCTTGCAGGGATTTACAAAGACATAATCATAGATTTCATCGATATACCATTTGTTATATACAGCACGATGCAGTGTCGGGAATGTAGCGACAAACTTTCCTGGCAACTCAGTGTTCTTGACGTACATTGTGAACGCTATTGCGATACCGACAAGTGCGATAACAACAGACAGTCCCATTAGTCCCCATTCAACTGCGTGACTCGGGTGGGCACCGTGGTGTGCATAAGTACCACCGTATTCATTTGCCAGTTCGAAGACCGGCTCCAACCAGTGTTCAAAATAGTTAGGCAGCATTCCAAGAAGTTTCGGCATACCCAGATACCCGCCAAACACCGCAAGCGTACCGAGAACCATCAACGGAATTGTTATAACAAGCGGTGACTCATGAAGATAACTCTTTGCTTTCGGGTTGATACGACACTCACCAAAGAAAGTCATAAATACGAGACGGAACATGTAAAATGCGGTAAAGCAGGCAGCAACGGCACCTATTCCCCAAAGAACTATATTCAGGTTGCCATGGTAGGAATTTGCAAACGCCATCCAGAGGATTTCATCTTTCGAGAAAAATCCTGAAAAGCCGGGAATTCCCGAAATTGCAATTGTTGAAACCAGAAAAGTCAGGAACGTAATAGGCATTGCAGATTTTAAACCGCCCATATTGCGCATGTCCTGAGCATCATCATGGGAATGTATCTTATGCAGAGCGTGATGCATTGAATGGATAACCGAACCGGAACCGAGAAACAGGCAGGCTTTGAAAAAGGCATGTGTCATAAGGTGGAATATACCGGCGCTGAATGCACCCACTCCCATAGCCAGAAACATAAAACCAAGCTGGGATACTGTAGAATACGCCAGAACTCGCTTGATATCGTTTTGCGCAGTTCCAATTGTCGCAGCAAAGATTGCAGTCGCAGCACCGACAATAGCAATAACCATCATGGTTTCAGGCGATTTAATGAATACGAAACTCATTCTTCCGATCATATACACGCCGGCTGTTACCATTGTGGCAGCGTGAATAAGGGCGGAAACTGGGGTCGGGCCTTCCATAGCATCAGGAAGCCAGGTAAACAGCGGGATTTGTGCTGATTTGCCGGTAGCTCCAACAAAAAAGCATAATGTTGCAACCGTAACAACGCCACCATATGGCAACAGGTGCGATGCTGCCTTTATCTCTACAAAGTTGATGGTCCAGATGTTATGGTTACTGCCGAACCACCAATAGAGAGTGAACAAGCCAATTAAGAATCCGAAGTCACCAACGCGGTTCATTACAAATGCTTTCTTAGCGGCATCTCCTGCTGATTTCTTATGGAAGTAGTAACCGATCAAGAGATATGAGCAGAGGCCGACACCCTCCCAACCGATAAACATGACCAGCATGTTACTGCCGAGAACAAGCAGGAGCATAGACATGCAAAACAGGTTGAGATAGGCAAAGAAGCGATAAAAACCTTCCTCGCCGTGCATATAGCCGATTGAATAAAGATGAATTAGTGAACCGACACCGGTTACAACCATGATCATTATCGCTGAAAGTGGATCGACAAGAAATGCCATATCAGCTTTAAAGTTTCCTGAATGAATCCAGGGGAAAATAACCTTTTCAAAGACCCGTTGCTCAGGTGGCAGACCGATCATCTGCATGAGAATGCCGCACGACACCAGGAACGAAAGGAATATCATCAGCGTTCCAATACCACCAATTACAGCCTCATTCTTGATTTTTTTCCCGAAGAGCCCGTTGATCAGGAACCCGATAAGCGGGAAAAGCGGTATTAGCCATACGTTATCAAACATGCAAGACTCCTTTTATACAATCATTAAACGTTGTCGTAAGGTTATATACAGTGTTACCACTTCATTAGATTGATATCTTCAACATCAAGTGATTCTTTGTTATTGAAGAACGCAATTATGAGCGCAAGGCCGACTGCGGCTTCTGCAGCTGCAACGGTCATGATAAAAAACACAAATACCTGGCCGTCAAGATTTCCAAGATGACGTGAGAATGCAACAAATGTCAGGTTCACAGCGTTAAGCATCATCTCGATGCACATGAAGATTACTATAACGTTCTTACGTGTCAGGACGCCTATCGTACCGATTGCGAAGAGTACTGCGCTTATGATGAGATAGCTGTTCAGGTTTTCCATGAAATAGATCCCTCTTATATTTTTTTCTTGGCAAGTATGACGGCACCAATAATCGCAACGAGCAACAGAATGGATGTCACTTCAAACGGAAGCAGGAAATTCGTAAAGATCTCTTTACCAACCAGCTCTGTATGTCCGATTTTTCTCAGGATTTCACCACTGTATGGACCTGTCGGAAGGGCAGCACGGCTTTTCACGATGACAAAAACCGTATTCAACAAGGTAAAGAATCCGATGATAGTACCAAACACAATTTTCTGTGAATGGGTCTTGGATGCGTCAACCCTGATATTAAGAAGCATGATGGTAAACACCATCAGTACCATAATCGCACCGGCATAAACCATTACCTGAACGGCGGCCATAAATGGTGCGTCAAGCATGACATAATACGTGGCGAGACAGAAAAAAGTCATTATGAGCGACAGTGCGCTGTTTATCGGATTCTTGCAGGTGATTACAAGAATCGCCGATATAACTGCGACTACCGATACTATCAGAAAGAAGAGGGTTTCCATGCACTGCTCCTTTATTTCTTTTCTAAGAGACGTTCTTTGGAGTAGATGAAGTCCTTACGGCTGTAATTTGCCAACTCGAACGTTTCCGTCATTTTGACAGCGTCAACCGGGCAGGCTTCAACACAGTAACCGCAAAAGATGCATCGCAACATGTCTATTTCATATACAGAAGCAAATTTTTCGTGATTAGCATCTTCCCCAGCTTCAACGGTAATACATTTTGCAGGGCACACCGTCGGACAGAGGTAGCATGCAACACACTTTGCCTTGTCATGTGACATATTCAAAGCATGCAATCCACGGAACCGGCTCGCAACTTTCGGCTGTTCTGAAGGGTACTGCAATGTAACCGGCTTCATAAACATATGCTTAAATGTTATTGCCATGCCGTTTATAATCGGTGTAATCGGATTCATATTTCCATCCTCGTGTAATAAATAACGTTATTCTTGATCTGACCTAGATAAGATACCCAACAATGCCTGTGACAATTATGTTTACGAGCGCTACAGGAATGAACACTTTCCAACCGAGGTGCATTAACTGGTCATATCGATATCGTGGCAGAGTTGCACGAATCCACATGCAGACAAACATCAGGAAGTATACTTTCGCAATAAAATACACCGGACCGAGTAACGGCATTACTGCGGTGAGTGGACCATTCCAGCCACCCAAAAATATTGTAACGGTAAGTGCGCAGACAGTTACCATGTTTGCATATTCAGCCATGAAGAACATCGCATATTTCATGGACGAATACTCAGTACAGAACCCGGAAACAAGTTCTGTTTCTGCTTCCGGAAGGTCGAATGGAGTACGGTTAATTTCAGCAAGGGAGCAGATAAAAAACATGAATGCGGCAAGCGGCTGCTTGAATAAAAACCATTCAAATCCACCCATGCCGGATTGAAGTTCAACAATTTTTGAAAGTGATAGAGTTCCGGAGAGCATGAACACGGCAATTAACGAAAGCCCGGCAGCAAGTTCATACGAAATCATTTGCGCTGAAGCACGTAATCCGCCCATCAGAGAGTACTTGCTATTTGATGCCCATCCCGCCAGAACTATTCCGTAGACTCCCAGTGATGACATTGCCAGGATATACAGAACCCCAACGTTTACATCAAATACCTGACCGGAAGTAGTGTCATAATAAGCGGCAATTTGCAGTGGTATTTTGTAACCGGCAATTTCGATTACTCCCCCGAACGGGATAACGGCAAATGTAATAAAAGCCGGAATCAACGCAATAAGCGGGGCAACCAGGAAAGCAAAAGTACTGGCCTGTGACGGAATTATTTCTTCTTTGAAAAAGAGCTTAACCCCGTCTGCGATCGGCTGGAGGAGTCCGTGCCAGCCTGTGCGCATTGGCCCGAGGCGAACCTGCATATGTCCTATGATCTTTCGCTCGGCATACGTTGCATATGCTACTGTCAGCAGCACGAAGACAAACGCCACCAGGACCTTGGCAACCATGGCGATGTAGTACATCAGCGGCAGTCCTAATATCTCGATTCCCATCTGTCCCTCTTTCTATACTAGTATTAAATTTGCTCTTATATTCGGAACAAGTAAAACGTGTGCTACTTGGAAACTGTAACCAGTGTCACTGGTGATCCGCTCCAGATAGTATTAATAGGAGCTTCACTGAAATGGTATGGCGCAAAGACGACGCCAGCAGGCATGCGCGGGGTAACCTTTGCCTTTAACTTCATGCTGCCTGACGGTGACGTGACGGTGACGACATCGTTTTCAACAATCTTTGCAGCAGAAGCGTCAGCACGTGACATTTCGATATATCCTTCCGGGCAGACATGCATTGGGCCTTCACCATACTGTGAAAGCGTACCGTTATGATACAGTGCACTACCCGTTACCAGAGCAAGCTTACCCGCTTCAACTCCTGCAGGGACTGCCACGCGAGGCACTACGAACGCCGGTTTCATCGCAACCGGGGCAAATGCTCCCGTACTTCCCAGAGATATATGTGTCAGTTCCGAATATCCCGATACATTTGCAGCTATTTCATTGAACTGAACCGCAGGAGACGCAGAGGTCTGTCCACCAAGCCGAACTATTAAATCGGTAAATACTTCATAGTCGGACTTAATCTGCGTATTTTTACGAATTGCGGATTTAAAATGCTGTACGCGGCGGTCAGCACTGGTAAACGTACCTTCCTTTTCAGCAAAAGAACAGACAGGAAGAACCACATCTGCCATAGCTGCTGTTTCAGTCATAAACAGTTCTGACACGACTAGAAACTCTACTGCATCAAGGGCTGCCTTTACTTTTGCACGATCCGGATATGACGTCAGCGGGTTTTCGCCGGCGATAAGAAGAGTCTTAACAGAACCGTCAGCACACGCATCAAGTATCTGCAGTGCATTCAAACCGCCGTCCTGCGCATAGAACCCCATATCAACAGCGCCCTGACTGTTATTTTTTTCAGATAAGCAGAGAACTCCGCACCCTTCCTTATCATATTTTCCGGTAAGAATAGCCAGATTTGCCACGGCAGATGCCAAATCGGCATTATGTCCTGTGTACGCCTGCCCAATCGGGAAGACAATGAGTGCCTTCTCCGTGGAAGCATATTCTACAGCTAGCTTTTTGATATCCGCAGCGGCGAGTCCACTCTGTGCTGAAACAGCCTCTGCACTGAATCCGGCGAGTGACTGCCCGAGTTCCGCGTACCCGGCAACAGACGCGGCAGAAGCATGGTCAAGTTTCTCATCAAGGATTGTCTTGGCAATAGCATTAAGTACAGCTACTTCACTTCCTGGAAGATGAACAAGCGTCTGTGCATGTGGAAGTCTAGAAAGTTTGCCACGTTTATCGGAAATAATTGAGAGTTTCACCCCTTTGTTTTTTACCGCCATATTCATTTCAAAACCGACTACAGGGTGTGTTTCGTAAGCATCGGTCTTAATGACAAGAAGAAGGTCACTCTTTTGGATATCAAGAATACTTGCTGATGAAGCGCTTGTGCCGAAGCTGCGGACAAAACCCTCCGTCAATGCTGAATGGGCATATCCGCCGGCATGATCAAAGTTTTTTGTGCCGACATTGGTTACGAGCAGCTTTTTGAACAATGTAAACTCTTCATTCGTTAAACGCGGGGTTGCCAGTGCAGCAACTGCTGTCCCACCTTTAAGACGTCCAGCCACCAACTCAAGAGCCTCATCCCATGTAGACGCTGTTAACGCACCATTTTTCCTTACCAAAGGCGTGGTCAGGCGCTTGGTGCTGTTGATAAACTGATACCCGAATCGGCCACGAGCACACAATTGGCCCTTATGAAAACCCTGATTTTCATTGTATATCGTCGTAAGAACTTTATTATCCTTAACCCCGAGAGTCAGGTTGCATCCAGTGCCGCAGTAACCGCACACGGAATCGTGCTTTGTCAGTGCCCAAAAACGTGCTTTATGCTTGAACGGTCGCGCCAGCAATGAACCCACGGGACAAACTGAAATGCAGGATCCACAGAATTCGCAGTTAAGACCCTTTTCAAACTCACAGCCGATCTTTGTTTCAATACCACGATCAATAAAAGTAAGCGCTCCATATCCTACAATTTCATCACAGATACGGACACACTTGCCGCACAGCACACAACGGTTCATGTCGCGTTCAATCAACGGATTATTGTAGTCAATTTCGTGCTGGAATTTTAAATCCGTGAAACGGTTGCTGTCCACCTTGTAATCATAGGTCAGATTCTGTAAATCACAGTCACCTGCCTTATCACAAACAGGACAATCGAGCGGATGGTTAAGCAGTAGAAGTTCTAAAACTAGCTCACGTGCCTTGACTATCTCGGGGGTTGCAGTCCGTATAATCATACCGTCAGTTACCGGTGTAGTGCATGCCGGGATCTGGCGTCCCTTCATCTGCTCCACTTCAACCAGACACATGCGGCAGGCACCAAAAGGCTTCAGCTTTTTGTCATGGCACAGGATAGGGATCTTGATGCCGTTAATCTTGGCAGCATCATAAATCGTAGAGTCTTTTGGTGCGGTTACTTGCTTGTCGTCTATTGTAAGATTAACCATCTAAAACCTCTGTTCGTGAGTTTAATCATCCAATCCTGAATGCCGGATTATACGAGGGCCATGAAGCGACAAGCGTCGTAGCATGATTTGCATTGGGTACATTTTTCCTTATCCAGATATGCCAACTGCCCTTTTTCCCAAACGATAGCATCGACAGGACAAGCTTTTTTACAGGCACCGCACTTGACGCATTTTTCTTCGGATACTTCCCAGAGTAACAGGTCTTTGCAACAGTTTGAAGGACACCGTTTATCATTGATATGCGCTTCATATTCATCACGGAAATAGTTAATCGTCGAAAGTACCGGGTTTGGCGCAGTCTGCCCCAAACCACAGAGTGATGCTTTTTTGATTGCTGAACCCAGATCAAGTAACGTTTCAATGTCAGATGGTTCACCACGCCCTTCGGTGATCTTGGTAAGAATGTCGAGCATGACTTTCAGGCCAATCCTGCACGGTACACACTTTCCGCATGATTCAGTCCTGGTGAAGGTCAGGAAGAATTTGGCGACATCAACCATACAGGTTGTCTCGTCCATAACGACAAGTCCACCGGAGCCCATCATGGCACCCGCCTGAATAAGTGCATTATAGTCGACCAGCGTATCCAGCAACTCCTCCGGGATACATCCGCCTGACGGGCCACCAGCCTGTACAGCTTTGAACTTACGGTTATTAACAATACCGCCGCAGACATCGAACAGAACTTCACGAACCTTCATGCCTGCAGGAACCTCTACAAGCCCGGTATGCTTAACTTTGCCTGTAACAGCAAATATTTTAGTACCTTTCGTCGTCTCGGTACCGAGGCCGGCGTACCAATCTGAACCGTTGTTGATGATGTGGCGTACATTGGCAAAAGTTTCAACGTTATTAATGTTAGTCGGGTGGCCCCATAATCCCTTGACTGCCGGGAATGGAGGACGCGGGCGACTCATGCCACGCTCACCCTCAATGGATGCCATCAACGCTGTTTCTTCACCGCAGACGAATGCACCGGCACCCATCTTGATACGCATGTCAAAATCAAGACCCCATCCCTGGATGTTCTTACCCAGGTACCCCTTTTCATAGCAGGTATCAATGGCGTGCTGGAGACGCTGAACGGCCAGAGGATATTCAGCGCGGACATAGACATAGCCATATGTCGCTCCAATAGCATAACCGGCAATCTGCATACCTTCAATAATACAGTACGGGTCACCTTCCAGAATGGATCTGTCCATAAATGCGCCGGGGTCACCCTCGTCCGCGTTGCAGATAAGATACTTGTGATCACCAGGAGACGCCTTGCAGAAAGACCATTTCATGCCGGTAGGGAAACCACCGCCCCCTCGACCACGAAGACCGGATTTTTTAACTTCTTCAATAACCTCTTCCTGGCTCATGCTCTTGACGCATTTTTCAATAGCCTGGAAGCCTTTTGAGTAGTCGCCGAGATATGCGTCAAGGCTATCGGGGTCTATTTCACCACAGTTACCCATGACCACGCGCATCTGCTTTTCAAGAAATGTATTATAATACGGCTTAGCCTTACGCTTATCGAGGGTAGTATGGGCAACGATATGCTCCATAACAATCTTCTCTACCTCTTCGGGAAGGACAAAGTCATATGTAATTCGTCCCTGCTCAGGGGTTATGATGTCAACAAGAACGTCATTGGCACAGAGGCCCCGACAACCGGTCTTGATGACGTCGCAGCGTTTGCCAACTGTAGCGGAAAGACCCTGCTCGGCTATCACACGAACAAACTCTGCCTCGACACCTTTTGCTCCGGCAGAAATACCGCCAGTTCCCTGGCAGATTAGAATCTGAATACCTGAATTATCGCCCATGCGTTGTGTCCTCTAGCGTGAGTCCGCTTAATCAAGCGGGATTGCAGAATATTTAGCTACGATTTCGTCGACCTTCTGAACGGTCATCTTGCCGTACGTATCATCATTTACCATAGCAAGCGGAGCCATACCGCAGGCCCCGAGACAGGCAACCTCTTCAAATGTGAAGCGCAGATCCGGACTGGTTTCAGTATGCGCAATATGCAGAAGGTTAAAAAATGTCTCTTTAATCCTTTGTGCACCCTGGACGTGACATGCAGTACCAACGCAGACCCGGATAATAAAGCGACCGCGGGGCTTAAGATGAAATTGGGCATAAAATGTAAGCACACCGTAAATCTGACTCGGGTATACATTCAGACGTTCAGCAACATGGTCCGCAACATTACGCGGAACATAACCGTACGCGTCCTGAACCCCCTGAAGTACTGGCATGAGGTTGCCCGGCAAATCGAAATATTTATCAATAACCAGATCTGCTTTTGCCAGATCAACATCTTGTTCCAGTTCTTCTTCCTGCTGCGCGACAACTTTACTCATGCGCCCCATCTCCTTTGAATCGTGCGGAGTTATCTGTCAATTTCACCTAGTACGATATCCAGAGTTCCAATTACGGCGACCAGGTCGGCAATCATGGAACCTACACTCATCTGTTCCAGGGCTTGCAGGTTTACAAATGATGGTGGTCTGATTCTCAAGCGCTCGGGCTTGTTTCCACCGTCACTTACTATATAGAAGCCAAGCTCACCCTTCGGTGCTTCAACGCCTTGGTAGACCTCTCCTTCCGGTGCAGGGAAACCTTCAGAAGCAATTTTAAAATGGTGGATCAGGCCTTCAATACTGTTATAAACATTTTCTTTTGGTGGATAACAGACCTGCGGACAATCAGCGAGCACCGGGCCCGACTTCAACCGGTCAAGGGCCTGACGAACTATTTTGCAGGCTTCGCGCATTTCAACCAGTCGGACTTTGTAGCGGTCAAACGTATCGCAGTTTTCACCTGCCGGAACCTTGAACTGGTATTTGTCATAACCGGAGTACGGATTATCACGACGGAGATCCCAGTCAACTCCAGAACCACGCAAGGCAGGACCGGTGAGGCCGATATCGATGGCATCTTCAGCAGAAATAACACCATTACCGATCGTACGCTTAAGCCAGATCGGATTGGTCGTCAGAAGCCCTTCATACTGGTCAAGATAGCCCGGCATTGAGTCAATAAAATCACTGGCCTTTTTAACAAAACTATCTGGAACATCCTGTGACAGACCGCCAACACGGAAGAAGTTGGACGTCATTCGGGCACCTGATATCAGCTCGTATATTTCCATGATGGTTTCGCGTTCACGGAATGCGTAGATGAATACTGTCATGGCGCCAATATCAAGCGCATGGCACGCAAGCCAGACCAAATGTGATTCAAGCCTGGTGAGCTCTGCCATGATAATCCTGATCGTTTCGGCACGATCCGGTACTTTTACATCCATCAGCTTTTCTACCGCCAGGATATAACCGAGGTTGTTGCTCATCGGCGCCAGATAATCAAGCCTGTCGGTCAGTGGCAGGATTTGATGATATGTGCGGTGTTCGGACAGTTTTTCAACACCACGATGCAGAAAACCGATATGAGGGGTAACCTTGACGATCACTTCGCCGTCAAGCTCGAGAACGAGCCTGAGAACCCCGTGTGTACTGGGGTGCTGAGGACCCATGTTCAGTGTCATTGTTTCAGTAGCAGCCATGTATCGCCTCTTCTATAATCGAATTACAAAACGATGAAGTAAAACTATGACAAGCGCCCTTTGTAGGGTTCACGATCAGGTCCCTGCAACGGATAATCTTTACGGAGCGGGTGCCCTACCCACTCTTCGGTCATGAGAATTCGCCGAAGGTCAGGATGCCCACTGAACGTAATTCCGAACAGGTCAAACACTTCACGCTCAAGCCAGTTGGCCGTTTTCCATACCGTAACTGCAGTCGGAATAGAGCAGGCGGCTTCACTGACAGGGGTTTTGATACGCAGACGATCTTTGTTCGGGATAGAATAGAGCAGGTATACAATCATGAACCGCTCTTCCTTTTTCCCTAAATAATCAACCGCCGTGAGGTCAGTAAGCAGGTTGTATTGAAGAGACTGTTTGAGGAACGAAAGGATTTCAATAATAGCGTCCTTTGCTACCGTCACGGTTACTTCGCCCCTGAACTCGACTACATCAATGATCGAGGCGGCGAACTTTTCCTTCAACTTCAGTACTGCTCGATTGTTTTCAGCCATGATATCCAACCCTTTTGTGGGATTTGTTTGTTTGTTAATTGAATCAGGCAGCTTCAGGAATATAGCGCTTACCCAGACCTATGGCATTGCCGAATGAATTGCGCTCCTTCATGATTTTATCCTGGAGCTTCATCAGTCCGAACAACAGCGCCTCGGGACGTGGAGGACAACCGGGAATATAGACATCAACCGGCAATGCTTCGTCAATTCCCTGCACGACGCTGTACGTATCAAAAATGCCACCCGAGCACGCACAGGCGCCCATGGCAATAACCCATTTCGGCTCCGGCATCTGCTCATACACGGTCTTGATTACCGGCAGCATTTTTTTGGTAACCGTACCGGCAATAATAATACAGTCAGACTGACGCGGAGATGCACGGAATATGATTCCGAAACGGTCCAGGTCGTTATGTGAGGCACCAGTAGCCATCATCTCAATAGCACAGCATGCCAGACCAAACGTCATAGGCCAGATGGATGACTTCCGGGACCAGTTAACCAAAAGATCCAGTGACGTGGTGATAACGTTATCGCCAAGCGGATTGTCTACTCCCATTCCAGCGCTCCTTTTTTCCAGACATAAATATAACCAACAAATAGAATGACAATAAAAAGTCCCATCTCAACAAGACCAAATACACCCAGCTGCTTATAGAGAATAGCCCATGGGTAGAGGAACACTGCCTCAATATCAAACAATATGAACAGAACTGCGATCATATAAAATTTGATTGAATATCGCTCCCGGGCTGTACCAACGGGATCGCAACCACTTTCATACGGCTGCAGCTTTAGAATTGAAGGCTTTTTCGGGCCAATCAAGGAAGAGAAGATGAGCGAGCAAAATCCGAAACCTATTGCTACGAGCACCAAAAGTAGTATTGGCAGGTATGCACCAAGCATTAAAATCCTCCTTACTGCAACGGTATACTGTATACAAACGACGCATTAAATAGGTTATTTGAATTTTTTTGTCAACTCTTTTTTTATCGCACTTTAAATGATTTCAGCGCATTGTCAGCCCACCAAATTACAAATAAAATTACCACTTTAACCATTGACACTCTCTTATACGGTATGGTAGATACTGCCACTTCTCTATACATCTTTATGCAATCCATTCCTACTCGAGGTATCTTATGAATCACGAACGCTCCAGCATTCTTTTCCAACAGGCAAAGTCTGTAATCCCTGGAGGAGTCAACAGCCCCGTGCGCGCCTTTAAGTCAGTCGGAGCTGACCCGCTTTTCATTAAGAAGGCGTCAGGTTGCACTGTATCTGATGAAGATGGCAACACTTTTATCGACTACGTCGGATCATGGGGACCAATGATTGTCGGTCATTGCCACCCGGACGTAATCTCGGCTGTTCAGGAGACCATGTCAAGCGGTGCCAGTTTTGGAGCGCCTACAGAACGAGAAACAGTTCTTGCCAACATGGTTATTGACGCTGTTCCATCTATCGAAATGGTGCGCATGGTCAGCTCCGGAACTGAAGCGACTATGAGCGCGATCCGCCTTGCACGCGGCTACACCGGACGCGACAAGATCATCAAATTTTCAGGATGCTACCATGGCCATGCGGACTCCCTACTGGTTAAGGCCGGATCCGGCGCGGCAACATTCGGCGTTCCGGACTCACCGGGTGTGCCTGCCGATGTAGCGAAACTCACACTGACTGCTGAATACAACTCACTTGACTCCGTCAGGAAACTTGTTGCAGAGAACGGAAATTCCATAGCCTGCATTATTGTTGAGCCGGTTGCCGGCAACATGGGCACAGTTCCTCCACGCGAGGGTTTCCTGGAAGGTCTTCGGGAAATCTGCACAAACGAGGGAATCGTCCTTATTTTTGATGAAGTAATGTCCGGTTTCCGCGTAGCGTATGGCGGCGTACAGGAACTGTATGGAGTAACTCCAGACATGACGACGTTGGGTAAAATAATCGGGGGAGGTCTTCCGGTCGGTGCATTTGGTGGAAAGCGCGAAATAATGGAGAAACTATCGCCATCGGGGGGCATCTACCAGGCCGGCACGCTTTCAGGAAATCCGCTTGCAATGTCGGCAGGTATCGCAACCCTGAATATACTCAAACAGCCGGGCTTTTATAAAAAGCTCGAAGAGAAAAGTCTTGCTGTCGGAGAAGGCATCGCCAAAGCGGCCAAAGCGGCCGGATACCCTATTTACTCCACCAGGGTCGGAAGCATGTTCTGTGCATTTTTCTGCAATGGCGAAGTCCATGACTGGCCTACCGCCTCTTTGTGCGACACGAAAGCTTTTTCCAAATATTTTCTTGCCATGCTTGACGAAGGAATTTACCTGGCTCCGTCACAGTTTGAAACCGGCTTTGTTTCAGCTGCTCACTCTGACGCCGACATAGAGCGCACAATTGCCGCAGCTGCCAAATGTTTCAAACTCATTGCGTAGCACGTGCATTCATTTCTATTTGACATTTCAGCTATTCTTATGGTAAGGAGTACCGGTTTTACACCTCCTTCACCATTGAGTTTTCATGGCAAGCAGTAACAGGCAGCTATTTCAGAGCCTTGCCACAGTGTCCAGCATGGGCATTTCCGTTGTGCTGGCAATCGCCATCGGAGTATGGTTTGGATTGACACTTGACCGGTGGTTTAACTCAAAGCCGTGGTTCTTTTATATTTTTCTGTTCATCGGAATTGCTGCCGGATTCAAGAATGTGTACGTTATTGCCGGCAGGGAGATCCGCAAAAGCGATGATAGCGATCAACGAGGATAACCTCTTTGCCATCATCATCAAGGGAAGCCTCGGATTGATGGCAGTGCTGGCGCTGACCGGCTGGGCTCTGTTTTCACTTCAGGCTGGACTGGGCGCCCTGGCCGGCGGATGTATTGCGATCGCGAATTTTTTTTGGATCCGTAACGTACTTCAACGGATTCTCGGACTGATGCCGGCCAACGCAACAACCTACGCGCAGCTCCGCTATATTGCCCGCCTGGGTATCACAGGGGTGCTGCTGTACCTGATTATAACATCCGGCTGGTTTTCATTGGCGGGGCTATTTGTAGGACTTTCAGTTATTGTAATAAATATAATCGTACTTTCACTGTACAGCGCCATACGCGCAGGAGGTTAGCTCCATGGTTCACCCGTTACTGTTTCTTGAGTTTTTCCGCAATTTGCTGGCACCGCTCCACATCTCCAATGCAAGTGCTGACGCAATCAGCTACACGTGGCTGATTATCGCCCTGCTGCTGGTTCTGTCCCTGCTGGCCACTTCGGCACTCAAATCAATTCCAAGCGGTATGCAGAATTTCATGGAGACCGTCGTCGGAGGAATCGAGGGTATGATTGTGGATACGATGGGAGAAGAGGGACGCCCGTTCTTTCCGCTGATTGCCACGCTTGCCATTTTCGTGCTTGTATCAAACCTGATAGGTCTGATTCCCGGATTCTTTCCGCCAACAGCTAATATCAACACAACCGCAGCCTGCGCGGTAATCGTCTTCATTTCCACCCATGTCGTCGGGCTCAAGCATCATGGCTTCGGCTATATAAAGCATTTCCTCGGACCCATTGCCTGGCTTGCACCGGTCATGTTTTTCATTGAAGTCATCGGCCACCTGAGCCGTCCGGTTTCACTGACATTACGTCTTTTCGGCAACATGAACGGCCACGAACTTGTTCTTATGATCTTCTTCGGCCTGGCACCGTTTCTTGTACCACTGCCGATGATGCTGATGGGCGTTCTGGTTTCGTTTATTCAGGCGTTCGTATTCATGCTCCTCGCCATGATCTACATCCAAGGATCGCTGGAGCATGCACACTAGAAGCCAGGAACTGAAATATTAATCACGGATACTCCTATACTGTTTAGGAGACAAAAACCATATGGAGGTAGTAAAGATGAGCTTTTTCACGATGTGCGTTCTGGCAGCAGGTATTGGTATGGCACTGGGCACCGTAGGCACCGGCATTGGCCAGGGTCTTGCTGTTAAAAGCGCTGTTGAAGGCGTTTCCCGTAACCCCGGCGCTTCAGGGAAAATCCTGACCACCATGATGATCGGTCTGGCCATGATCGAGTCCCTCGCAATCTATGCACTGGTTGTCTGCCTGATCATTCTGTTCGCCAACCCCTACAAAGATATCGCTATCAAACTGGCAGAAACTGTAGCCAAGTAATTTCTGCTTACTGCACCGAAACAGAAAAGGGCACCCATTCAACTGGGTGCCCTTTTCTGTTTCGGTGCAGTTACAGTACTATTCGTCGTCCTTCAACATACCCTCTAACTCACGTGATTCGGCACTTTCCGCAGTACCACCGGTTTCCTGAACAAACACCGATCGTGCGGTATAACGATACCTCACGCCGCGCTCAAGTGCACTGTCCACATACTCATCACCCTTTAAAGGATCCTTATTGAGCGGCTGATACGAGCGGGTACCCGCAACTGTGGAGCGATACACGTTATAACCGAGCAGGTGTCCTCCGCGATACTGCGATGACAGCAGAAGCCGCACTTCAGTGGGGAATGACTCTATTCTCACGGCAGGAGCAGGAACAGGAGCAACCACGCGAACATCAGCAGCTGATACGGCACCGTCAATACCTTCAGCTGTAAAGGGGACAAGACTATAAGAATAGTTATTCCCTGCCGCCACATCGTTGTCAATCAGGATCAGACGCTCACCAAAACGCTGGGTATCACCCGGTAAATGGTCAAGATACACCGTGCGAAACAGCTGATAACCCGTCATGCATAAGCGACAGACCTCTTGCTGGGAACCATCAAGAGCTCTTTTGCTGATCTTCACGCCCGCCACGCCCTTCATCGGTCGACCGGCCCGGTCTTTAGAAGGGAGCGCAAACTGCAGCTTTACCGAAGAGCCGCTTTGGTGGGCCGCAACAGAGGACGGGGCAGCAGGGACCAGCATATCGGGATATATCAAGGCACCTTTCCTGCCACAACCGACTGCAAGCAAAGACATGCTGATAACCAGTGTTGCACGCATGGCATCACTCATTTTTTTACCTCGGCCGGCAGTACAGCATCGAGCCGAATTTCGAAGACTCCTGCAGCTGATGTAAATTTGACCCTATCTGCCAGAATCTCACTGATTCGTGATCCCAAAACAACGGCACCTTCCTTAAGCAGAAATCCGTTAACAACAGCTCTCCGGCTGGAACGATCATCCTGCCAGGCAATGCCGGATAATTTAATGTCAGCAGGCGCTGGCACCGATAAAACAACCTGTTTTTGAGCAACCGAAGCAGGCGGAACCGCAGGCCGATTGCTCAGCCGACGGACATTACGTGCAGGGACATCATCCGCAACTATCTGTGCTTTTTTTTGCGGTTCAGAAGTAATAACCATCGGCACAGACCCCACCGCAGTTGGAGTTGGGGCGATTTTTACGGCCGGTGGAGGGGCTACAGCAACAGCAGGCGGCACTACTGCCTGCGGATGAACAGCTGTACTCCCCGTGCGATTAACACCCTGAGTTACAAACCAGGTCCCCGCACAGGTGAACAGCGACACCACGACAATAAGCACGATAATTTTCCAGCCCCCACCTCTCACCTCCGGGCGATTCCTCTCACGGAACAGGTCACCGGTAATGCCGGTTTTGCCGTCATGACGTTTTTTATCTTTATCGTGCTCAATCTTTTTTAAGGCATCAAGAATATAACTCATACGTTCAGATCACTTTCCGGCAAAAAGCCAGCGCACAATACGGGAGTATAATCCGTCACGATCATTACCCTGATGAAGTTCGTCGATAACCTCCGCGGCAATTGCCCGTGTAACATTTGTGGTTTCACGTGTCCAGGCGACTACCAGCGCCTGTTCACAGGCTACGTTTATCAACCGCGGTGTTCCACGGGAAAACCGGAAGATGCGCTTGATTGCTGCAGACGAAAAGATGTCCGGAATCCGGCTGCCGGATATTCTAAGGCGATGGTTGATGTATCGGGTCGTATCGTCCATATCCATTGGCTTCAGTCTGCAGCGGACGGTAATACGCTGGTTAAGCTGACGCAGGTTGTGGCGTCGAAGAATATCGTCCAACTCCGGTTGTCCGGCCAGGATTATCTGGATCAGCTTGTCCCGCTCTGTCTCCAAATTGGATATCAGTCGTACCTGTTCGAGAACATCCGGATCAAGATTCTGTGCTTCATCGATAACCAGTACAACTGTCCGGCCCGCAGCATTCTGTTCAATCAAAAAGCGGTTAAGCGCTTCAAGATAGCCGGAGCGGTGCTGCTCCTCGGCTGTAATGGTGAATTCACGGCAAACCCCTGCCAGGAGCTGTTCGCCAGACATGCACGGATTAAAAATCAGAGCACAGGTGTACTTCTCAGGATCCAGCTGCGACAGCAGTGTACGCAGCATCGTTGTTTTGCCGGTACCAACCTCACCCGTCAGGGCAATAAAACCGGCATGACTATCAACACCATACAGCAAACGGGCAAACACTTCTCGGTGAATACCGCTCAGATACACAAAATGGGGATTCGGGGTAATCGTAAAGGGTTTTTCTGAAAAACCGAAAAAATCACAGTACATACTGGATCAGCGTCCTGCCCGCACGTTCTGGATTTCGCTCCATACTCGTTCACGGGCTGTTCCGCCAATGACGTTACGCGCGTTCACACTTGCCTCAACAGTTATGCAGGCAAAAATATCGGTGTCTATTTTGGTGGAAAAAAGCTGCCATTCCGTAAGGGAGAGTTCGGTGATATCCATACTGTTTTCCACACAATAGGCAACCGACTTACCGACTACCTCATGAGCATCGCGGAACGGGAGCCCCTTGCGCACCAGATAATCCGCAACATCAGTTGCGGTCGAGAACCCCTGTCCTGCTGCATTGCCCATACTGCCCACATTCACCCGCATTTCCCGAATCATATCGGCAAAAATTTTGAGGCTTCCCTTGACCGTATCGATTGTATCAAAGAGCGGTTCCTTGTCTTCCTGCATATCCTTGTTGTACGCCAACGGCAGTGCTTTCATCGTTGTCAGCAGCGCCATCAGGTTGCCATAAACGCGGCCGGTTTTACCCCGCACCAGCTCCGGCACATCCGGGTTCTTTTTCTGCGGCATGATGGATGACCCGGTGCAGAAGCCGTCTGACAATTCAATGAATTGAAATGCACTGGTTGACCAGATAATGAGCTCTTCGGAAAAACGGGACAGGTGCATCATCAGAATTGAAGCATCCGCAAGAAATTCCAGTGCAAAGTCCCGATCGGAAACGGAGTCCAGCGAGTTGCGGGTGACAGTGGTGAAATCAAGCTGTTCGGCAACATATTCCCTGTCGATGGGAAAAGTAGTTCCCGCCAGCGCTCCGGCTCCCAGGGGCAGGATGTTAACCCGTTTGAGGCAATCATCCAGACGCCCTTTATCGCGCTTGAACATTTCGACATAGGCCATGAGGTGATGGGCAAACAGAATCGGCTGGGCGGTCTGCAGGTGGGTAAAACCGGGCATAAGTGTATCAATATTGGCTTCCGCCTGGCCGAGCAGGGCATCTATGAGAAGATCAAGATATGTAGTAATCGCAACGATCTCATCACGCAGGTAGAGACGGATATCAAGTGCCACCTGATCGTTGCGCGAGCGGCCCGTATGCAGTCGCTTACCCGCCTCGCCAATGGCGGTTGACAGTCGCGATTCGATATTCATGTGGATGTCTTCGAGGCTGATGGAAAAATCGAATTCACCCGCCTCAATCTGCTCGAGAATTTTGTGCAGGCCGTGAATGATCTGTTCGACATCGTCAAGCGGGATAATTCCCTGTTTGCCCAGCATGCGTGCATGAGCGATGGAACCACGAATATCCTGATGATAGAGGCGCTTGTCGAATTGAATTGAGGCGGTAAATTCCTCTACGAACTTGTCGGTCGGCTGAGTAAAACGCCCCCCCCATAATTTATCTTTTGACATGATGTACCGTTCCTTGTGTATGTTATTGAAGTTGAATCTGCAGTGAAAGTCCCGGAAACACTTTTTCCAGGATGAAACGTGCGCCGGCGGGGATTGTGTAGTTGTTCAACAAGTTGCGCGAGACCCAGGAGGCCTCGGCAACTTCATGTTCATTCAAAGCCATATTCAAGGAGAGGGCTCGGCAGCGGTAATAAAGAATCACGTAATGACAGTTTTCTTCACCGGGTGCAAGGTGTTCAAAGACATCGATCAAACCTTCGACTTCAATCTCCAGTCCAACCTCTTCGCGAACTTCACGCTTTAACGCACCCGGAATCGATTCGCCAAGATTTATCGCTCCACCGGGCATAACCCACAAATTCTGAAAGGGCGGGATACTCCGCTTAGTCAGGAGCACCCGCCCGTCATTGTCCAGAATCACCGCCACAACCGAGGTGACGATGTGATCTTTCTTGTAGAGCTTCCTGATCAACCGTTATTTTTTCCGGTTGGCCTGCATCAGCGAACGGATACGCAGTCGCAATGAGTTGATCTTGATGAAACCTTCCGCATCAGCCTGGTTGAAAACCTGGTCCTTTTCAAAGGTGGCAAAATCGAGGTTGAAAAGCGAATCGGTTTCCGACTTGCGGCCGACGGTGCGGCACAGACCTTTGTACAGCTTCACGCGAGCAACGCCGTTGACGCACTTCTGTGAATCATCAATCAGTGTCTGCAGCATGAGACGCTCGGGAGAGAACCAGTAACCGGCATAAATCTGCCTGGCATACTCAGGAATCAGGCTGTCACGGATACGCATGACTTCACGATCCATGGTGATCTGCTCCACAGCCGAATGCGCTTCACGTAGAATCGAACCACCGGGAGTCTCGTACACCCCACGGGATTTCATACCAACAGAGCGGTTCTCCAGCAGATCAACACGGCCAACACCGTGCTGGCCGCCGAGGAAGTTAAGGTGTGCGAGGAGCTGAGCCGGGGTCATCGTTACACCGTCAACTGCAACTGCATTGCCGTTTTTGAACTCTATTTCCACATACTGCGGTTTGTCGGGAGCATCTTCCGGAGCTTTTGTCAGCACGTACATCTCCTCCGGTGCTTCTGCCCAGGTATCTTCCAGAATGCCGCCTTCGAAGGAGATATGCAGCAGGTTACGGTCTGACGACCAGGGGCGTTTCTGAATTGTCGGAATCGGGATATCATTCTTCTGGGCATACTCGATCAAAGCCTGACGGCTGTTCAGGTTCCACTCGCGCCACGGAGCCACAACCGTGATGGCAGGGTCAAAGTGGTAGTAGGCAAGCTCAAACCGGACCTGATCATTGCCTTTGCCGGTGGCACCATGAGAAACGGCATCGCACCCTTCCAATGCTGCAATCTCCATTTGACGCTTGGCAATCAGCGGACGGGCAATGGAGGTACCAAGCAGATAGTGTCCTTCATAGATGGCGTTTGCACGAAACATCGGGAACACGAAATCGCGCACAAACTCTTCTTTCAGGTCATCGATATAGACCGTGTCAGCACCGGTTGCGAGTGCTTTTGCACGAACCGGATCAAGTTCTTCACCCTGTCCAAGATCTGCAGAGAAGGCAACGACCTGACAACCGTATTCATTTTTCAGCCATTTGAGGATAATGGAGGTATCGAGCCCACCGGAATAGGCGAGTACGATTTTTTTAATTTCCTGTTTTTTTGCCATGGTGCAGATCTCCTTTGAATGCTGAAATTATTGTAGTAGCGTTGCCATTATAGCTTTCTGGATGTGAAGCCGGTTTTCCGCTTCATCCCAGACAACAGAGTTTTTACCCTCGATAACCGAATCAGAAATTTCCTCACCACGATGTGCGGGGAGGCAGTGCAATACAACGCAATCAGGCTTTGCTAGGGCAAGCAGCGCGTCATCGAGGCAGTAGCCGGCAAAAGCCTTTTCACGTTCCTTCTGTTCTTCCTCCTGCCCCATACTGGCCCATACGTCAGTATTAATAACATCTGCACCGGCCACCGCCACCGCCGGATCGACAGTCATAGAAATCAGGCCGGGAGCTTTTGCCTGAGCCCACTCCATGACCTTCCGGTCCGGCTCATATCCGGTTGGGCAGGCCAGACGCAATTCAAAGCCGAAGATTGCAGCCGCCTCTATCCATGTGTTGGCCATATTGTTGCCATCACCGACCCAGGCAAACGTAAGCCCCTGATATCCACCTTTATACTCTACCACCGTCTGAAGATCGGCCATGATCTGGCAGGGATGGAAAAGGTCCGTCAAACCGTTTATAACCGGCACATCTGAGTATTTAGCAAATTCATCAACGATTTCCTGACCATACGTACGGATCATGACCCCGTCACAATAGCGGGACATTACCCGTGCACTGTCCTTGATCGGCTCACCGCGCCCCATCTGGGATGAGCCGGAGGGCATGAACAGACCATGACCACCCAGCTGATATACACCGACCTCAAATGATACTCTGGTACGGGTGGAGGCTTTTTCAAAAATAAGTGCAACCGTTTTTCCATCAAGCAGCCTGTGAGGAATCCCGCCCTTCTGTTTGCTCTTCAGATCAGCGGCCAGTATAATCAGGGCATCCAGTTCGTCCTTGCTGTAATCATGCAATGCCAGAAAATGTCGTGTCATTAACTCT
>JAQTXD010000126.1 GCA_028688955.1 Desulfuromonadaceae bacterium
TGCCAAGCAATTCAGAAAGGCGTGCCGTGGCGGGAGCCATACTGTATTTTGCTTTTTTTTCACCCTTGGGGCGTCGCAGATGCGAGGCGAGAACAACTTTGGCCCCCTGTTCCAGAGCGTATTTTATAGTGGGAACCGCCCCGACGATACGGGTATCCTCGGTAATAGCTCCATTGTCATCCTGAGGAACATTGAAATCGACACGGATGAAGACTTTTTTTCCTTTCAGATCCTTAATTTCATCAATATAACGAATTGGCACAGCTCACCTCCTGATTTGTTATCGTTTTAGTGGATGGCAAAAAAAGAGGGGGAAAAATCCCCCCCTCCTTCTTAAGCAATGTTTTGTTATTATTTTTTGGACGCGATCAAACGAAACAGGTCGACGACACGGTTCGAAAACCCGCACTCATTATCATACCAGGAGAGCACCTTTACCATAGTGTCGCCGATTACTTTTGTGCAGGAGGCGTCGACGATTGACGAAAGAGGGTTACCATTAAAATCTATTGAAACAAGTGGCGACTCCTCGAAACCCAAAATACCTTTGAGAGCCCCCTCGGATGCAGTCTTAAGTGCAGCGTTTACGCTGGCGGCGTCAGCCTTTTTAGACAAAGTCACGACCAGATCAACGACGGAAACGTTCGGAGTTGGCACACGGATAGCCATGCCGTCCAGCTTGCCCTTCAACTCCGGCAACACGAGCGCAACGGCCTTGGCCGCTCCGGTGGTAGTCGGAATCATCGACATGGCGGCAGCTCTGGCCCGGCGCAGATCTTTGTGGGGGAGATCAAGGATATTCTGATCATTTGTATAAGAGTGAACGGTAGTTACCAACCCCTTCTCGATACCGAAGGTGTCATGAAGAACTTTTGCTACAGGAGCAAGACAGTTGGTAGTGCACGAAGCATTGGAGATAATTACGTGCTTTTGCGGGTCATAGAGATGGTCGTTAACCCCCATGACAATAGTAATATCCTCATTGGTCGCCGGTGCCGATATAACAACCTTCTTGGCACCCGCCTGAATATGCATCTCAGCCTTTTCCTTGGAGGTGAAAATACCGGTTGACTCGAGGACAACGTCGATATTGTCATTTTTCCACGGAAGTTCGGCCGGATTACGAACGGCATAGATTTTTATGGCCTTACCGTCAATCAGCAACTGGTTATCTTTTGCCTCTACCGTCCCAGGAAATGTGCCATGCACAGAATCATACTTGAAAAGATGCGCCAAAGTTGCTGCATCAGTAAGATCGTTGATCGCCACAAATTCAATACTACTGTCCTTACTTGCGGCTCTAAGTACCATCCTGCCAATCCTGCCAAACCCGTTGATTGCAACACGTAACGCCATCACGACCTCCTTATTCTGTATGATTTACTGCGCTAAGCAGTGGAACGCCTTAAAAACCTGGTCAAATAATAGAGCATAATAACGAATCGTCAACCATATTTAATCATGATCTTTAAAAAAGCGCTGCTGAACCAAACCAGTTTTTAGTATAGGACGCTATTTACCATAAAATACCTTAACATCCTTCATTGCATGGGGTTTTTCATTGTTTTACAAATAAAAGAAATGCTATTTAATACCGACAAAAACCAAAGACGGGGAATAGGCCAACGAACATCTATGATTATTTTTCCAAATGGAATAAAGGCTGAGGCCGTTATTTTTGATTTTGACGGCGTTATTGTTGACACTGAACCGCTTCATTATGAGGCATTCCAGCGAACATTAGAACCGCTCGGGCTAACTTTTACGTGGCAGGAATATATCGAAACATATATCGGCTTCGATGACAGGGACGCATTCAGGCATGTTTTTTCCTCGAAAGGAAAGATGCTCAACCAGGAAGAGCTGCACGGGCTGATTGAGCAAAAAGCAGCGTTCTTCAAGGATGTCATTGGAACAGGTGTACCTGCGTATCCCGGAGTATTGGATCTGCTTTTTCACCTGCACGCGAACAAGTTTCCACTGGCTATATGCAGCGGAGCGCTCAGAACTGACATCGACCCCATCCTGACCATGCTCGGCATCTCAGACTGTTTTGATGTTATCGTTACTGCAGATGACGTTGCGGCAAGCAAACCAGACCCTGAATGCTACCAGCTTGCCTTCCAGCTGCTACAATCGGCCCATTGCAACGCCTTCTCAAAAGAGGTTACGATTGCTATTGAAGATACTCCTGCAGGGATAACCGCCGCCAAGGGAGCCGGATTAATGGTTTGTGCCGTCACCAACAGTTACCCTGCCGACAGACTCGACCAGGCGACATTTGTGACCTACTCTCTCTTGTCACTCATGTAATTATCACCTCAGACTTCGTGACCTTGACCGAAGCGGCTATACCTGTTATTAGATACATTTCTTTTTTGCATCATAATTATTCAGACTCCCCATCCGGAGGTACATGCGTGACATTTCAAGATCTTATTCTATCCCTGCAGGGCTATTGGGCCAAACAGGGGTGCATCATCCAGCAGCCCTATGATACGGAAAAAGGTGCCGGCACATTCAATCCGGCTACTTTTCTACGTGTGCTCGGCCCGGAACCATGGAACGTGGCATACGTTGAACCGTCTCGCCGTCCCACCGACGGCCGTTACGGCGAAAACCCCAACCGCCTGCAGCACTACTATCAGTTTCAGGTCATCATGAAGCCTTCGCCGCTTAACATCCTCGACCTTTACCTGGATTCGCTCCGCTCCTTCGGGCTTGACCCAGCCAAACATGATATCCGCTTTGTTGAAGACGACTGGGAGTCTCCCACTCTGGGTGCCTGGGGGCTTGGCTGGGAGGTGTGGCTGGACGGGATGGAGATTACCCAGTTCACCTACTTCCAGCAGGCAGGCGGAATTGACCTGAAACCGATACCATCGGAAATCACTTACGGCTGTGAACGCATCGCCATGTACCTGCAGGGAGTAGACAATGTTTATGATCTGGAGTGGGTCAAGGGCATAAAATACGGCGACATCCATCACGAGAGCGAAGTAGAGTTCTCCCGCCACAACTTCGAAGAGGCCGATGTTGACATGCTACTGCAACTCTTTTCTATGTACGAAAAAGAGTGCCTGCGCCTGGTTGAGAAAGACTTGGTGTTACCTGCATACGATTATGTCATGAAGTGTTCTCACACTTTCAACCTGCTTGATGCCCGCGGAGCGATCTCGGTCACCGAACGCGCCTCATACATCGGTCGTGTTCGTGGTGTCGCCCGTGCCTGCGCTGAGGGGTATCTGCGGATGCGTGAACGCCTTGGCTTTCCGCTGCTGAAAGGAGGTGTCGCCTGATGAATACCAAAGAACTGTTTCTGGAGATCGGTTGCGAAGAAATTCCAGCCGGATTTATACCCCGAGCCACTGCAGAAATGAAAGCAATCATCACCAGAGAGCTTGCTACTGCCCGCCTCTCTTTTAGCGAGATAAAAACTTTGGCAACCCCGCGCCGCCTGGCACTGGTTGTAAAGGGGATTCCGGCCGTACAGCCTGACGCAGAGATCTCCGCGACAGGACCATCATTAAAAGCGGCCTACGACCCCGCCGGCAAGCCAACCAAGGCCGCCGAAGGATTTGCTCGTGGACAGGGCGTTGATGTTGCCGACCTGCAGACGATTACAACCGACAAGGGTGAATACCTGTTTGTAAGCAAGCAGGTAACCGGTCGGCCGACTTATGAGATCCTGACAGAGCTGCTGCCGGCACTGGTAGCAAACATTCCTTTCAAGAAATCAATGCGCTGGGGAGATGGTGATGTACGCTTTGCCCGTCCGATTCACTGGATTGTGGCGCTGTTCGACGGGACTGTTGTCCCCTTCTCATTCGGCACTATTGAGAGCGGCAAACTCTCGCGCGGACACCGCTTTATGGCCAACACAACCTTTCCGGTAAGCAGTTTTGCAGGTTATCTGGACGAATGTGAGCGGCACTTTGTCATTCCGGACCCTGAAAAGCGTAAAGAGATTATCCGTCGTGAAACTCACCGCGTCGCTGCGGCTGCCGGCGGACACCTGTTACCAGATGAGGAGCTATTAGAGCAGGTAACATATCTTGTCGAATATCCGAGCGCGGTTCATGGCACATTCTCCTCCGAGTTTTTGAAGGTTCCAAAGGAGGTGTTGATTACTTCAATGCGGAGCCACCAGCGCTATTTTTCGATTATTGACGCTAACGGAGGCCTGCTGCCCGGCTTTATCACCATTAACAACACCCTTACCGAAGATCCATCAGTGGTCGTCAAAGGGAACGAGCGTGTCCTGCGCGCCCGCCTCTCCGATGCCCGGTTTTTCTTTGAAGAGGATAAAAAAGTCCGCCTGGACGAGCGGGTGGAATCGCTCAAGAACGTTGTCTATCAGCAGAAGCTGGGAACGTCTTTTGAGAAGATGGAGCGTTTCAGGTCACTTGCGGAAGGACTGGCCGAACGGCTCAACCCAGCCGTCAAGATTCACACCTCACGTGCGGCCTGGCTCTGCAAGGCGGACCTGGTTTCCGGCATGGTAGGCGAATTCCCCGAAGTACAGGGGGTCATGGGGCGTGAGTACGCTTTGCTGGAAGGCGAAAACACCGCAGTTGCCAATGCCATCGCGGAGCACTACCTGCCAATTCAGGCGGGGGGAGAGCTACCCGCATCTGATTGCGGCGCTTTTGTTTCGATCGCGGATAAACTGGATACGATCTGTGGCTGCTTCGGAGTAGGCCTTATCCCGACTGGTGCCGCTGACCCTTATGCACTGCGTCGCGCGACTATTGGCATCATTGCCATCATCCTTGACAAAGGCTACCGTCTGTCGTTACGGGAGCTGACAGACCAATCACTGGAGCTTTTGTCCGCCAAGCTGACCCGGCCAAAAGAGCAGGTTGCAAGCGATGTACTGGAGTTTTTCCGCGCCCGCTTCATCAACCTGCTGGGAAACCAGTTTGCTGTTGACGCAGTAGATGCTGCTATTGCCGCCGGATTCGATGACCTTGTCGACGTCAAGGCCCGTATTACAGCACTGGCAGAATTCAAAACCCACCCGGACTTTGAACCACTGGCCGTCGCATTCAAACGTGTCTGCAACATCATCAAAGCGGGTATTGACACTCCGGTAGATCCGTCACTTTTTCAGGATACTGCGGAAGGCGCTTTGTACGAAGCTATCCAGACGGTCAAGAACTCTGCTGATGAATTAATATCATCCGGCGCATGGCTTGATGCTCTGACCGCAATTGCTACATTGCGGGGACCGGTAGACAGCTTCTTCGACAAAGTCATGGTTATGGCCGAGGAACAACACGTACGATCAAACCGCCTTGCACTCCTGACCACAATCGCCCGTTTAGTCGGCAAAGTCGCTGATTTTTCAAGGATTGCTTAATCCACCGTCACCAACCGGCATCACTTGAAATGGAGAGAGCCATGTCATTTACTTCGCGCGTAGTTATCGGCAATGCTGTAAGCGTTATAATTGCTGTTGCAGCAACAGCGGCCCTGAACCAGAAGGGGCTGATTTGGCTGGATGTGCTCATCGGTACAGTCGTACTTGTTGTAACATCGGCCACACTCGGACTTCTCAGCAGCAGTACGTTCAAACCTCTCGCAGCTATTTTAACCGCTCTTGAAAAAGCGGCCGGCGGTGACCTGTCCGTCCGGGCAGATGTCTCCGGCGGCGGCGAATTAGGACGTCTTGCAACCGCCTTCAATACAATGATGACCGATATGAACAAGACCATGCGCCAGTTTTTTTCGGTCGCAGACACAGTACGTGACTCAGTCGTCATGGTTCGTTCCACAACCGATGCCATGGCATCTGCCGCCGAAGATGTTGCCATCCAGGCCAGCACGATCGCCACCGCAAGTGAGGAGATGTCGGCGACCTCCGGAGACATCGCCCGCAACTGCCTGTATGCCGCCGAGAGCGCCCAGAAGGCGACCGAGCAGACACACAGCGGCTCGCAGTTGGTCCAGAGCAGCTCACGCCTGATGGAAAACATCGCACAACGGGTAAACGTATCGTCTAGTACGGTTGAAGGGTTGGGGAAACGCTGCGACCAGATAGGTGCGATCGTCAACACCATTCAGGATATCGCTGACCAGACCAATCTCCTGGCGCTAAATGCGGCCATCGAA
>JAQTXD010000127.1 GCA_028688955.1 Desulfuromonadaceae bacterium
ATACCGAACAGGATGAAGAAGAGGCGGACGACCTGATGGAGATGATAGAGTCGGAGCTGAAGGAACGTAAATTTGCTCCGATTGTGCGATTGGAAATCGGCACCGGCATGGACCTGGTTCATCGCGGTCGATTGGCCGCCGAGCTGGAGTTGGATGAGGCCACGGATGTTTTTGAGGTTCCCGGGCTGCTGGCTATGTGCGATCTTTTCGAACTGACCAGGCTCGACTTCCCTCGGCTTCATGACGCTCCCCATCACCCGATTGACCACCCGCAACTGCAGGCGCAGCGCAACATATTCCACATCATTCGTGAAGCCGGTTCAATTCTGCTGCAGCACCCCTATGAATCGTTTTCTACGTCGGTCGAACGTTTTCTCCGCGAAGCGGCAACCGATCCCAAGGTGCGCGGGATAAAAATGACGCTCTACCGAACCTCCCGCCAGAGTCGCATCATCGATGCGCTGGTTCTTGCCGCACATAACGGAAAACAGGTTGCCGTTGTTGTGGAGCTGAAAGCGCGTTTTGACGAAGCAACCAATATTCGCCTGGCAGAGCGGATGGAGGAAGCCGGTATTCATGTCACCTACGGCATCGTCGGTCTAAAGACTCACTGCAAAGTCATCATGGTGGTGCGGCAGGATTACTGCGGCCTGCGGCGCTACCTCCACATCGGAACCGGCAACTACCATGCGGATACCGCCCGGCTGTACAGCGACGTCGGTATCTTGACATGTGATCAGGTGCTTGCAGAAGATGTCACGGAACTGTTCAATTTTCTTACAACAGGTTTCATGCTGAAGCGAAAATATTCAAAACTCGCCCTGGCGCCACGAATGTTGAAAAAAACACTCCTCGATAAAATAGAGCGTGAAATCACTCTTCACCGGGCTAGCGGTGGCGGACTTATCCAATTCAAAATGAATGCACTTGAGGACGGTGATGTTGTACGCGCACTTTATCGTGCTTCGATGGCCGGGGTCGCCATAGACCTGATTATCCGCGATACCTGCCGCCTGCGGCCAGGTATTCCGGGGATTTCTGAATCTATTCACGTGGTCAGTATCGTCGGGAGATTTTTGGAGCATGCCCGCATTTATTATTTCCGTAATGGCGGCGCCGAAGAATATTTTATTGCTTCGGCTGATGCGATGAAGCGCAACCTGGAGGCCCGGGTAGAAGTTCTTTGTCCGGTAGAATCCCAGGAATTGACCAAAGAGCTGCGAATCCTGTTTGATACGCATCTGGCAGATCAACGCTCTGCCTGGGATATGCAGCCAGATGGCAGTTATATTCAGCGTATGCCGACAGAAGGGCAGGGTGAGGGGAGTCATAAACTGATGATTGGACGTGCTGAAAAGCGGGTAAAGGAAAATCAGAAAAAGAAGAAGAGCAAGATGAACGTAAAATAGAACGTTTTTGAATATACGCTGCTTTTTGACAAATGTTTAAATATTATAAAAACAGCGTATACGACAAAATAACAGTTGCAATAAAACTTGTTTATATTTTATATCTAACTAATAAATCGAAGAGAATATGTCCTTTAGATGCGTTTTGTCAGGAGAAACTTCTGAAAGGGGGTTCGGTATGAGTATACAGAAGAAAAGCGAAGGTGCTGTAAATTTAGAACAAGGTTTAGAGACGCATGAGTACTCCGTTGGAGAAGTCCTTAAACAGCGGGGGGTGTCACGACGCGACTTCCTTAAATTTTGTTCGGTGATGACGGCCGCAATGTCGCTGCCGGCTTCATTTGCTCCATCAGTGGCCAGGGCGTTGGATGAGGTGAAACGCCCGACTCTTGTCTGGCTGAACTTTCAGGATTGTACCGGCGATACGGAAGCGCTGCTGCGTGCCGCCAACCCGACTGTCGGTGAGATTATTCTTGATATTCTCTCGGTGGATTACCATGAGACGATCATGGCTGCTGCCGGACATCAGGCAGATGAAGCGTTGGAAAATACCATTAACAAGTACCACGGCAAATATATCTGTGTTGTTGAGGGATCCATCTCCATGAAGGATGATGGTGTGTATGGCTGCACCAGCGGCAAGACCCACCTGGAAATCGCCCGAAAGGTCTGCGGGGGGGCGTTGGCAACTATTGCCATCGGAACCTGTGCTGCCTACGGTGGCATTGCAGCAGCTGTTCCCAACCCGACCGGCGCTGTCGGCGTCAAGGATGCGGTGCCGGGTGCGACCGTTATTAATCTGCCCGGATGCCCCTGCAATGCCGATAACCTGACTGCAACGGTGGTACATTACCTTGTGTTCGGCAAGATTCCGGCCACGGACAGCAAGGGGCGACCGCTCTTTGCCTATGGCAAGCGCATTCACGACAACTGCGAGCGCCGTCCGCATTTTGATGCCGGACAATATGTTGAGCATTGGGGTGATGATGCTCACCGCAAAGGTTTCTGCCTCTACAAAATGGGGTGTAAGGGACCTGCAACATTCCATAACTGTCCAACTCAGCGTTATAACGAAAAAACAAGCTGGCCGGTCGCGTCCGGACATGGGTGTGCCGGCTGCTCTGAACCGCAGTTCTGGGATACCATGTCACCACTCTACCGACGGTTGCCCAATGTTCCAGGCTTTGGCATTGAAGCGACTGCCGACAAGATCGGCCTTGGCCTTGTGGCGGGAGCCGGTGCGGCCTTCGCTGTTCATGGCGCATTAAATGCGCTGCGCAGAGATAAAGAACCTGAAGATACCAGGGAGGGATAAAATATGGCCAGGATTGTTGTAGATCCGATTACCAGGATTGAAGGACATCTCCGCATCGAAGCCGAGATAGAAGGCGGTTTCATTAAAGACGCCTGGAGTTCGGCCACCATGTTCCGTGGCATAGAAAAAATTCTGAAAGGCCGCGACCCGCGCGATGCCTGGTTCTGGACGCAGCGCTTCTGCGGTGTCTGCACCACCGTCCATTCGATCGCGTCAGTCCGGGCAGTTGAAGATGCCCTCAAAATCAAGATTCCACCAAATGCACAGCTGATTCGAAATATCATCATCGGCATCCAGAATGTGCAGGACCATGTCATTCACTTTTATCACCTTCATGCGCTTGACTGGGTTGACATCACCTCCGGATTGAAGGCAGACCCGGTTAAAACCGCTGCGCTGGCAGCTTCACTTTCCGATTGGCCCAACAACTCTGCAACCTATTTCAAAGCGGTACAGGACAAGGTTAAGGCGTTTGTTGCCTCGGGTCGTCTCGGACCGTTTGCCAATGCATACTGGGGGCACCCGGCCTATAAACTGCCGCCTGAAGCAAACCTGATGGCTACAGCTCATTATCTTGAAGCCCTTGAATGGCAAAAGGATGTCATCAAGATCCACGCCATCCTCGGCAGTAAAAACCCCCATCCGCAATCGTTTCTGGTGGGGGGCATGTCCATCCCCATTGATCCCGACTCCCAGAATGCACTCAACGCCGATAAATTGATCGAGATCAAGCGCCTGCTCAAAAAAGCGCAGGATTTCGTTGAAAAAGTGTACATCCCTGACCTGCTGGCAGTTGCCTCATTCTACAAGGACTGGGCGGCCATCGGCGGTGGGGTCGGCAACTACCTCTGCTATGGTGAATTCCCGGATGCAAACGGCAACCAGTGGTTTCCGTCCGGTGCTCTGGTGAACAAAGATCTCTCAAAAGTAATCCCGGTCGACCAGGGGAAAATCGCCGAATACGTTGATCATTCCTGGTTTGATAACTCCGCCGGACCGGGGAAGGGGCTGCATCCGTTCGACGGTGAGTCGGAAGCGCGCTATACCGGGCCAAAGCCGCCGTACAAGAATCTTGATACTGATGCAAAGTATTCATTTGCCAAGTCGCCGCGCTATGAAGAAAAGTCGATGGAGGTAGGTCCCCTTGCCCGGATTCTCGTGGCCTATGCCTCCGGTCACAAGGAGACCAGGGCGGTCGTTGATCTGGTCCTCGGTAAATTGGGAGTCGGCGCGCCGGCCCTGTTCTCAACACTCGGACGTACCGCTGCCCGAGGCATAGATTGCCTGCTCATCGCCCAGCAGACTCCGAAGTGGCTTGATGAACTGATCGGAAATATTTCCAAGGGTGATTACCGCATCCACAATAACGAGAGTTGGGATCCAGCCACGTGGCCGACGGAGGCAAAAGGTTACGGATTTCATGAAGCTCCCCGCGGAGCCCTTGGTCACTGGATCAAGATCAAGGATCAAAAAATCCTCAACTATCAGGCGGTGGTCCCATCCACCTGGAACTCTTCTCCCCGTGATGCCAAAGGACAGCGTGGACCGTATGAGGCGGCGCTGGTCGGAACGCCGGTGGCAGATGAAAACAAGCCGCTTGAAATCCTGCGCACCATTCATTCCTTTGATCCCTGCATGGCCTGCGCTGTCCATGTGATGGATGTTGACGGCAATGAAGTGGTCAAAGTCAAGGTTTCATAGAAAAGGGGGCCTGGTATGAGTGAATCCTGCAAGTTTAAATGCTATATCTGGGAGCTCCCGGTGCGCTGGTGCCATTGGGTTAACGTTCTGTCGATCGTGATACTGGCTATCACCGGTTTCTTTATCGGCAATCCGGTTTCATTCGGCAGTTCCGCATCAGATTTTACCATGGGGTGGATACGCTTTGTTCACTTTACTGCCGCATACGCATTTGCAATCAGTGTTCTTTCCCGACTGCTCTGGTCGCTGATCGGCAACAAATACGCCGGATGGAAAGAGTTCCTTCCGTTTATAACTGCAGCGGGAAGAGAAAAAATGATCAGAATGCTGCGCTACTACATGTTTTTCGATAAGCAGGTTCCTGAAACGGTCGGCCATAATCCCCTTGCAACAACGGCCTATCTTGCCCTGTTTGTACTCTACATCCTCATGATTCTGACCGGTTTTTCACTCTATGCGGAACATGCACCCGCCGGAGTCATGCACAAATCGCTTGGATTCATGTATTCCCTCTTCTCCAATCAGGGGATGCGTCTTGCACATCACATGAGTATGTGGATGATCTTCGGCTTTATGGTCAATCACATTTACAGCGCCTGGCTGATGGACATCAAAGAGCACGGTAGCGAAATTTCAAGCATGTTCAGCGGCTATAAATTTACGGTAAAAAAAGAGAAATAAAGTCGTTGCAGGTGGTGTTGGATTGAAGCGGGACATGCCGAATGGTGTGCCCCGTTTTTTTTTGGACATTTTCAAACCACTCCCGTTAAAAACATGTGCCAGAAGAAAAGAGTGACAAAGGACAACGGGATCCCTATCCCCATAAGCATTCCTACCAGTTGCGGTTTGAGGTCATGATCGATGGCGATTATCCCGGCAGTGATCATTGGAGCCATGGCTGCTTCGAAAATTGTAACCTGTGTGACCGTTCCTGACATTCCCATTACAGTTACAAACAGAAGGTAGATCAGTGCCGGCCCGAGCAGTAGTTTATACGCCAGTCCGGTTGCCAGCGGTTTAAGCTCTGCCTTCATGCCGCTGAAACTGAGCTGAAAACCAACAGAAACCAGTGCTATGGGTGTGAGAGTGCCTCCAAGTTTTTCAAGTATTGAAACAGCCCAGAGCGGAAATGGAACCGGTCTGAGGAAAAACGCAAGAATCAGTGCCTCGAACGGCGGAAACATCAGCACCTTACGGGCCATTTGACGGGGAGAAACGTTGCCGCTTGAGCAGATTGTCGCAACAAGTATACCGAGAGTTGAAAGTACCATGAAAGAGCCGAGTTGATCCGCGATGATGCCAATACCAATATTCTCTTTGCCGTAGTACGCCTCAATCATTGGCAGCCCGACAAATGAGGTGTTCCCCAGACCTCCCACCAGAACAAGGGCGCCTACTGTCT
>JAQTXD010000128.1 GCA_028688955.1 Desulfuromonadaceae bacterium
TTCACGGCGGCGACACCGGTTCAAATCCGGTAGGGGACGCCATCTATTAAAGAGGCTGCTTTTCTTATGAAAAGTAGCCTCTTTTTTTTGTCGTCCATGTTATACCATCGTCCCGACAAATGCTTTACTGACTTTTAGCGAATCTCCCCCGAAAACCATCAATTCCCAACTTCAGATCGGATAAGCCCCTCTTTCATCAGTATTATTTTATCGCTATATATTGTTTATTGTTTTCCATATGTATTTTGCGGTGTACAATGCCCTCGAAGCTGTCTTGCCGAGGCTGAGCAAAACGGCTATAGCCACAAGAGCTCAGTTCACACAAGGAGATAGTATGGCGCTCAGAAACATTCTTGTTCACATGGACAGTTCGCCCGGTTGCCAGACAAGGCTCGACGTGGCCATCAATCTGGCCCGCGCACACGGTGCAAACCTCAAGGGGCTTTACGTTGTTGCGCACGAATATTATGCTCCTCGGCATGGCGGCATCGAGGAGTCCGGTGCCAAGGCGATGCATACGCTTTTCGCCGAAAAGACGGCTTCGGCAGGGATTTCGGCTGAGTGGCTTTATGTTGACTGGTCAGTTGTGGGAGTCAGCGCCGCAGAGATCATCACTTCCTACACCTACTACACGGACCTGGTCATTATCGGCCAGTACGATAAAAATGCCCCCAATAATACTACGCCTGCTGATTTTGCCGAGCGGCTCGGACTCGCTGCAGGCCGCCCGCTGTTGATCATTCCTTGTTCCGGAACATGTGCCACTCTGGGAGAGAGAGTTCTCGTGGCATGGAAAGCCGGGAGAGAGTCTGTCCGGGCGGTCAACGATGCTTTGCCAATCCTGAAAAGAGCAAAGAAAGTAAGCATCGTTTCCGTTGGATCATTCGGTCACCATGACAGGGTGGCCGAAGGGTCCGGTCATCAGCTCTGTGCCCATTTGGCCCACCATCAGGTTGCCGCCGAGCATGAGCAGATACTCGCAACCGGTTTTCCTATTGCCGAGTTACTTCTTGACAATGCCCGTAACCAGAACGTGGACTTGCTCGTTATGGGTGGGTACGCCCAGACACGCCGCGGTGGGTACGTGCTCGGTCCGGTTGCGGCTTATCTGCTGACCCACATGACCATCCCAATCCTGCTTTCCCACTGACTCATTTTTTCATGCGGCAAAATGGCAATCCTTAGAGTCATTTCTGTCGTCCTGGTTTGTGGTGGTTGTTTATCTTATTGCTGTAATACGAAAGGGGTATCACATGGAGATGAAGATCACCTTCCCGGGAGGGGAAAAGGTAAACGCGGAAATTAACGGCAGGATAATTCCGACCGACCAACCGGTTGAGGGGGGAGGGGGCGGCACCGCGCCGAGTCCCTATGACTATTTTCTTGCTTCTCTCGGGACCTGTGCGGGGATTTACGTGCTCAGCTTCTGTCAGCAGCGGGGAATTGCCACCGAGGGGTTGCTGCTTACCCAGAGAATGGAGTTTGGTGTTGCTGAAGATGGCAAGAGGAAGCTCTCCAAGGTTGCCATGGATATCAGCTTGCCGCCAGGGTTCCCGGAAAAATATCGGAACGCGATCATAAAAACCGCGGGTCTCTGCTCGGTAAAAAAAGTGCTGATGGATCCCCCGGAGTTTGCAATCACCGCCCAGATCCCCTAGGGGGCTGGGTTGCCAAAAAGGAGGACTGTATGGAACATTTTCTCGCGACAGTAAAGGAAACAGTCAACCCGGTCACCCAGCCTGTGGGGGTAAACCTTGTCCGCGATGCGGCGCTTATTGAAGGACTGAAAATCAAAGTGCGCGGCAAGAAGCTTGCTATCTGCCAGCAGATCGCCTACAGCCGGATGTACTCCTGGTCCACCTGGGCCGACGCGGGGACCAGCCACTGTGCCCTCGGCGCCGCCTGCACCGGAATGATACGTCCTCCCCAGCGGGTGATCGATGGGACGGTAAACACCGGCGTATACCAGGAAACCCAACAGGCTGCCGCTGCCATGCAAAGACTGATGCCCCGGGTCGATCCTGGCGTTGCCGGCGTATTGACTTACCCGCTGCTGCGCCTTTTTCAGGGGGTGACCCCGGATCTGGTCGTAATATATGTCAACTCCGCGCAGGCAATGCGTTTTGTGCAGGCCTTCCTTTACCACGAGGGGGGAGAGTTTGTCATGAAAACATCAGGTGATGCAGGTGTGTGCGCCCGGGCCGTTGCTCAGGTCAAATTGAGCGGCACCCCGACAGTTGAAATCCCCTGTATGGGTGACCGGCGCTTTGCCATGGCCCAGGACCATGAAATGATTGTCGGCATCCCCTTTGACTGGCTGGAACGCACAGCCGCTGGGCTGGTGGCAACTCACAAGGCGGGAATCCGCTACCCGATACCATTCCAGATCTCTCAAGAATGCGAATTGCCCCCTGATTACATCACCAGCGAGAATGATACCCGGTGATTCTGTTTGTATCCCGTCATATTTGATAAGACATCATGCCGTTTTTGCGAAATACAGTGCGGTATATTAGCCCGGCTCTCCGGTTAATGCCCCGTAAAGATTACTAAAAAAGCCTGTTAAAACAGACATAAACAGTCCTGTTGCAACTAAACCTGAAGGTTGACATCAAGATATAGATATGTTCTTATAGGCCAGTTTATGCATCTGCCGTGCTTGGCAAACGTTGCTGGGCTCACTATACGCAGGACAACGAAAGGGGAAGTGTATGAAGAGTACGAAGGGTATGGTTGGGATGCTGACCGCTGCTCTGGTTCTGGTTTCGTTCCAGGCCTTTGCCGGTCCGGATCACACAGAGTTTGTCAAGGGGCCATTCAAAAAGGGCCAGGATGTCACCAAGGTTTGTCTTGAGTGTCACGAGCAACAGGCTGCCGACGTTATGAAGACCACCCACTGGAAGTGGGAAGGTACTCCGAACCATATCAAGGGTATGGAGAAGAGCACCAAAGAATTCGGCAAGAAGAACATGATCAACAACTTCTGTACGACTGTATTCCCTGGTCCCGACGGGATTGCGCATGAGTCCTGTGACAAGTGCCACGCCGGTTACGGTTGGACGCGCAGCAAATTCGACTTTGCCGACAAAACCCGTGTTGACTGCCTCGTCTGCCACGCCCAGAAGGGTAACTACGCCCGTGCCGGCGTAGGCGCCGATGTTGACACCAAGGCGATGGAAAAAGGTTCCATGAACCTTGAGCTGGCTGCCCAGAGCGTTGACAAGCCAAGCCTGAAAAACTGCGGTGTGTGCCACTTCTATGGTGGTGGCGGTGATGCTGTCAAGCATGCCGGTCTCGATTCCACCCTGGAATCTGCCAACAAGAAGCAGGATGTTCACATGGCCAAGAAGGCAAAAGGCGGCCAGGAAATGCTCTGCCAGGATTGCCACAAGACCAAGAACCACCTGATTGCCGGTGCTTCCAGCCAGATGGCTCACTATGACGCCCGTGCTACCTGTGAAGATTGCCACAGCGGCGCCAAGGCACCTCACCAGAAGTCCAAGAACAAAGCTATTCTGAACAAGCACACCGCTTCCGTTGCCTGCCAGACCTGCCATATTCCGGTCTTCAGCAAAGGGCAGGCCACCAAGATGATGTGGAACTGGTCTGATGTCGGTAAAGACATCAAAGCGGAAGAAGAGTTTGATAAGGAAACCTTTGCCAAGCATAAAGGTACCTTCAAGTGGGGACAGAATGTTGTGCCGGCTTATGCATGGTACAACGGTAAGATCGAGCGTTACATGCTGGGCGACAAGATCAAGGATCCGTCCAAGCCGGTTATCATGACCAAGCCGGTCGGCGACATCAAGGACAAGACCGCCAAGATCTATCCTTACAAGTACTACACCGGCACACAGCCGATGGACAGCAAGTTCAAATACCTCAACACCTTCCAGCAGTACAAAGAGCTGTGGGTGAACTTTGACTGGGAAAAGGCACTTGTTAACGGTGCCAAGAGCCCTGAAGCCCTCCCTTACAGCGGCAAGTACCAGTTCGTGACGACTGTTTCCTACATCAGCGCTCAGCATGAGGTTTCTCCTAAGGAAGACGCCCTGCAGTGCGGCGAGTGCCACATGGGCGGCACCCGGATGAATTGGACAGCGCTTGGCTACAAAGGCGACCCGATGCAGTTTGGCGGTCGTAAACTGGCAGCTGAACCAAAGAAGTCTGGTAAAGACAAGAAGTAAGCCAGGCAGCATCTGTACGTAAGAAAAAGCCGTCCGACGTCTCGTCGGGCGGCTTTTTCTTGTGGCTGCGACTACGCGGGAGCTGCTATACACCATTCCTGATTGACACTTATGCTGCATAGCACTAAAACTGTCGTGACTATATAATTATTCGGAGGATTGAATGGCGATAAACAGCAGGAAAATATTACTGTCGGCATGCATGGTTCTGCTCGTGATGCTGGCGCTTTTCGCCGGTTACGTCCAGGTTACGCTGAGCTGGAGCTATTCGAAGGGTGAGCGGGCCGGCTATCTGCAAAAATTTTCTCAAAAAGGGTGGTTATGCAAGACGTGGGAAGGAGAGATGCAGATGATACCGGCGCCCGGGGTCCTTCCGGAAAAGTTTCTCTTCAGTGTCAGGGATGATGCCGTTGCCATGCAGCTCAATGCTGCCATGGGCAAAAAGATATCCGTATCCTACGAGCAGCATAAAGGCGTTCCGACGACCTGTTTTGGTGAATCGGAATACTTTGTGACCAGCGTCAAACCCTCGGAATAAAGATCATCCAATTTCCTGCCGAAGCGGGGCTGCTCGTGTGGTCCCGCTTCGGCAAGGCCTTTGCCGATTCCCTATCCCGTAAACTGGAGTTGTAATGAAGCAGAGTGGCGAACAGATGCGCGCGTTGATCACGTATGTGATTGCGGCGACCGGCCTCAAGCCGTTTCAGGTTGAACATACCGTCGAACTGTTGCAGGAGGGGGCCACGGTCCCCTTCATCGCCCGCTACCGCAAGGAGCATACCGGTGAGCTGGACGAGGTGCAGATCCGCGCGGTTGAGGAACAGTTCGCCTACTTCAGCGAACTGGAGGAGCGCAAGGTCACGGTGCTCAAATCCATCGAGGAGCAGGGGAAGCTGACTCCCGAGCTGCGTGAGCGAATCGAAGCCTCGCGCCAGAAGACAGAGGTGGAGGATCTGTATCTGCCGTTCAAGCCGAAGCGGCGTACAAAGGCGACAATTGCCCGGGAGCGCGGCCTCGAGCCGCTGGCCGATATCATCGCCGCTCAGGAGCTGATGTGTGGAACCCCCGAAGATGCGGCGCTCCGCTTCGTTCACCCGGATAAAGAGGTGCCCGATGCGGCGGCCGCACTGGATGGCGCTGGGCATATTCTGGCTGAACGCCTGTCCGACAGCGCCGATGCCCGTGCGGTCGTGCGACGTCTGACTAACGAACAGGGGGTCATGACTGCGCGGGTGGCGTCCGATTATAAAGAGCAGGTTACCAAGTTCGAGATGTACTATGATTTCCAGGAGCCGCTCAAGGCGATTCCGTCGCACCGGATGCTGGCGATGCGGCGCGGTGAGAAGGAAGAAGTACTGTATCTGTCTATTTCGGCTCCGGTCGAGCAGATCCTCGCCGCATTGAAGTCGCGCCTGATTCAGCGCTCCAGTATTTTTAGCCCGCTGCTGGAGCGGGTGGCTGAAGACGCCTATAAACGGCTGATCGCCCCGTCCATTGAGGTGGAACTGCGCCTCGAGAGCAAGGAGCGCGCCGATGAGGCGGCTATCCAGATCTTTGCCCGGAATCTGCGTGAACTGTTGCTGGCGCCCCCTGCCGGGGGGAAGCGGGTACT
>JAQTXD010000049.1 GCA_028688955.1 Desulfuromonadaceae bacterium
AACTGTTTCAGCACCGCATCATCCATTGCCATGCATAGTTTTTCCTGTACACCAATAACCACCAGCACTGCCTTGTCCCGTTCGAGGAAGAAACTGTTCTTGATTGACATCTCCATCTCCCATACCTGGTATGAGCCAGGCCGCCCCCTTTGGAACGGCCTGACAGAATTTAATTATACCAACGCCTTTGCAGCAGCAATTGCCGCAGCATAATCAGGTTCGCCGGTGACTTCAGGAACAATCTGGATGTAGCGGATCACATTGGCGGCATCAACAACAAACACCGCCCGTGTCAACAGCAGCAGTTCTTTAATCAAGACTCCGTACCCCAGCCCGAAAGATCGCTCACGATAATCGGAAAGAGTGACAACCTTGTCAATCCCTGCAGCTCCGCACCAGCGTTTCTGGGCAAAAGGGAGATCGAGGCTGACGGTCAACACGACAACGTCCCCCGGTAAAGAGGCGGCTTCCTGGTTGAAACGGCGGGTTTCCGTGTCACATACCGGCGTATCGAGGGACGGAACCGCACTGATGATCTTGATTTTACCGGCGTAGCTGGAAAGGGCCGTTGCGGCCAGCCCGTTATCGACAACGGCAAAGTCCGGAGCTGCGTCACCTACCTTCAATTCCGGGCCCAGCAGAGTCATCGGATTTCCCTTAAACGTAATGATTCCTGTCTTTTCACTCATAATCAATCCTCCTTGGTAAGATCTACCGTTTCGGGTAGTCTGCTGCATTCTCCATTCAGAGCAGTATCAACGGCCAGAATACTCAAAAATTGCATCACCAGCCGGTAGGTGATTCCCCACAGGACCGGTTTGTTTTCTACGGGGAGCTTAATTGCCGGCACCTCGAAAGATTTGTCGTCAAACGCGACCCGGCTCTGCTGGTGTCGCTCAGGGTCACGCAGGTCTGAAAGAGTGACCCAGAAGAGGTCCCTAACCTCATCGTTCAATATGGGGCGGCAGCGCAACTTGTCCACACCGAACAGACAGCATGAAACCCGTACCGGCAGATTTGCTCCGATAATATCGGAAAGACGCCCTAAATAGCGCCCCTGCTCAAGGTCAATCCCGATTTCCTCCAACGTTTCCCGGCATGCAGCCTGACACGCCAGCTCCCCATCCTCCAGTTTGCCTCCCGGAAAGGCAATGTGCCCCGACCAGGGGTCGAGATCATGGGCTGCGCGCTGAATAAACAGGACCTCGAAATCATCAGCCCCCTGATGCAGTATCATGGCAACGGATGCTGGAGTCCGATGACCGGAGTACAGAGCATCCCCACCCTCATCCCGATACGTCAATCTTTCCGCTATGCGTTCAAACGACCAGTTTTTCCGGTCTGAGACGGTACTCATTGAGCGTGGTATCCTCTTATCAAATAATGCCCCATCCTCTCCATATCGTTGGCTATCGTCAAGCAGAAATTGCATACACTCCTGTTCAATTTTTGCATCAGCTGCTGTTTTCACGTGAGACAGCGCCATCCCCCTGATGATTGCTGATTTTAAACTGGGATTTTGGCAAGCGGCTCTTTATACTTTCACCGTACTTGATTCTGGTTCCGGAGATGCCTCGTATTATGCCAATAATCTCAATCCTCATGCCGATTCGAAATGAAGAGCCGTACCTGCAGGCTACGTTGGACTCCTTGTACCGCCAGTCCTGTTCCAGTTGGGAGCTTGTTGCCGTTGACGACGGATCAATCGACGGCACACCAGGTATTCTTGCCGCTGCGGCACGGGCTGACAGCCGTGTGCGGGTCATCAGGCGCGAAGGCGGTGGCCTGGTGGCGGCGCTTAATGCCGGTCTGGAAGTATGTGGATCACCGTATCTTGCCCGCCTTGATGGCGATGACATCTGTCACCCGCGACGCCTGGAACTGCAGTCTGATTACCTGGAGGGCCACCCGGACATTGGTTTGGTGGCCAGCAATTTTCGCCATTTCCCGAGAACCGGGCTTAAACAGGGAATGCTCGATTATGAGGTATGGCAGAACGGCCTGACGAGTCATCACCTGACTATCCGGGACCTGTTTGTGGAATCCCCTTTTGTCCATCCGTCCATTATGACACGGCGATCCATCCTGACGGATATGGGTGGATATCATGACCCCGGCTGGCCTGAGGACTACGATCTCTGGCTGCGCATGGCAGCTGCCGGCGTACGGTTTGCCCGCCTGCCGCACACACTCCTGTTCTGGCGTGACCACCCGGAACGCGCCACCCGCACAATGAACGAGTATGCCACACATGCCTTCCGCGCCTGCAAATGTCATCACCTGAGGCGCGGGTTTCTCAAGGACGTTGCAGATGTTGTCATCGCCGGTGCGGGACAGGAAGCGCGAGCCTGGCAGCGCCTGCTGACCGCTGCAGAGGTGACGGTATCTACCTGGCTGGATGTTAACCCACGAAAAATCGGACGAACGCTCCACGGCGCACCGGTTATTTCCCCGGAGCAGCTTCGGCTGAATGGTAGAAAAATGATTGTTGCCATTGGTGTACGCGGCACCCGCGAGCAGTTCCGGGCCATAGCGGCAGAACGTGGATGGCAGGAAGGCATGGACTTTGTCTGCGTCGCGTGATAAAAAACGAGCCTGAAAAATTGTAGCAGCTGCGAACAGAAGGGGGTTTAAATGTTACCAAGTAAAGAAGAATTGGCGTTGACGATTGACGAAGCAGACTGGAGCTGCCTGCGAGCCCACCTGCGCCGCGGGGGCCTGATCCTCGTTGATGATGCCCTTGATCTGGCCGACACCGCCTATAAAGTTGCCGCTGACGACATTGGAATTATCCAGGACCTTGTTTCACATGGCATGATCGGTAAACCGTCAGACGAGAAAATCCGCTCATGGGAAGAGGACAAACAGAAAAAATTTGCCATGCTGATAGTCAGCCCCTATGTTCTGTTCCAGGAAAAAATGCCGACATATCACTGAGGTCAAAATGGATATCGCCCTTAACCATATTGAAGTCCGCGTTCTGGGAAGTCTGATAGAAAAAGAGCTGACGACACCGGAGTATTATCCTCTCAGCCTTAATTCACTTACAAACGCCTGCAATCAGAAGTCTAACCGTGATCCGGTCATGGCTCTCACAGAAGAGGATGTAGTGCGGGCTCTTGATTCACTCCGTTTCAAGCAGCTGGTCGTACTTTCTGCTGACGGCGGGCGCGTTTCAAAATATCGCCATCTGCTTGCCGAGAAACTCGGCCTGATGCCTGCAGAGCTGGCAATTCTCTGTGAACTGCTGGTGCGCGGTCCCCAGACCGTCGGCGAACTGCGGACTCGCGGGGAACGGATGCATCCGTTTGGCGAGCTGGCGGCGGTAGAAGAGGTCCTGCGGGAATTAATGGTGCGCGAAGAACCGCTTATCGCTCTGCTGCCTCGTCAGCCAGGGCGGAAAGAAGGGCGCTATGCCCAGCTTTTTTCAGGGATTCCGGAGAATGAGCAGGAGTGCAGCGAAGCTCGTCCCGAAGCGGCACGACAGCGGGTAATGGCAGAAAATGAACGTATCGTTAAACTCGAGGAAGAGGTTGCAGCGCTTCGGAGTGAGGTTGCAGGGTTACAGCAGATGATTGCAGAATTTAAATCTCAGTTTGAGTAATATCGTCACCCTCCGGCCAGAAGCGCCGCTGCAGCTCCGTCATCAACCCCCCGAGGCTTTTACGGTCACGGGCCGACACGGTGACGCTGTTCTGGGTTCTGGCCGACTGGCGGACCTTAAGAAAGCCCACCGTATCCTTCTTTTTCATCTCGTTGAGCAGATCCGCCTTGTTGTATACCAACAGCTCCTGCTTATCCCCCAGGCCTAACTCCGCCAGAATTGAACGCACCTGTAAGATCTGATCCTCAAAGCGGGGGTGGGATGCGTCAACGACATGCAGCAGCAGGTCTGCATCGCGCATTTCTTCCAGCGTCGCCTTGAAAGCTCCTAACAGTGACTTCGGCAGTGAACGGATAAAACCAACCGTATCAGTAATTATCACCTCACGTTCACGCGGGAAGCGGAGACGGCGGGTGGAGGTGTCCAGGGTTGCAAAGAGTAGATCTTCGGTAAAAACTTCACTCTTCGTCAGGGCATTCAACAAAGTGGATTTTCCGGCGTTCGTATAACCGACAATTGATATAATCGGCACCCCTGCCTTGACCCGCTGCTTTCGGCGTTGGTCACGCCCCTGGGAAAGTTCCTTGAGTTCCCGCTCCAGACTGGTAATCCGGTCACGGACGCGGCGACGGTCGGTCTCCAGCTTGGTTTCACCCGGCCCGCGTCCACCAATCCCTCCCATCAGACGTGACATCTGCACGCCTTGCCCACTCAGACGCGGCAGCAGATATTTGAGCTGCGCCAGTTCGACCTGCACCTTGCCATCAAGGGTTTTCGCTCGCCGGGCAAATATATCGAGGATCAACTGACTCCGGTCAATAACCTTCAGTTCCGTCATCGCAGAGACAGAACGCATCTGGGCCGGCGTAAGCTCCTGATCAAAGACCAGCATGCTGGCTCCACGCTGCATCGCCCTGATAACCACATCCCGCATCATCCCCTCACCCATTAAAAATCGGGGATTAAGCTTTTTGGGGCGCTGGATGAACTCATCCAGCGCTTCCACCTGGGCGGTACGCGCCAGTTCGCGCAGTTCTGCCATTGAATCTTCAGCATCCTGACGAGTACCCGACGTCGTGACGGAGATCAAAATAGCCCGTTCAACGGCATCCTGCGCCTTGGGTGCCATACGAGCCGCTTTTTCCAGATCGGCTTCCAATTCCGGTATGGCATGGACACAATCGAGGTCGATTCGCTCAAAGGGGATAATCTCATCGAGGGTTGTGCTCGCCCCCCGCTGGTCAGGAACCAGCCATGCAAGCTGCGTAAACATCTGGGTTTTGCCGGGGACGAACAACAGGGCGGCAAGCAGATCAAAGCGGAGCAGGGAAAGGTCGGTAAGATCGTCTTCCGAAACCGCTTCGTTTTTCAGGTGGGTGTGGACCAAACGCAGGCCGCGCATGACCCGTTTACCGAGTGGGTAATCACGCAGTTCCGGAATGACCACCCCCTTTTCATCACCGACAATGACGTATTCCACACTGCCGGCACGATTTATAAGGATGGCAATTTGGCGCCGGAGATCACCGGAAAGTTCGACGAGACGGGTTGCCAGTTCATGGGAGCAGAATTCAGCAACCGGAACCCGCCTGCGATACAGGCGTTCCAGAGACTGAATCTGGCTTGATTTCAAGCCCGCAAGATTACCAAAGACTTCTTTAATAGGAATACTCCGGGTTACAGCCCAATGATATTATAGCCGCCATCAACATAATGAATCTCGCCGCTGACACCGCCGGCCATGTCGCTGCAGAGGTACAGTGCCGAATTGGCGACGTCCTCCTGAGTGATGGTGCGACGCATGGGAGCCTTTGCCTCGACATGGTTGAGAATTGAGTGAAAGCCGTTGACCCCCGCAGCAGCCAGGGTGCGGATCGGCCCGGCAGAAATGGCGTTAACCCGTATTCCTTCAGGACCAAACGCCTCCGACAGGTACCGCACGGAGGCCTCCAGTGCTGCCTTGGCAACACCCATGACATTGTAACTCGGGAAAACCTTCATCGCGCCGTAGTAGCTGAGCGTCAATGCGGAACCGCCTCTTCCCTGCATCATCGGCTGAGCTGCCTTCATGATTGCCAGGAATGAATAGACGCTGATGTCCATCGCAGTTGCAAAGCCTTCACGGGTGGTATTAAGAATCGTCCCCTTCAGCTCTTCCTTGTTCGCAAAGGCAACCGCATGAATAACTATGTCAACTCCATCCCATACTTTTCCGAGCTCGGTAAAAACAGCAGCTATCTCGTCATCACTGGTAACATTGCAGGGGAGTATCGCTGCAGCATCAAGTGATTCTGCAAGTGGGCGGACCCGTTTCTCAAAGGCTTCACCAGCGTACGTTATCGCAAGCTCAGCACCCTGCTCATGGAAAAGACGGGCGATCGCCCAGGCAATACTTTTTTCGTTCGCAACACCAAATATTACGATTTTCTTTCCACGCAACAACATCTTTGTAAATCCTCCGTGTTTCTATACTGTAGTCAGCACTCAGAACTGTTTTTATCGGTAACAACATCTGTTGGCAGCACGTGATGTACATCCAATGGCATATCAGATGTCCCAGCGCCAGCGTCGGCAGAATCAGGTGAGTCTATGTGCCCCTGCGTTGATATCACCGGCGACATATGTGCTTCAATAACGGCCAACCTTTTTTCAATTGCTTCGAGAACGTCCAGAGTCCGATCCTGCTTACCCTTTACTGCAAAGACAACAAACGGCATGATCAGCCAGACCACCGCTAGAAAAAAGCCCATGATACTCATCATGACCATGAAACCGCCAAAAATTTCCATCTCTTCTCCCGCAAAAAATGAGTTTTCCTTATAACATAATGGAGCCGAAAATATAAGGTGATATTTACTGAATTCCACTGAGAAGGGCAGCGTGGTTGGAACTGAACTGCGGAGGATCGTTTCTGACAATGGCAGCTATGGCTGGGTGGCGCTTGAATTCTTTCTCCAGAAAACTTCGTACGTGGTTACGATCCCATTCACCAGGATGCCGGAATGCGGTATAAAGCGAAAGGTCACCTTCGTAAAACGGCTTATTTCCATATTCTGCCGCTTCTTCGCCGAAAAGCGGCATATTAAATATCGCCAGGTTCAGGAACGTAATAGCCTGATGGTGGCGCACAACAAACGCAAGCGTCCTGCGGGCTTCTACCAGGGTTTCACCCGGTGTTCCAAACAACAGATAACAGTACACCGCAATCCCGGCGTTTTTCAGGTTACCCAGCACCTTCGAGGCGACTTCAAGGGTAATTCCCTTGCCCATTGCATCCAAGACGCCCTGATCTCCCGATTCAAGGCCAAGCTTGAGCATGACGCAGCCGGAGCGCCTCAGTTCCTGGCAGAACGCGGGGTCCGCCAGATGTTTGTCAATCCGGGCAAAACCATACCACGGAGCTCCCGGAGGCTCTTTCGCAAGGGCATGCAACACAGCCGGACTGACCGCATTATCCAGCAGATGTATCAGACGTGGTTTGAGCTTGACCGTGAGAAGCTTCAGATCCGACAAAACCTGAGTTGTTTGCACCGGAAGGTATGTATTTCCTTCGGCCCGCTCGGGACAGAACGAGCATCGGTTCCAGTAACAACCACTGCCGGCACTGTACGGAAGGATCAAACCGGGCGATAGATAGTCCGCCAACGGCAAAGAACCATAATCGGGTGTGACGTGCCGCCGATGTCCCCCTGTGTGCCCAAGAATCTGCAGCAGCGGCAACTCTCCCGGCCCTGAAATCAGACCATCGACCAGATGACCGAACGGATTTTGCCAATCGTGGCGCTGCATCCAGGACGTCACCAACCCCCCGCCGAGGAGGATTTTGAGCGCCGGATACCATTTCCGCACATAGCCGATCAGGGCGAATGTGCAGAGTGCCTGGCTGAGATAGTTGAGAGAAATGCCAACGGTGCTCACACCAGTAAGAAGTTCCGGCAGGTGGTGACTGAAATAGGGAAAAAAAGGATTCAGTTCCGGTTCGCGTGCCGCGGCGATCAGGTCAACGCTTCGTAATGGCGAGAGAGTGTCATGTTGGTAGTCAGCAAGCCCGATGGATATACCGCCCGCAGCGGAAGACATTGCAAGGGCACGATTGAGGTCACTGACTGCCCGGCGATATCGGTCGGGAGACCGGTAGGTGCCAATCTCCCGGAGTGCTGCAAGATTATCCGTCCGCCCTTTGCACGCCCGGCGACTCCAGGTGTCACTCGCATCCATCGGCTGCTTCAGCAGCCAGAGTTGCCCTTCAAGGTTTGCGTCGAGCAGACGACAGGCACGGCCATGAGCATTCAATGCCGCTGCGAGGCGTGCGACACCGGCCGGTGGTTCACACGCTTTGGCAAGGGGTGGAAATATCAGCAGCATGAGTGGTGCAGTTACCTACTGGTACTGAATATAAAGCGGCTTTGGATTCAGCTTGAGTACTTCCTGAGGAGTCAGAAGCGGATCCCCCTTCTTCGTGTCGTTGTGATAAAAGAGCTTGAAGCCGGTATATTGTACCGGCTCAGCAACGACATAATCCTTATACGAATCCCTCTTCAACCAGGGAGCCCCCCAACCATCCATATGCATAACAAGCTGAACTTCGGGACGCAGCGCGATGTTTTTGGAATTGGTGACGCCGTTGCGGGTAAAGCGGTGCACCGTGAATACCTTCGGAGGAAGGTTGTATTTTTTGACCAGATCTTTCAGATATCCGGATGCGTAATTGATATCGGCAGCATCGTAGGTACCAATTTTCTTGCCCGGTTTCTTGCCGCTTTTGATCAGATTGAATTCCGGGTCGATTCCCAGATGCACGTCCGGATTCTTCAGAATCCACTCAAATTTCGGCAGGACCGCACGAATATCATCATGGCCGGTCTGAATGTCAATAAACATGATCGCACCGGTTTCTTTAGCCCACCCATAAACCTGATTGATAATTTTATCCGGCATGATCATGCGATATTTGCCATCTTTTCCGGGCGCCCCCTGCGCCACAACAGCAATCAGGTGCAGTGCCGGCTGCACCGGTGTCGCCGGGTCTGCCGCCTGCCATCTGGCAACTTCACCTTTCAGGCGTTTCAGCATCTCGTCTTTGGGAAACTCACCCAACGCCCCCATTTTTTTCGACAGCGGGTTGCCATAGTAGGCAACTATCCGCTTTGTCGGCAGAATTGATCCCGGCAACGGCGCGGGACATTTGACCGGCCAGCCGCATTGTGCAGCATAGTCAGGACTTTCACCGGCATTGTACTTGATTTTTGGTGCCGCTTTGCGTGCGGCACTTGTCTGTGCTGCAAACGCAGCAGCCTTTCGCGTGGCGGTGGTTGTCGCTGCAAACGCTGCCTTTGCTGCACTTGCAGCAGCTTCTTTTTCTGTCTTTGCCATCATCCCGGTGCTTTTGCTGTCTGTGCATGCTGTAACAGTAAAGAAGATGAACATACATAACGGTGCAATACATGGTATCCGCTGAAATTTCAAAGAATGGTACTCCTTCATGGTAGCTGGTCTACTGGTACGACGCAGCTTTAATTCCTATTTGTCCTCGTCTTCAGCCAGGAAATCTTCTATGTCAATAGCGTCCTGTACCTTAATTATAAGCGCATCCGGCCATTCCCTGATTGAAAGCCTGGTCAGGATTTTCGCTTCCTCAAATGTCAAATCAACGTCACCCGGCAGCTTGTCTGCTATTTCGCTCGCCCACCGCGTTTCATGTGCTGTCAGCGGCGCCTGAAGCAGCTCAATACTTGAAATTTTCATTTCTGTCCTCACCCTGCATCGTATTTTTTGGGACCGCCATAAATACTAGGAAATCTGCTTCTAGACAAGTTCTATTTTGAGATACTATTTGACAAAGGAGCATAATATATGGCACCAGAACAACCACTATCCCTGTTCAAGGAGAATCAACTATGACACCATGTCCATGCGGGAGCGGCAAACCATACTCGGAATGCTGCGAGCCGATCATATCATCCGGACAACCGGCCGTTACGGCGGAGCAACTTATGCGGGCCCGATATTCGGCATACGTTTTTGCAGAAATGGATTTCATCTTCAAGAGCACCCACCCTGACCACTGCCAGGGCTACGATCACGCCGGCACGAAAGAGTGGGCGGAGACAGCGGAATGGCAGGGCCTTGAAATCATCAGCACCAGTAGGGGCGGAGCTGAAGATTCCATCGGTGAGGTTGAATTTATCGCCCGCTTCAAAGAGAAGGGCATTGACCGCATGCATCATGAAGCAGGCCAGTTCAAACGGAAAGATGGAAACTGGTACTTTGCAGACGGGCAGATGGTTCGCCCCAAACCGGTGACTGTTGTCAAAATCGGTCGCAATGATCCATGCACCTGCGGGAGCGGACTTAAACACAAGAAGTGTTGCGGAAAATAACAGCAGATCTGCATAAAATGCATGCACATGAAAAGGCGGCCTGAGAGCCGCCTTTTCATTTCAGAATAGAGTCCGCAGAACACCCTGGATACTTCGCTACTCTTTTTCCCCGACATAAATAGTGGCTATACCGAAGGTAAGTTCGTGAAGGTGGATGTTGCGAAATCCCGCATCGGCCATCATGCGCGAGAACTCTTCCTGTGAGGGGAATTCAAGAACTGAATCAGGCAGGTATTTATAAGCGTTGTAGCGTGAAAAGAGCCCTCCCACAACCGGGAGCAGGCGACGGAAATAAAAATAGTACAACTGCCTGAACATGAGTGATCGTGGGGTGGAAAACTCCAGTATTATCATCCGGCCACCGGGGCTCAGTACCCGCCACATTTCAGCAAGTCCCAGCCTTCTGTCAATGACATTTCTGATGCCAAAGGCAATGGTAATCGAGTCAAAGGTATCATTTGCAAACGGCAGGTCCTCACACGGTGCCACTTTGAGATCAATCCTGCCTGCATAGGGAGAGGCGGCGACCTTAACGGCACCCAGATCAACCATTTCTTTGCAGAAATCAGCGCCGGTGATCTTGACCGAATCTGGCGTCCGGAGAGCGATTTCCAATGCAACATCCCCCGTACCGGTGGCCACGTCCAGAACCCGGGATCCTTCACGGTACTTGAGCAGACGTACTGCTTTTGTTCGCCACCGACGGTCGATGCCAAAACTCAATAACCGGTTCAGAAAGTCATAACGGGGAGCAATAGCCCCAAACATCTGCTGTATCTTTTCACCTTTATCAGAAAGCCTGAACATGTGTTTCCACTACCTTTTAACGAATTTAAGTGCTATAAAAATGCGTGACTATGTAGCACGTTTTCCACGATATTAACCAGAAAAAATAAAGCTGCATACGATCAGGAGCCGCCACGAAGTGATCCCTACCATCCGTATCCAGGATATCGCAGACATACTGATTATGACCGTTCTCCTGTACCAGCTCTACTCCTGGTTTCGCGGCACACGGGCCATTCAGGTTCTCCTGGGGCTTGGCGTCGTAACCCTCATATATTTTGCGACACGGTTTCTTGACTTGTACATGACCAGTTGGGTGCTCCAGGAACTCAGCACCGTACTGATTATTCTCATAATCGTCGTATTTCAAACCGAGATACGGCAGGCGCTGTACCGTTTCAGTCTTCTTCGCCATATTCTTGACAGCCGTCAGGAAACACAGCACAGCCAATTTCAGGATATTGCCGAAACGCTATTCCGGATGGCGGCCAAACATACCGGCGCCCTGATTGTATTTCGGGGAATTGAATCACTGCACGACCTGATGACAAACGGGGTAGTGATAGATAGCGAAATTTCCCCACAGATGCTGGAGTCAATTTTTTATGATGGCGCACCATTTCATGATGGAGCCGCCCTCATCAACAACGGCAGGATTGAAAAGGCAGCATGCCACCTGCCGCTTTCCGTAAGCCCGGATATTCCGCAACACATGGGAACCCGTCATCGGGCGGCTCTTGGCCTCTCAGAGCGAAGCGACGCCGTCATAGTTGTCATTTCAGAGGAGCGTGGCGAAGTTTCTCTGGTGTCCGGCGGTATATTGCGTCGAATGGACACGCCAACGGAACTTATTCTGGCACTTGACAACCTATTGAGAAGTGAAGTCGAGCGCCCGCGGGTAACGGTCCGGAAGCGGATGTTTTCGAACCTCTTCCCAAAGGTCTCTCTTCTCCTGGGCGTATGCGTTTTCTGGGGGCTGATAACCACCCGCCAGGGACAAATCACAACGGTAATGGCCCCGGTACGCTTGCACGGCGTCCCGGACAACAAGGTGCTGCTCCGAACGGCCCCCGAAGAAGTTACTGTCCAGATAAAAACGATGTCAAGCCTGACGCCGCCGCCTTCAAAGCTCGACCTGACGGCAGATATTGATGCTTCCGGAATAACAGAAGGAACGACCTCACTAAGAGTGAACCATTCCGCTATAACTGCACCATCGGGTATGATAGTTACCTCAGTATCCCCCTCGAACGTGCGTGTTTCAGTTGAGAATAAACTGCGTAAGATCGTCCCGGTGAAAGTGACACTGAAGGGCAAATTATCACCGGCCGTATCAGCTTACCTCGTCACGTGCGAGCCAGATTCGATTGAGATCGAAGGCCCCGCGAGCCAGGTTTCTCAAATCACCTCCGTACCAACCGATGAAATAGATGCAAACAAATTAAGAAAGGGCAAAGAGTACCTAAAAAATGTACGAGTCCCGGGAAAACAGGTAACTCTGCTTCGGGACACTCCAATAACCATCAAACTCTCCGGAAAACATCCGCAATAATAGCTATTGTTGGCACGCAGTATGCATTCAATATCATACCAAATTAACACAAATGGATTGACTTTTGAAATATGTTGTTATATAAACAGTGCCATTATTATGGAATTTAAAACGACTCGGAGGAAACATGGCCCATACTCGTATTGTTATTGCGATCTGCCTCATACTCCTGGCGCTTCCCCAACTCGTTCTCGCGTCAAAATCCCATACCGTTCGAAAAAGCGAATCATTGCAGTCCATAGCACGGAAATATCACGTTTCAGTTGACGAGCTCAAATCCGTCAATAACTTGACAGCTTCCCATGTCACAAAAGGTTCACGCCTCATAATTCCTTCGCATCCCGATTCTCAGCACAAAAAGATAGCCGCAGTAGCGCGTCCGGAGTCTTATAAAGTCACGAAGGGTGATACATTACCCAAAATTGCAAAAAAAACCGGCGTCAAGATGGCCGAAATCAGAAGCCTCAACGGGCTGAAAGGAAACAGGATCAAGCCCGGCCAGGTCCTGGTTCTTGTTGCAGCTGAAACCCCGACCCGCTCCTCAAACTCCGACAGATTGCAACTGGTCAACAAAGACCTCCTAAATGAGCAGGAATTGACAGATACACTGGCAGAGTTAACAGATCTTGAGTCGGAGCGGCCTGTCGACCTCGCAAAAAATCTTGAGACAAACCAGGCCATCAGCAGCCTTAAAAAAAGCGCCTACAGCTTTCTGGGAGCACGCTACAGTTTCGGTGGCAGTAGTCGGAGAGCCCTTGACTGCTCGAGTTTCACGCAACAGGTTTTCCGTGAGCAGAGCGTCAAACTCCCACGCACGGCTCGGGAACAATTTTACGTTGGCAATGAGGTCATGCGCGGTGATCTGAAAAAAGGAGATCTCGTCTTTTTCCAAACATACGCCCGCTTCCCTTCTCATGTTGGAATTTATCTTGGCGACCGCAAAATGATTCATGCTTCGTCCCGCGAGCACCGCGTAGTCATTTCATCCATGGACACTCCGTACTACCTCTCGCGGTACCTTGGGGCGAGACGAATGACAACTACGGCCTCAGACACCATCAACTTCAACGAACTGCTCCTTGGCGTTGAAGAGGAAAATGACTCTGACATACTGACAAATGACACCCTCGGAGTGTCGCTCAACCTTGCAAAGTAGCGTCTGCAGGGCACTCATTACTATCATATCCGGGTCTTCTGACCCGGATTTTTTTTCACCATGAAAATCCTGCTGGCCTACCAATCCGGGTTACCTCACCGCAACGATCCTTACATAAGCCTGGTACCAACCGGTCTCTGCTACCTGCATGCAAGTCTGCGAGAAGCCGGTCACGATTCCCTGCTTGCCAACTTTTCCGCCTGGTCAACCTCCAGAATCAAAAAGGATTTACTAGCTTTCAACCCCGAATATATCGGCATTTCGCAATGGACGCACAATAGGCATGTGTCAATGGAGCTTGCCCGGATATGCCGCACACTCTTTCCTGACTGCATCATTGTCATGGGAGGAGGACATGCAACATTCTGCTATGAGGATATCCTTATTGAGGGGTCACCAGTTGATGTTGTTGTCTGCGGTGAGGGTGAAGCAACTCTTCTGGAGTTAATTACACGGTCGCCCACAACGACAGAGTGGCAGGATATCGCCGGACTTGCATTTCGTAATGGGAGTTCAATAGTCGTTACACCTCCTCGTAAAAGCCTCGCAGATCTCTGCAACCTTCCGATACCTGCACGATACCTTGATCTCTCGGTAGGCCTTGATCTTGAGTTACAATCCGAATTCATTGTCACAACACGAGGATGCCCTTCAGCCTGTCACTTCTGCAGCTCACCAGACTTTTGGGGGCGAACAGTTCGTTTTCGCTCACCTTCTTCCATCATTGAAGAAATTCTGTATATTCGCCAGAAGTTTGGCGTGATCTACTTTTCAATACGCGATGACACCTTCACCGCTGATCGAAAGAGGGTCCTGGAATTTTGTAAGCTGCTGCAAAATCAAGAGGTCAACATTCTCTGGAACTGCCAATCTCGAGTCACTGCAATCGACGAGGAATTGGTAATCGAGATGAAGAGAGCCGGTTGCGAATGCATTCAACTCGGCGTTGAATCCGGCTCTCCGCACATTCTCCAACAACTGGGTAAACGCATCACTCCTGTACAGGTTGAGGACGCGTGTAGACTGATCAGGGAGACGGGTATCAACCTTTCTATTTACCTGATCAGCGACGTTCCGGGAGAAACGAACGATGACATTCAACTGACAATAGACCTTGTTCGTAATATTTATCCGGATGATGGATATGTCTCGCCTCTTGCCTATTATCCAGGCACCCGGCTGTTTAAGGAAGCATTGGCAGCCGGAAAAATCACAGCGAATATTTTTGCAGATTCTCGACATGACGCATTTTATGTATCTCACTCACTCGGAAAATCGGCAGCTCGCCTTTTGAAGGAGCTGGCAACAAATACAATTGATGATCCGGATCGCTTTAAAAAGCAGAAAATGGCGTTAGGATATTGTTACACAACGAATGTCATTGCAGCGGAGTGGTATCGCCAGCGAGGGGAATACGATAAAGCCGAAATTGAATTACAGGAAATTACGACGCGACAACCCAAAAATCCGTGGGGGTTGTTTCTTTTAGGGGATTTGTATACCGAGACAGGCAGGAGAAAAAGGGGAAGCCGCTGCTACGCGAAGGTGTTGAATATTGTCCCGCGTCATGGTCCATCAAAATCCGCACTATCAAAAACATAAAAAAAACGGAACCATTTACATGGTCCCGTTTTTTACTAACACTCTCTGAATCTTTGAATTTACTTCACAATCCTGATACCAGGAATGAAGGATATTTTTTCAAATGTTTTGTTCAGAGTTTTGCTCTGGAAGTTAGCCAAAGGCGGAGTTTCTGGGTACTCGATCTTATCACCCTTTGCAACCTTGATCTCAGGCAGTGCCAACCATACTTTTACACCCTTCTCATCAGCGGCTTCAACATATGTGTAGCCACCTGAATTCATTGTCTGTGTAACGGTTGCCTTTTTACCGGCTCCTGCAGGGATTTCCTGGGCTTTCATGCCAGCGTGTGGATCTCCACCCGGGGCAGTGGCACCCGGTGCTGCACCGGGCTGAGCTGCAGGCATCTGACCCTGCTGAGGCGCTGCAACTGGGGCTTCAGTTTTTGGCTTGTCTTTGCACCCTGCAAGGGCGAGAGCGGCGATACTGAGAACTACTAATACTGTTTTTTTCACCTGGACCTCCTGAATTTTGATATTTTACTTTAATATCATATTACGATCGCATGTTCCAAGACAAATATTTTAACAATCAACAATATAACATCATTTGTCATATCCCCTGGTACTTTCGGGGTGGGTTAAATTGCGCATAACTATCTGTTTTAACTATTTATTTATGATTATCCGGCGTATTCAGAGATTCATACAGGGCAATTTGTTCTGCAACGGACAGCTTGCGGCGACTGCAGCCTGCCTGGTTACGACAGAGCCTGCAACGATCATCCGAACACCATTGGCAGCAGCTACAATCCGGGCAGGGGAATTTTTTGGGAGCGCCCCCGGGGCCATCAATAACTGACATTTCGTTTAACGGCATTACCTTCCAGAAGTTGCACAAATGCCTTGCCACTGTCTGCATTTACCAACAGATAGCGCGGCAATTTCATCACTGAATCCGATGCTGTCGCATGGCGGCGCTCAATGGTAAAGGTTGCGCTGAATCCGGCTTCTGCAGCCTTGGCGATTAAGTAGTCATCATATATTCCAAAGGGCCACGCAAGCATATCAACCTTTGAATGCAATTCGGCTTCCAGGCGTAATTTGGACTTTTTCAATTGTGTCATAACGAGCGTATTAAATAACGGATTACTCAGCTTTTTTCGATCTTTCTTGAAGTTGGGATGCCAGTAGGTATGAGACTGGATATCAAATAGCCCGGTCTTTGTTAATGCGCGCATCTGGTCCCACGTCATGGCATATTTTGCATTTGAGATTGCCGATGGATAGGCAAAAATGGTTACCGGATAGTTATATTTTTTTACGATCGGCAGCATATCACTAAAAACTGATTTGTGGGCGTCATCTTCTACAATAACGACCGATTTTGGCCCCGGCACAGGTCCCTTGCCCCGATAATGGTCAACAAGCTGACGCAACGGTATAACTTTGTACCCATTATCATGAAGATATTTCATCTGCGCCTCGAAGACCGGTGTCGTTATTGTCATACCATCCGCAACGGTAGGTCCAAAACGGTGATACAGCAGGATCGGCACGCGAAATGCTTCTGCAGCGAACGAGGTAAGCGGAGATAGAAGAATAATTGCAACTAAAACAAATCGGACAACAGAGCAGTACGTAAACAAAAAAACCTCCGGGTTATGAATTGCTGTCAATGTTATTATTTGCGCAGACCCTGCACAAACGCCTTCGCATCTGTTTTATAAACGGTTTTTCATCATACCATGTTTAGCTGTCATCACGACGCAAATATAATGTAATTATTCGCACTTGACAATTGTAAAACAATATTCTAACATTTTGAAAAGTTATTGAAAAAGATGCGTACTTGTTAAATTTTTAAATTTGTACTGTAATTTTAATAAGTTGCGCATCATTATTATCTCTCACATTAATTAAAAGGAAATATCCCATGGCAAAAAAAGAAAAATCTGAATACCTGATACAGGCGGTATCACACGCACTCGACCTACTTGAGCAGTTTCATGGTGAGGTTGATGAACTTGGTGTTACAGAATTGAGCAAACGTCTGAAGCTTCACAAAAACAATGTCTTCAGATTACTTGCAACACTCGAATCACGCAGCTATATCGAACAAAACAAAGTCACTGAGAATTACCGTCTCGGCTTGAAAACTCTTGAACTTGGGCAGACATTCATCAAGCAGATGGGATTACTCCGGCAGTCGAAACCCGTTCTTGAGGCATTGGTTGCAAGTTGTAACGAAACGACCTACGTCTCAATTCTTAAAGATTTCAATATTGTGTACCTTGATGTTGTTGAGACTGCCATGACCGTCAGGGTCGTTCCACGGGTCGGATCAAGACTTCCCGCTTACTGTACGGCAGCGGGCAAAGTACAGATAGCATACATGAGTGATGAAGAGCTTGAAACATACCTCCCCACAAAAGAACTGAAAAGTTATACTCCCAATACCATAGTTGACCGGGATACGCTCAAAAAACAGCTCAAGTTGATTGCAGAGCAGGGTTACGCGTTTGACAATGAGGAGCTGGACACCGGCGTCAAATGCGTCAGTGCTCCGATCCGGGACTATACCCGCCGTATAATCGGGGCCGTCAGCATTTCCGGTCCGTCTATGCGCTTCTCCGATGAACGGATCAAGACAGAACTGATTCCGCTCGTATTAAGCGCAGGAGATGAGATATCTGCCAAGTTGGGCTTTCAAAAATAATACCTGTTGATCCACATACCACCAAGGCGGCCTTTGTGCCGCCTTTTTTTTTGAAGACAGATTATTTACGGATATATACATTAATTCAAGGGCTCACGTCATGCTTGTTTATAAAGTTGTTGAAATTGGAACCGTCACAGAAGATGCCATAGAAGAAACCCTCAACAGCATGACTGTCAAGGGTTGGCATTTCGATGGACTACAGTTCGCAATGCGCGAATCAAGCAAACGTCCGGCAATGGCGTTTGCACTATTCACACGGGAAATTGAAGATGCAGAGGGAAAGGTATGACGACAGAAACAAAGGAAACCCTCTTCCTGATTGATGGTTCCTCCTATATTTACCGCGCCTATTTTGCCATTCGCCACCTGTCATCCCCCAGTGGCCATCCCACCAATGCCATCTATGGCTTCATCCAGATGTTGCTCAAACTGCTGAAGGATTACAATCCACAGCATGTGGCGGTCGTTTTTGATGCCGGTCGTACGACCTTTCGGACTGATATGTACCCGGAGTACAAAGCCAATCGCGCGTCAATGCCGGACGATCTGCGCGTACAGATGGACCCAATACGCGAAGTAGTGAGGGCATTCAACATTCCTACGCTCGAGTTGAAAGGATACGAGGCTGACGACATTATCGGGGCGCTTGCCGGACGTTTTTCCAGCGCAGGGGGAAAAGTGATTGTCGTGACCGGCGACAAGGATCTGATGCAGATTGTGACCGAAGACGTTACCCTGTTGGACACGATGAAAGGCAAAGTATCTGGAATTGCCGAAGTTGTTGAACGCTTCGGCGTCAAACCGGAGCAGGTAATTGACATTTTGGGGTTGGCAGGTGATTCTTCGGACAATATTCCTGGTGTGCCGGGTATTGGTGAGAAAACCGCAGCTAAACTTATCCTTGAGTACGGCTCACTGGATCAACTCCTGGCAAAAGCTGGCGAGGTCAAAGGGAGGAATGGCGAAAAGCTGCGTGAATTCCGTGAGCAGGCACTACTTTCACGCCGCCTTGCAACTATCGAATGTAATGTCCCTCTGGAAGTGGATGTGGAAACGCTGAAAGCCCGGCAACCTGACCAGGAGACTCTGAATGCATTATTCAAGAAATTCGGTTTTAACACGCTGATCAAGGAATTAACCGGCGTTGCAACCCTTCCTGTTGAAAACTATCATACTGTGGCAACTACTGCAGATTTTGAAAGACTTGCAGGTGAACTTGAGCGGTCGGGGAATTTTGCATTTGATCTTGAGACGACAAGTCTTGACCCGCGTCAGGCTGTAATAGTAGGGCTTTCGTTCTCGTATCGCGATCACGAAGCGTTTTATCTGCCTGTTGGGCATGTGGTTTCCCCCACCCAACATCCAGTGATGACTTCTGGTAATGATCGGGAGAACACGTCTGTTCAGACCGGTTTTGACTTTGCTCAGCCAGAGACAGATCTGGCTGAGCAAATCGACCCCCGGAAGGCAACCGAACCATCCCGGCAGAGAGCCGAAGGTCAACTCCCTCTTGCTATCGTCCTTGACCGTCTCCGCCCCCTGCTCGAAAACCCTGCATTGCGAAAGGTCGGGCAAAACATTAAATTCGATATGCAGGTACTTGCCAATAACAATATCAACCTATCCGGTGTCTGGTTTGACACCATGGTTGCATCCTATCTACTTAATCCGACCAGACATGGACACGGCCTTGACGCCCTCGCACAGGAACACCTGAATCACCGTATGATCAGCTTCAGTGATGTTGCCGGAAGCGGAAAAGGGCAAATTAACTTTGCCGAAGTCGACATTACAGCTGCTGCGCGCTATGCATCCGAGGACGCCGACGCCACCTGGTTGCTACACCGGAAATTTGAGCCGCTTCTTATATCGGGGGGAGACGATAACCTTTTTTATTCCGTCGAGATGCCGCTGGTTTCAATTCTGGCAAAAATGGAGAACCATGGTGTCCTTCTGGACAGCGCACTTTTGAATAAACTTTCTGTCGACTTTTCAGAGCGCTTGTCGTCACTTGAAGAAGGTGTGTTTACCCTTGCGGGAGAACGATTCAACCTAAACTCCCCGAAACAGATGGGCGAGGTTCTCTTTGAGAGAATGGGCTTAAAAACCGGTAAAAAAAACAACGGTAAAACCGGGTGGTCGACCGACAATGAGGTGCTTACAACCCTTGCGGAAGAGCAGGAAATTGCCCGCCTGATACTCGAATACCGGACAATTGCCAAGCTTAAGTCTACCTATACCGACACCCTCCCCCGCCTCGTCAGCCCCCGTACCGGGCGGGTGCATACATCGTACAATCAGACGGTTACCAACACTGGCCGTCTTTCGTCATCGGATCCCAACCTTCAAAACATTCCTATCAGAAGCGAGGAAGGACGCCGCATCCGACATGCGTTTATCGCTCCACCGGGACACATGATCCTGTCTGCCGACTATTCCCAGATTGAACTCCGGGTCCTGGCGCACTTGTCCGGGGACACCGTGTTCTGCCACGCTTTTGCCAATGATGAAGACATCCATACCCGCACCGCTGCAGAAGTATTTGGCCTTTTCCCGGAGATGGTCACTCCTGAAATGCGCCGCCAGGCCAAAACCATAAACTTTGGCATTATCTACGGCCAGGGTGCATTCTCTCTTGCCAAACAGCTTGGTGTTTCACGTAAAAATGCAGAAGATTTCATCACTGCCTACAAGGAGAGGCACTATGGAGCCATTGCATTTCTGGAGTCTTGCGTCAGGGATGCTGAGGAGCATGGTTGTGTACGAACAATCCTCGGTCGGCGACTGCCCATTGCTGATATTCGGAGTAGTAACGGCAATGTCCTTGCGTTTGCCCGTCGTAACGCCATCAACTACCCGATCCAGGGATCAGCTGCCGATATTATCAAGGCGGCCATGATTCGTGTTGACGCCCGAATTCGTGCGGAACAGCTTCAGAGCAGCCTGATCATGCAGGTTCATGACGAACTGGTTCTGGAGGTTCCGGAACATGAATTAATGAAAGTTGAGCGACTGTTAGAGGAAGAGATGGGGCGAGCAGTTGACTCAAAAGTCCCGCTTAAAGTGGATATCAGTTACGGAGCAAATTGGAGCGAAGCGCACTAGGCGGAATTCCGTCTTCTGCGGCGATCTTTCTGTTTGCGCAATTTTTCAATTCTTTTCATCTCCGGTGTAACAACTCCGGACACCAGCTCAATTCGCTCAAGCAACTCACGGCGTGCGAGAAAACGGTTCACCGACTGACTTCGTTCGCGCATGCACGTAACTCGAATACCTGTAGGATTGTGCTTCAGCTGGACACAACTGGACGTCTTATTTACATGCTGCCCGCCGTTACCGGATGAACGAACAAATGTCTCTGTCAGATCCTCTTCGCGCACCCCGAGCGCAGCCATTTTTTGCGCCAGCCAACGGTTCTTTTCTTCACTTACAGCAAATTCAGGCATATTCTGTCAGTCCCCGCTTCGATCTAAAATTGGCATTTCCATCTGTCCGGCGCTAATAAAGATCCTGCCGGAATAATCATTACACGTGAGGCATCGTCCGTCATTTTGGTAGAGGTTGTCTCACGCACAGCCATATGCTATAACCACGGAATAAATATCCGTTTCACCTCCAAAGGAGCACAGTGAAGGCACCTATTATACAACGCTGCTGGGTTACATTTTCCATCTATGTCGTCGGGTTCTACGCGTCGTTGCTGAACAGATTTATTATCAGGGGAAGCGACAACATACCACACAACGGTCCCGTCCTCATAGTTTCCAATCATATTTCGGCATATGACACAATCTTTCTCCCCTGGGCAGTGATCAGACACAACCCGCTCCAAATGCTGTGGGCACCAGCGAAAGAGGAGCTGTTTGAAAACAGGTTACTGCGCCTGATTTATACTTCATGGGGAGCGTTTCCGGTCAGGCGCAAACGGGATGTCAGGGCTGGCAAATTTTTGAATGACCTGCTGCTTGACCAGAAAGTCATGCTGTTTCCGGAGGGAACGCGTCATAAAGACGGGAAATTGGGACCCGGCAATCGTGGTGTCGGAAAGATCATCTATGACACCCGACCGGCCGTTATTCCGACAGCCCTGATCGGGCTAAACAGCTGGGAGTTTCCCGGCATGGGGCAGAACGCTACGGTGAGCTTTGGAGCGGCACTTGATTTCAGTGACCTGTTCCAACTGACTGACTGTAAAGAAACGCATCTGCTGATTGTTGAGCGAGTCATGCTGGCAATTGCTGCTCTACTCGCCGGGGAGGAATCTGGCTGTGGCAGAAAATAGTGAACAAATGGTGGAGATTTTCTGCGATGGGGCCTGTAGCGGCAATCCTGGACCGGGCGGGTATGGAGCTATCCTGCGTTATGGAGGAAAGGTAAAAGAGCTGAGTGGAGGAGCGAGGGAAACAACCAACAATCGCATGGAAATGACGGCGGCAATTGAAGCGCTTCGCCAACTGACCCGCCCATGCAGGGTTTTGATCACCACCGATTCTCAATATCTTGTTAAAGGCATGACGGAATGGATTTCAGGGTGGCAGCGCAAAGGATGGCGCAACAGCAAGAAGGAACCGGTTGTGAATAGAGACCTGTGGGAATTGCTCCTTGAGCTGTCTCAATCACATGCAGTGCAATGGAAATGGGTCAAGGGGCATGCCGGGCATATTGAAAATGAGCGCTGCGACCAACTGGCACGGGAGGGTATTCCCGGCGGGTAATCACCTGAAAGGTTACCGGTTGAAAGGTATCACGCCAACCATGCTGAACCCGAATTTGGGGTGTATAACAGCGCGCGTATTGGGAAATTTCAAAAAGAGCCACCCTTCAAAGACGGGAGTCCCGTTTTCGTAAATCCTGAGCTTTGCACTCGGGTTGATGAGCTCATTGGAGGTTGTTGTTATGGTCGTGCCTTCAATGGTAAACGCGGGAAGAAATGCATCCAGGATTATGGTGAGTGCGGAGGATGGAATAGTCAATCGCGATCCGATGGGGATGCTGTAAATATTTTCTGTCCCACGAGTTTTATCAATGACAGCGAGTTTGATTGCCTTCCAACGCAGCAGTACTTCATGGGGAACAATGATTTGCTTTTCGTGGATGGATGTCAGGTGAGAGGGTCGCAACTTAAGATTATTGGGGAGTGTTTCAGCATGTCCATGGCCGACATTCACGGTACATATCGAAACAATAGTTACTAAAAAATGTACAATCCAAGGATATTTCAATGCGGCATCCGATAAAAAGTGGCGGAGAGACAGGGATTCGAACCCTGGATACCGGTTTCCCAGTATACTCGCTTAGCAGGCGAGCGCCTTCGACCTACTCGGCCATCTCTCCGTGTTGTGCAGACAATCCTCAATAACGGCGGGATGCAGTACTTACCACGCTCCACAAAATAAATCAAGTCCAAAGAAACATTCGGGCCAAACCGTCATCTCATCACCGTGGGACCAATTCAACAGCCCACCATGATTTCTGCGCGTGAATGGCGCTGCGTAGCATGTCTACTTCCCCTTCTTCAGGTCAATAAGTATCAGCTTGGCTACCGCCTTCAGTGTTTCAAATACACCTTCTCCCGAAGTCGCACACGCCTCAAACTCCTGTACATTCGTTGGATTCAACTCACGGCGCAGTTCCTCAACAGACATCGCCCCTGGTAAATCCCGCTTGTTGTACTGTATTATGTACGGCAGCTTGTCGAGGTCATAGCCCTGCTCCTTGAGATTCAACCTCAGATTCTCAAGAGACTCCACGTTTGCATCGATGCGTTCCTCCTGGGAATCTGCGACAAAAACGACGCCATCGACACCCTTTAAAATCAATTTTCTGGAAGCATCATAAAAGACCTGGCCAGGCACCGTGTACAGATGAAACCGTGTCTTAAACCCCCTGATCTCACCCAAAGAAAGCGGCAGAAAGTCGAAAAAGAGTGTTCGCTCGGTTTCTGTCGCGAGACTTATCATCTTGCCCTTGGCGTCCGGTGCAGTTTTCTGATAGACAAACTGGAGGTTTGTTGTTTTCCCGCACAGACCAGGCCCGTAGTAAACTATTTTGCAATTAATTTCACGAGAAGCATAGTTGATGAAGGACATCTTTGGCTTTCCCCGTTATTTACGTAATACGTCTAAATGAGTTCCAACCCCGGCATGAATATGCTGTCCAGCGACACGGAATGTCAGCTGAAAAGATTATCGATGTCGTCGTCTGTTATTTCAGCAAAAGGAAAATCAGAAGCACCGCGCTTTTCACGCTCCTCCGACTTTTTAAGAAGTTTTTCAAAAATCTGGGAGAGCTCCTCCGACGATTTTTTCACACGCAGTCGTACAAGGCCGAGTGACGACCGGTTATCAAACAGAACGACGAGAATTACCCGTCCCCCTACTATTGAAATATGGAGATTGTCCTTCTCCCCTTCGTGAAAAAGAATTGAAAACTCTTTCTCACCGATGAGCTTCGCCAACCCACCCGTGGCGGCAATATTTCCGGCAGTCAGAGATGCAAGCGAAGTCGTGTCAAAGCGTTCCGTTTCGCCCACACCCGAGATGAGCTGGCCGTTTTTGTCGACAAGAAAGATTACTTTTGCATTGGCTTCCTTTAGCAAACGCTCAATAACATCATTAACTTCTTTAAATTCTTCTTCGTACATGACCAGCGTTGGATTGGACATGCGCTGTCTCCCTGCCTATCGGCACTAGTATCTATCACAACTTGTTTATATAACAAAATTTCTTGCGTTATAGCAAACCTACTACCTGCTTTCAAGCTTATTCGATGCACCCGCATACAGATTGCGAAAGCAATCAGCTGTTTGCTTTACAACACCACCTGTGATATTCTCCCGCGCTTGTAAGCGCCATTACGAAACACGGAACCAAGAAGGTTTTCAATATGGAGTTGAGTTTTTCCAGAAGTAATGAGCAGATTGATCAGATTATCAATCGTTTGGTTGAAGAATCAGGCGGGATTCACCACCCCGCTGTTATCAAAGAAATGATTCTTGCAACATTGAAAATCGGCCAGGATGTTGACTATCTGGCAGACCTGAAGCTGATCAACCGCACATTGCGCGAAATGCGCTATACAGCTAAGGTCTTCGGTCCCTATCGCCACCGGAAAAAAGTTACCATATTCGGCTCTGCACGCACGGTAGAAGCCGATGAGATGTACAAAAAATGTATCCGCTTCAGTCGTAGTCTTGCGGAAAACAACTACATGGTTATTACCGGGGGTGGCCCCGGCATCATGCAGGCAGGAAATGAAGGAGCCGGGAGTGAGAACTCATTTGCAGTAAATATTCGCCTTCCCTTTGAGCAGAAGCCGAATCCGGTCATGTACCGCAATCCGCGCCTGGTTACCTATAAGTATTTCTTCAACCGTAAGGTTGCGTTCGTTAAAGAGGCCGATGCAATTGTGGTCTTCCCGGGAGGATTTGGAACACTGGACGAGGCGATGGAAGTGTTTACGCTCATTCAGACCGGCAAGACATCACCCAAACCGTTAATTCTCATGGACGACCAGGATGGTTACTGGGAACAGTTCTTCGACTTTATCAAGGAAAGTCTTCTGGTAAAAGGCTACATTTCAGGAGAGGATTTCTCACTCTTTACCATCACCAGAAACGAGCAGGAAGCGCTTGAAGTAATTAACACCTTTTATAAGACCTATCATTCTCTGAGATTTATCGAGAACCTGTTGGTTATTCGCCTGCAGAAAGCACTTTCAGAAGAACAGATTGCTACACTATCTGATGAATTTCCCGGACTTATCAAAGAAGGGGACCGGATTCGCTGCTGCATGGCCTTCCCGGAAGAGATCGATGAACCGGATCTGGCACATCTGCCACGTATCTCGTTGCTATTTGACCATCACCACTACGGGCTGCTTATTGCCTTCATTAACCGCATAAATTCTTTCACGTAACTACCAACAGAAGCTCTGAGTGATCCATCACGACAGGAGTG